>JAFRDD010000173.1 GCA_017404025.1 Clostridia bacterium
GATGATGGATATATGGGGAGTGGATTAAAATTAAAAAGAGCATTTAAAAAATATGGAATTGAAAACTTTAGTAAAGAAACTCATACATTAGACAGATTTGTACAAGCAGTTGATAGAGTAGATGTATCTAAAGTTACTAAACTTACAGATCTTATGTCTACTATGTCTGAACTTGCAACAAAGATGGGTGGATTTAATGAATTAGTTAAATTGATTGATGGTGATTTAGTAGATGTACTTGCTAAGTTATCTGAAAAAGTTGAAGATGCTAAGAAGACAATATCTACTGCTGAAAGAATTGAATCTGAAAGACAGAGAAGATTCCAGGCTAATATCAATCAGTTAACTAAGTTAATAGATAATCCTATTAATGTTAAAGTTGGTAACTTAGATAATGATAATACAATAAGTGCAGGATATGAGAAGACTAAGAAATGAAAGCATACAACATATACTATAAAAACAACAAATTAAATTCTAAACCATTAGATACTGATAATATAAAGGATATATTGTCAAAAGGTTTTATAATTAAAAAAGTAGATGAAAACAAATCTGAAAAGATTCATGTAAGTAATCTTAATATAATTAAATGTACTATTATTTAATATGTTTGCGTTAAAAGGAAGACAAGATAATTATAGATTAGTATTTCCAAAAGAATTTCTTTGTGATGAAATTACAGAGAAATATGCTAAAATACTTAAAGAAAAACATAGTTACATATATTCTCCAATTGATTTTGTAAATGAAACAATACAGAAAGTACAAGTATTAGGATTCCAGGAAGCTACAGTTGAACAACTTCAGACTGGTAGAGGTACATTTGCTTCAAATGAAAACAGAATTGCACAGAATAGATTCTTACATACTGCGTCACAAGTAAATTATCGTTCAGAAACTAATCCTATAAATTTAATTGATAAAACATTAAATGTTGAATTTAGACATACATTAGGTTTCTGTAATTATTTTATGTTATTTGAAAATTTCTTCCATTTATATGAACGTGATACTAAATATGACCAGATGATTCCTAATTTGTTTATTGACATATTGGATAATGCTGGAAACATTTATTCAAGAATAGAAATTATAAAACCTATCATAAATGGAATTGATATGCTTGACTTAGATTTTACTCAACCCATAGCGCAAAGTCAGACATTTAAAATTGAATTCAAATATTCTAATTTAGACTTCCAATTCATAGAGGAAGATGATGAAAACAAAAATGTTATAACATACATTTAAGATTCCGTGATAATATCCTCATGTTAGTGGTAGATCTTTCCTCTACTGACATTTATTATAATACATATAATACTAATCAATAGATTGATTTAAATCGTCATTAAAGACATTTAAAATCAATCTTATTTTTTCTTAAATCTTGGATAGTCATATTTCTATATTAAAATATAAATATGTAGTTGCATTAAAATGATTTTAGAAGAGCAAGGTTATGCATATGCTGATTTGACAATTGTTCCTGCAGTCATCAGTAAAATTAAATCCAGAAAAGAATGTAATATTTTTTATGAAGATGGAAATCTTCCAATTTTTGCTGCCCCAATGATGACGGTAGTAAATGAACATAATTATAAAATTTATGAGGAAAATAAAATTAATGTAATTCTCCCAAGAACAGTAAAATATAATTTAAGACTTGATTTCTTAAATAATGGTAAGTGGGTGGCATTTTCATTAAAAGAATTTATAAAATTGTTCTGCCAGTTTGGGGATGATGATATGCCTGTAATGAAGCCAGGTAACACATATAAAGTTTTAATTGATATGGCAGACGGCCACATGGAGGAATTGTATACATATACTTTTTCTGCTAAAAGACTTGCTAAAAACTTTGGGTATGAACTTATATTAATGGTTGGTAATATTGCTAATCCTGAAACATATAGATGGATATGTACTCATACAGAAGTTGATTATGTTAGATTAGCAATTGGTTCTGGCTCTAATTGTTTGACAACAAATAATGTTGGTGAACATTATCCTATTGCTACACTTATTGATAAATGTAAGCAAATTAAGGATGAACTTAAAGGAGAAATGGAATATTATGAACCAGGAACAGAATGGATTGATGTCAAATGTTTGCCTTATATTGTTGCAGATGGTGGAATTAAAGTATATTCAGATGTAAATAAAGCACTTGCACTTGGTGCAGATTATGTAATGATTGGAGGGTTGTTTGGTAGTTTGTTTGAAAGTAGTGGTGATATGATAATTGAGTCAAGAGATAGTGCTCAATATCCTGCAGTATATGATTCTGAAACTGGTAAAGTTTTATATTACACAAGTTATGGTTCTAAGAAGATAAACATTTGGAATGGTAACACTGAAGAAGAAAAACGTGCTTGTATTCGTTCAGTTAAGAACATTAAGAAACGTCTTATTGGTATGTCAACTAAGGAAGCTCAGATTGCAATAGCAAGATGTCTTGAGGAACCTAAAGAACTTACTCCTGATATGCTTAAGACAAGTGAAGGAAATACCACATTTGTTGAATGTAAGTATACATTAAAGCAATGGCTTGAGAATATGATGGATTATCTTCGTTCAGCTATGAGTTACAATAATTGTTATACACTTGAAGAGTTTAAGAATAATTGTGATCTTATTGTAAATTCTCCAGCAGAAATACAAGCAGTCAATAAATAATGAAAATTCCTGAAGATGATTATTTAAAGTGGATGAATGATTATTTCCACATTAAAGATGATACGGACCCTGAAAATTACAGTGAATGGATTTCATTTTTAATGGAAGCTAAAGATAACAATAAGTTATCATCAGTTTGGAATTCAATGTTAGAAGGTCGTTTAGGGATGTATGTTAGAAACTATATGAGAGAGCAGCATCCTGAAATTGATGATGACATTCATGATTATGGAGATTTTGAAGATTATTCTTGGGAACTAATTAATAAGTTACTTGATAAAATAGAAAAAGGAGAGATTAACTAAGAACCTCTCCTTTAAAGTTTTATTATAGCATATTAAGATATATTTAAAAATAATCCCAATGTTTTTCTATTTTTATATATAATATATGAATTGATTATTATGCTTATTGAAGAAATGTTAAATAAAAGAGATCTTTCAACAAATGTGTGTGTAGCATTACAAAATCAAATTGGAAAGAATGTTGCAGGAGTCTTTGAAATGGATGAATTTGAAAAAAGAGATACTGATGAGTTTAATGAATATGTATCTTCAGAAATGAAAAGACTTAACTTAAAAGTAATGATATTTACTGGATGGGCATTTACAAAGTCTTTGTTTGAAAAACAATATGAATATGTTATCACATATGAAAATTCTTTATATATTCCAGAATTAAATACTATAATTGTTGCAGATTCAAAAGGGACACTTATAAACGATGTAATAAAGAAAATTAAACCAGAAATTTGTGCAGCATCAGATATGAATATTGTTAATATTGTTGAATCTGACAATGGCATACAAATAAATTATTTTACAAAGTCTGCAGTAAAATATTTTGAAGAAAGACCAAAATCTGTTGAAGAAATAATTCAAAATTCTTAATTATGATTATAATTATACCTGACGTTCACGGAAGAACATTTTGGAAAGAAAAAGTATATGATACTTTAGAAAATGATAAAGATACACATATAGTGTTTCTTGGAGACTATGTTGACCCATATCAATATGAAGGAATATTTCCTGATGAAGCTATTCCAATTTTAGAAGAAATAATTGACCTAAAAATAAAGTATCCTAATCAGATTACACTTCTTTTAGGAAATCATGATTGTGGATATATTTGGAAAAGTGTATGTTCATCAAGAAGAGATGTGATGCATTATCATGATATTAATCATTTATTTGTATCTAATTTATCATTATTTGATTTAGCATATTCAACTGAAATAAATGGAAAGAAATATCTTTTGACACATTCTGGTGTTCATAAAGTATGGATTGATAAGTTTATTGATTATATTGGTGCAAAAATAGAATATGATTCAATTGAATGGTTTTTAAATAATACTCTTCATTGTGAAACATATAATGATACATTAGAAACATTTCTTGGTCAATATTCATATTTTAGATCATATTTTGGACCAGATTACGGTTCATGTGTATGGGCTGATGTTAGAGAGATGTCTGAAGAACTACCACATAGGGCTGCAGATAAAGAGCTTGGCTATTTTCAAATATTTGGACATACTCAATTAGAAAATGAACCTATTGTTAAAGATTATTTTGCATGTCTTGATGTACGAAGATATTTTATACTGACAGATGAAAATAAATTGTTAGATCCACAGCATCCAACTGGAGAATGGGAATATGATTTAAATAATTTGGAATAGAGGTAATAATGAATATTACCTCTATTTTTTTCTATATTATATTATAAGTACATTAAGATAATTATGCTTACTAGTAAAGAACAGATTGAATCATATGTAGAGCAATGGACTCAAGAAAAGATTGGAAAAGAATTTGAATTTAGACCTCATCAGAAAGAAACTATCATTAATGTAATAGAAAACATACTTAATCATAAGCATAGAAATTATATTATAGAAGCTCCTACTGGTTCTGGTAAATCATTGATTAATATCATATCAGCCGGTGTGCTTGCTGATTTTTATGAAATGGATTCTTATATTCTTGTATCTGATTTGTTTCTTTGGGAACAATATGAGAATTTTTTAAAGAAATATAAGAATACTGGAATTGCTTCATTAAAGGGACAAACAGGAAATTATCTCTGTGGAATAAATGGAGAAGATATGAAGAATGCAGACTGCCGTATGGCTGGTCTTTCTTGGGCTGCATTATTCAACCCAAAATCAATTGAGAAATATGGGTATGATTGTGCATACAGTTGTGAATATGTTCAAGCAAGAAAAAGAGCTATTAAATCAAGAGTATGCATTATGACATATCAACTGTTCTTGTTTGTTATGAACAATCCACAGTTCAACAGTGATAGTTCTGGTGCTCCTATATTTAAAGAACGAGATGTTCTGTTTTGTGATGAGTGTCATAACATACCAAATATTGTTCAAATGCAATATGCCCCAACAATTATTGAAGATAATTTTGAAAAGATAGAGGCATTATTTATGCATGCTACTCAATTATCTGCACAATTATTTAATGAAAATGATGATACTGGTGAAAGACAAGGAGCAGATTCAATGATGCTTTATTCTAATTCTGCAGATTTAAGAAAGGATTTAGAAAAATGTTGGCATACATGGATTTTAGATGAATCAAGAAAGGATGAGGATTATACATGCATTAGTGATTATTTGAAAATACTTGAATCATTTAAAGATGTATGCACAAAAATTAAGTCAGATATGTCAATGAAAAAACTTGAAAGACTTAATGTAACAAAAGAAGACATTAAATTGTTCAAGATTGCATCATGGTATGAAAATTATATGTGTCATTGGCATGATTTCAATACTGCTATAACAATAACAGGTCCTGAGTATCTTCTTAAAGATATTAATATTGCTAATGATGATAAGCATGTATCTGTATCTTTCAAATGTACTAAAGAAGATTATCTTGTTTACATGTTTTTATTGCAACGTTCTAAATATAAAGTATTTTGTTCAGCTACAATAGGAGGTAAAGTTGCTTATGATGAAAACATGGGATTTAGATATGATAAAGATATGGATAAACCTGAAGAATTAAATGAATCTAAAATGGAAGTTGTTCCGTCTTCATTTGATTTCAGTAAATCTCCTATTCATTTTTTGAATAAGTTTAAGATGTCTTTTAAAGAAAGAGATATATCATTCCGTCATTTGAAGAATGTTATATATTCAATATGTAACACTAAATTTAAAGACCAAAAGGGAATGATACAAACTGGTTCATATTATTTTGCTGAACAGCTTTATAATGATGCTCCTATGGAAATTAAACAAAGAATGTTAGTATACAATGGTTCAAGAGAAAAGAATAGTATGGTTGCTATTCATAAGATGTCTCCTGATACTATTCTTGTAGGACCAACATTAAATACTGGTGTTGACCTTCCAGGAGATGAATGTCGTTTTATCATTATTCTTAAGGTTCCTTTCCCAAGTATGGCTGACAAACTTGTAAAAGAAAAATTAAAACTATTTCCACTTTGGTATAATTCAAGTACAAGTAATGAAATAATTCAGGGAATAGGCCGTGGTGTTCGATATGATGGTGATTGGTGTGTTACATATATACTTGATGCTTGTTTCTGGAATCTTTATTTAAGTACAAAAGATCAATATCCAAAAGAATTACAAGATAGAATAAATGTTATATAAATAGTGCATATGAAAATAAAAAGAAAAATGATTGTTGAACAAGATATTAGATATCTTGTTGCTACTATGGGAGTAAGATACTGGCAAGATTGTGAATATTCTACTGATGGTGAAAATTGGATTGATCCGTGTGTAGAAGATACTGAAGAAGAAAGTGAAAATATGAAACAGTTAACACCATGTATTGTAAATGCTAATATTGGATATAAGCCAGCAGACTATTGGCAATTATTAATTGATCTTGAAACTGGAAAAGTATTGAATTGGAAACAAGGTTTTTATCTAAGAACTCATTATAAAGTTTGTGATGATGGAGAATATATATTTGAGGATGAAAACTTCAATACAGTAGTAAATATAACAAAAGAATATGAACAATATTATGTTCCAGATTTTATGGCTATTGAAGATGACGGTTGGGGAGATTATGTATATTTAAATATTGATGGTGAAGGCAATATTGAACATTTTAATAGAATGTTATCAGAAATTAAGGATTATTTTGAAAATATAGATAAAGAAGATTAATGACTGTTGGTGAATTAATTGACGAATTAAAAAAATATCCACAAGATATGCCGGTTGCTTGTTGTGGTGATATTTATTATCCTCCAACAGCAGAAAATAATAGAATTCATGTTGCAGAAATGCTATGGGTGGATAATAATTATCCTTGGAATAGACCTGATTTTGAATATATAAATTTAGAATAATTATGACAACCGAAGAATATAATATTAAAATTAAAGAACTTCGTAAAGAAAGAGATTTTCATCAAAAAGAAGCAAATCGTCTCGCAAATGAGATGGATGAACTTGTAAATTTAATTGATAAGGAAAAAATTGATTGGATTATTGGTAAATATATAAAAATAGACAGAAGAAATAAAGGAGGATATCTTGAATTCTTCTATACAGATTCTATTGAGAATAGACCAAGAGGATATACACTTTATGGAAAAGGATTTGATATAAGTGATATCATAATAAGAATAGATTCAACATCTACATTATATGTTGAGGATGGAAATCTTGATGTAATTTCTGAAATTTCAGAAGAAGATTTTTATAAAGTATTTGATGAATATACTAAATTACTTAGAGAAAAATTGAAAGAAAAAACTAATTATAAATCTTTAGGTGACCAATTTGCTTTTAAGAAATCATTAATAAAAGCAACAGCTGAACTTAAAGATAAGAATTCATTATCAAATAAAGTACTTGAAATTTTAAAATCTAATTAATATGAGTAGAAGAAAATCTTATAAAATTTTTGACATTGATTATTTACAGAATGGTGAATTAACTGAAGATGATCTTTATTATCTTTTTGAAACAAACAGTCTTATTTTTTCATTAGTTGTTGAAATGTTTAGATTTTCAAAACAAGAATTAGTTGATGAAAAGAAAATATTGCATCTAATAAAAAATGATAAAGATTGGATGTATAAATATTTTTGGACAGATAAACAAAGGTCTGATTTTGAAAACATTGTATTCAATGTATATAAGAATGTTAAATATTGCGGAGATGTTGAAGCAGATTCATTATCAAAGTGGTGGATAATGGAATATGGATTAACTAATAAAGATTTAAAAAGGAATAAAAAAATATCTAAAATGAGTGAATGATTGACATATATGTTGGAATAGATCCATCAATGAATTCCAGTGGAGTAACATGTTTAGCATATGAAGATGGCAAACTTATTAGAGAAATGTTTTATATCATAAAGCCTGATAAGTTAACAAAAAGAGAAAATGAAGCTGAACAAGCAAACTTAAAAAGATTTATGTATGTTCTTTATCAAAAGCCAGAATATGATAAAGAAAATAATCATGAAGTAGAATATAATAAGATACTTATATTTAAGCAGATACTTGAAGATATTGAAGAAGTAGTAAAGAAATTTATACATCAAATTACTTATTCAGGTATTTATAATTTATATGTTTGCCAAGAAGGAATTTCTTATGGTTCCGCGTCAAGAACAAAATCCGTGTTTGATTTAGCTGGATTAAATTTCTTATTAAGAATGATGGTTATAACTAAATTAAGACCAACATATTTTTTAATAGCAACACCTTCAGAAATAAAAAAGAAAACATCAGGAAATGGAAATTGTAAGAAAGAAGTGATGATAGATTTATTTAAAGCAATTTATTCAGATTTCAATTTACCTAAACTTGATGATATTGCAGATTCTTTTTGGATGGCAAGTTATGTTAAAAATTTACATGATGAAGGAATAATAGAATGAAGAAGATACTTATATTAGTGATGTCTTGTAAAGATGAATTCTTTAAAGAACAAGAATCATATATTGACAATACTTGGGGTAAAGATATTTTAGAAGGAAAATATGAAAATATTTCTTTAATAAAATATCATGGGGGAGAAGATAAAACATATGTTGTAGATGATAAAGATTTTTGTTTACATTGTGAAGATGACATAAAGAATACTTATAAGAAAACATATATGGCATTTTCATTATGTAAATCATATTATGAGTATGATTATATATTTAGAGTCAATACATCTACATATGTAAATGTTCCATTATTGAATGCTTTCGTTCAATCATTGGAAAAAGATGATATTCTTTGGTGCGCTGAAACATATTCATTATCTGAAGTAATGGCGCCATTTCCATTATATCTTTATGGTAGAGGCAATGCATTATTGTTGTCTGCTAAACTTATAGATATTATATTAATGAATGGATTTTCATATTTGTATTTCAATATGGTTGATGATCATGTTATTGCTAACATACTAAATTCATATTGGATGTCAAGAAATGAAAATTATACTGAACATATTAAATCATTTAGACATGGGTGGTTTAGATGCATTGGTATTGAGCAATCGTTAGGAAATTCTATATGCAAATGGAATAATGATAATGAATCATTTGACTATATGAAAACATTTTTGACTATTCAAATAAAAAGATATTGGCAACGTGAAATAGAAAATCAAAATTATATTGATTTATATGAAAAATGTTTTAAGGATAATGAAGATAATGAAATAGAAAAATCAGTTCAGATGCAATATGAATATTCATTAAATCCAAGTGTATTCATAGGTTCTATATTAGGATACATTGATTATAATGTTTGGGTAAATATTGATAAGAATCAATTATATTATATTGAAACTCATAACAAAAGCGCTGATGATCCTATGTTAGGTAAAGCTCAAGATTTAATAATTATATGATGCAGAAATTGAATTTCTGCATTTTTTATCTATATTATTAATGTAAAATAACAAACATTATGAACCCTATTCAGTTAAGACTTATTTTTGAAAAAGATTATCAAAATAAGCTAAAGGCTAAATATTCTGAAGCATTGAATGCAATCTATAAGGATGACATTCGTGGTTATAAATATGCAATGAATAGTATTGCAGTTCTTATACCAATCTGTGGTGGCAAATATATTATTTCACTTGATAAGAAACATGTTGAAACTGAATTCTATTTTGGAGAATCTGATATTGGTCAGGGACCTTCTCCTGAAGAGAATGCCAAGATAGTTGAAGATGTTCGTAAAAATCTAGCAGATTATTTTATCAACCGCAATATTAGGGAAACAGATTCAATGATTGAAACTCTTGAGAAAATCATTGAAGGAAAATCACCAAGAAAACCATTACATTATCGTAATTATTGGAATTCTCCTAAAGACAGTATTATTCACGAATTCTGTTTATCTGAAATCTGGGGAGGTTCTCCAGTAAGCTGTGAAACATTTGATCTTGATATTGAAGATGTTAAGATTATTCTTTATGGATATAAGATGTTCAGAGAATTTCATTTGAATAAGCTTAACAGTTATCTAAAAAGATACGGAACTTCAAAACTCCATACAAGAACCTATTGGATTGATAGATAATATGGGAAATAAGAAATATATCTATATTGCTTTAAAGAAAAAGTCAAAGCAAACATGTAAGAAACTGTTACAGCTTTTAAATGAATATAATGAAGAAAATAATGTAAATATTGATTTTCATACTTTCTTTATTAAAATTTTAAATTATACAGAAGACGACTATATTAAATTAATTACATATAAAGCAAAACAGGAAAAGAAAAAGAAAGATAGAAGTAATCCAAAGCCAAGAAAAATTGATCAAAATAAGTTAATTGAATATGGTATAGGAGATACTGAGAATCCTGAATATGATAAGTATTGGAAAATCTTTACTGATTATAATGAAAATTATTTAGGTAATGAATCCATTACTGGAAAGAAAACATTGAAAAACTACTTTATTCTTAAGTACAATTATACTGAAGATAAAGCATATGAAGAATCAAAAAAGATTTCTAAAATAATTTTTAAAAAGAAAAAGTAAGAATTATGGAACGAGTTGTATTTGAAAACTTTATGAAAGATAACACTTCTCTTGAACTTAATATTAGAGATAGAATTGCAAAGATTCATGAAGATGTAAATCAGCATTATGATGAGAAGCCTTATTTTTATCATCTTGATAAAGTAGGACGGCTTGCATATAAGTATCTTCATTATATTGTTGAAAAAACTGAAGATATCATCCCAGTGATTTTTGCTGCATATTTTCATGATTCTATTGAAGATGCAAGACTTACTTATAATGATGTAATGAAGATTGCTAAGGAATACATGACTGATAAGCAAGCACTTCTTGCTACTGAGATTGTTTATGCTCTTACTAATGAAAAAGGCCGTAATAGACATGAAAGAGCAAATGAAAAGTATTATTTTGGAATTAGAGTCATTCCTTATGCGCCTCTTGTAAAGGCTTGCGATAGGCTTGCTAATTATAATTATGCTAAAGAAACTCATTCAAGAATGGTTTCTTGTTATGAGAAGGAAATGGATTATTTTGTTGGATGCATTACTCCAACTACTGAAAATGATATTCGTTTTACTTTACCTACTGAATTGATAGCTGCACTTTTTAATAAAGAATAAAAAAAGATTTTCAATAATGAACCTCTTTCCTTTTTATATTTTAACTAAAATTATTTCTCAAGCATTGCAAGTTCTTTAGCAGCCTTATTAAGTAATGTAATCTTAACAGGATCATTCTTGAACTGTTCTGCTAACATAGCAATCTTCTTTCTTCTTGCTGCGAAAGCTGCTTCCTTGTCAGCTTCAAGTTGTTCTTTAATTTCAGCATATTTTTCAGGATCTGCCTTCTTGCAGTCTTCATCAATTCTTGATTCATACATTCCCTTGAGATCAATACCTGAAACTTTAATTAAATCATTAAGAGCTTCAACCATGAAATCGTAAGATTTAGTAGAAGTGCCTGCATTGATTGAACGATTAACTGAAAGAACTACATTAGCACCTTCAACAATTGTACAGATTGAACCAGTTGATGTCTGAAGAACATTAACATTATCAAGAGCAGTAATATTGTCATTACATTCAAATACCTCTGCAATTGCTGAAGTAGCTTTCATCCAATGAAGTTTCTCATTCATTGACATTGGCTTAGAAACTGTATCGCAATATTGTCTGAAATCAGCTGCATTTGCAAATGTTTCTTTTGTATCACCTTTAGTAAATTCAAGGCCATTCTCATTAATTGTAAATCTTGCGGTATCACCGTGTGTACCCTTATATTCAACAAAGATTGAATTATCATCTTTACTGAAACTATTAAGAAGTGCATTTACTCTAACGAACTTAGGATCATCACAAACAGCTTCACAAACGTTATTGTCTTTATCTCTCTTGTAAGTTTTACCAAGTACCATAAAGTAGGTATCTTTAGTATCTTCAGATTCAGAAACAACTACATAGCTAACAGGTGTTGATACTACATAATTAGGAGCATGTACTTCTTGGATTGTTGATGCATAAACATTCTTAAGAATCTGTCTAAATTCAGGAATGAATGTAAGATTCTTCATTGCACCAGCCTTAAGGTAAGAAACAACTTCACTTTCATTCATTTCAAGAAGTTTATCTACTTGGTCAAGTCCCATCTTTGCAAGATAACCATAACTTGAGTTGTTTGCATTGATTGATTCACAAGCAGATGCAAGTTGCCATGAAATGCTGTTTTCCTTAATAAAACTATTTACAGATTCTAAAATTCCTACCAAACCTGTATCGAAACTAAATTTAGCTGCTTCTCTAATAAAGCCATTAACGATACCACAGGTAACTGGATTAGAATAAATATATCCTCTGTAGTTTTGTAACAATTCTTTACCTGCTTCGGTAACTGCTTCAGTTCCGTTTATCTTACTTGCGAAGTCCAGGTTTTTTAGTAATTTTATATTCATAGTCTTATATATTTGGTATATTTATAGATTTTGTAGTAAACCTACATTCTTTATATATAATAATAAAATAATTCAAAAATGTGGGAATTATTTCCATCCTACAGTAGTTCCAACTGCAGTAAGAATAAGTCTTGATGTAAGAAGACTTCCAAATGGTCCTTTCTCATCTACACCTAAAGCTTTACATATAGCTTTCATAACTTTAGGACCAATTGTTGCACCAGCAACACCACCAACAATAGCACCAATTAAACCTTCTTCAATTGGAGTACCATTTTCTTTAGCTTCTTGTAATTGTGCAATTACACTATCATATGTTAATTCCTCTGTAATAGGAGATTCTTCTACTTTTACAAAATCATCTAACTTTTTCATAATCATTTATTATATATTGTCCCAATCATTATATACTTTTCTTACTTTAGCATATAAATCAGCTGCCTCATCATATTCTTTACTTTGTTTTCCAGATGCTACTTTATCTTTATCTTCATAATAATCCATTTCTGATTTAAAGTAATCCATCATTGCTTCTAAAATAACAGCAATTGTAGCTTCATAATTTCCTCTGTCTTGTTTTAACCAAGATTTAATATAATGAGTCATTTCTTTATTAGAAGTTTGTGATTCATTAAGTATATCAAGTAAATTCTTCATATTCACAAATTATTTATTTTAACCAACTGAAACTGGTACTGGATTCTCTTTTAATGCAGAAGCCATGTCTTTTGTTTTTTGCTCTTCTAATTCTTTATCATATTTCTCTTTATTGAATGTAACAGTAAATAAGAAATCATAAAGGTCGTCAAGATTATCAATAGAAACATCAAGAACTTGTGCCCATTCTATTTCCTTTCTCTTTTCAAGTTTGCCAAGAATATCGGCAGCATCAACTAATGATGTTTTGATTGAACCTTCTTCACCATTACTTCCAAATTTCTTAGCAGCAAATAATTGAATAGAACCATCTCCTCTAATCAATAAAACAGGCCACAAGAAATCAAAATCTTTGCATAATGTAATGATGTCATCTCTAAGTTTCTTGCTTCTATCATATCCATTTACAGGACAGCTATAATCACAGAAGAAAATAGGTTCAGAAAATGCATTTTGAATAACATCTAAGAAACGGCATCTATAATCTAATGTAGTATGTGTATCAAGTAAATCATATACTTTTGGTTGACCATAGAATTTTTCACGGCATCTTTGAACAGGATCTTGCATAACAGGAGCAGGAACAGGATTAGCAATTGCTGTAGCATCACCAGGTGCTTCACAAGGACAATCACATGAATAAGGGTCACAGCAGCATCCACAATCGCATTCATTAATCATATATCCTTCAAGATTAGAAAGTCTTTCAATAACTTCTTCATCTAATCCATTTAATGATATATATTGATTATTTATATATTCTGATAATTTTTTCATATATTATTTATTATGTGTTTTTACCCAATTAGTTATTTCTGTATGTATAGTATCTATATCTGAATCATCATAAGGATCTTTACTGTTTTCTTGATGTGCATAGAAAAGTTCCATATTTTCAATTAACTTATACATATCTTCATCGGTCTTACATTGCATTCCTTCATCTGAAAGTTTCTTTGGCTCATATCCCCCAAAATAAGCTTTAATGATCTCCATTGCAATTTCTTTACCGTTATTCTTTTTTGATTCAAAGTATTCTCTTAAAGATTTCATATCTTATTTAGTGTTAATTTTATCAAGGATGTCTAAAAGTTCAACATCATTTGAATCAACCCATGCATCATTTTCATCACACCATTCAATACATCTTTTGATTAATGGAATTTCATCAATAATCATATTACGGTTGATTTTCTTATAATTATATGTATCATCTAAACAATCATATAAAGATGAAAGTTTATCTTTATCTTTATCTGATAATTCTTTGATTAAGTCAGCGCATTTTTCTTCAATTTCATCATCTCCTAATGAACCACAAAGAACACCAACAAATGATGCTAATACATCTCTTTCATTTGGTTCTAATGAAAAATATCTTGACTCATTAATAAATTCAACTAAGTTTTTCATTTGTATAATATATCATCTATTTTGCTTTGTAAATCACTGAGTTCTTCATCAAGTTTATTCATCTTTTCTTCTAACTCATCAATCTTTTCTTCTAATTCATCAATCTTTTCATCAATATCTCCCATTTCACCCCCATATTCATTTGCTTTTTCTTCAGCTTTAGAATTATCCCCATTATGCATCAAGCTTCCCACTTCTTGTTCCATATCTGAATAAAGTTCTCTTTGTCTATTTGACAATTCTCTTAACTCTGTTTCTAATCCTTTTTGTTCATCAAATAATTTCCACCATTCATCAGAAAGTTTTTGTTTCTTTTCTTCTAATGGTTTTACTTTTTCTAATCTTTCGGCTCTATCTTTTTCTTCAAGTTCTCTCATTTTAGCCCATTTCTTTTGTTGACGAGCTGAACGATATATCTTGATTACTTCACCAGTATCTTCATCTTCAAATTCTTCACAGTAACCTTTATATTTTTGGTGACCTTCTGTTAAATATTGTGTTAGACTTTTCATATCTTAATTAAATAATTTTCCATTGGGTTTCAGAAACAGTAGTGATTCTCATATTATCAAGACCTTGTTTAAGATAAAGTTCAAGAATCTTCTGAAGTTCTGTATTGTTATTAGCATAAAAAGGAACAGGATATTTCATTGTTTTTATTGTTCCATCTTCTTGTTCTACTTCTTCCGCAAACTTTACTATAAATACTTTACATGTTGGTTGATATTCTATATTGCCAGATGGCTTAAGATTTTTCATAAGACATACATCTTCAATCTCCCCATCACCTTGTAAATATTCAAGTACTTTATAACCAGCCTCAGCAAAGTTAGATTGGTCACTGAGATAATACTCAACAACTGATTTATCCTTTCCTTTTGGGGTCTGTATATTTCTACTTACCTTTACTCTATACCACATAATTCTATATATTAATCATTTTGTTCTTTCCATTCATCTGGTTCTGCAAAGATCACATAATCTTCATATTCTCCAAGAGGTTTATCTGCATTTACAAGTCTTTGTACTTTTTTAGCTTCTAATTCATCATATCCGCCAACTAAAATAGTATAACCATCTCTTTTACTGCCATTAAGAATCCAAGCATCTGCACCATGCCAATATCCAGTTTTTAATCCTTCATTAACTAAATATTCTACTAAACTTTTCATATATTATTCTTCATTATATTTCTTTACTATTTCAAGAAGAAGCTCCTTATTAGATATTGGATAGAACATTCTGTTTATGAATATACCAACCATATCTTTAGGAGCTGCAAAATCTGCTTCTTCATCAAGCATATCAAGTTTATACCAAGAATAAGTTTTTTCATCTTCTTTTACAAGAATCTTAGGTGCTTGGTCAAAACTTCTTTTATCTCTATCATAATTATTTGTTCTTGAAAGAATCATAGTAGAGATTGGATCTTTATCTAATAAGTTCTTTACAGAATTAAAGAACTTCTCGTCTTTTCCTTCATTAATGAATTGCTGTAAGTCTTTCATTACTATATAAAACTTTTAATTAAATAAAAATAAAAATTGTCTGAATAATATGTTCTATATTAATAATGTATTTATAAATTATGCGTATATGAAAAAGATTGTTGCTTTTATTATTTCTTTTATTGTTATTTTAATGATTAGCGGTTGTGAACAGAAACCAGCTGTCATTAATGATAATTATGATAATGTTGAATATATCTTTACAAAAATTGAGAAATTTGAATTTGAAGGACATAGATATATTTGGTTTGCTAATGAAGCAAATATTGTAAATGGATATGGCAAGGGTGCTACTGGTGGAATTGTTCATGACCCTAATTGTACATGTATGATTGATTATGATTAGCTTATGAAAAGATTAAGTTATGAAGAAGTAAATTCTTTAACAGGCTGGGAATTTTTTGAAGTAGCTGAAAAATTAAATGATGGTTGGAATAGACGGGGTGAACATCAAAATTATTACTTTGATGAAAATTATAAAACAGCTGATTGGAGAATAGTAGATAAGAAAACAAATCAAGAAGTTTATAGTTATTATAACGATTTTTATACCGGTTAAATATGAAAAAAATTAAACAAATGACTTTTATTCCGCCTCTATGTAATCCATTGAACGGAATGCCTTATAATCCAGGAGGATATGAAAAATGCTGTCAAGTTGAATTCAATAAAGATGGTTCAGCTGATTTATATGATTATAATACTACAGAACATATTGAACATTTAGAAAATATTAAATAATGGAAATTACACTTATTACAACATTTGATTTATCACAAGATATTACTCTTGATGCGTACAATGATGATGAGAAAGTAGGTACAGCTGTCATTAAGAATGAAGAGCTTACTTATTATAATCTTGTAACAAACAAAACAGAAAAGTATGATAAAGACAACCTTGATGAGTTTGTTGATTTTGTTGATGAATATAGATTGAAATTTAAAAAGGTTGCAGATAGAAAATGGATTAAGTATAATCCTAATCCACAAAATAACAATACTGGTGACTGTTCTATTCGTGCTTATTGCAAAGCTGAGAATCTTGATTGGAATGATGCTTATGATATGGCTTCAAGATTAGGCAAAGAAATGGCAATGATTTGTGATGACCATAAAGTTGTCAACAAGATTCTTACTGAAAGATTTGGATATGAATATACTAAGGGAGAAAAAGGTGCAAAGAAAAAGACAGTTAATGAATTTGCAATTGAACATCCTAAGGGCAAATATATCCTATGGGTACATGCTCATGTTGTTACATTAATAGATGGCTATTATTATGATTCTTGGGATAGTGGAAATCGAAAGATAAATGGTTATTATACAAAAGAAGAGGTTCGTTAAGAACCTCTTTTTATTTTAATACTTACTCATTCCTCTCGCATATTGTAATTTCATTTGCTCTTCAATCATTGATTTAGCATCTTCATCTGAGAATGATTCATCCCCATCACATGCTTTAAATATTTTTGCACATAGTACAAATGTTCTCAATGAAAGTTCCATATCTGAACCATTCTTATCAAGTTCTTTAAGATACTCTAATGATTTATATTTTGATTTAAGATTAAGTATCTGAGGTTCAATGTTTGGCATCAATTTTTCAATTATTTCTAAAACTTCAGCATTACTAAAATCAATGTCTTGTATGAAACTACGGCCTCTTAATGCAGTATCAAGTGCGCCAGCTTTATAATTTGTAATTACAATACATCCGCCTTTGAAATAGAATTTCTTTGGAATTTCTACACCTTCATCATCAGTAATTTTACCAGCAACACCATAAGTTACTAATCTTCCTTCTTCATCAGATGTTGAATCAAGAGCAGCTTTAAGAATATTAATACAATTTTCATCTGCTTTAGGACCAACTAATGAATCAGCATCATCAATAAGAACAATATCATTCTTTTCTTTCATTTGATATAAAGTAAGATAAAGTTTTCTTGCTGTACATTTGCCTTTTGCAGTCATCATATTTTCACCTTCTTTATATCCATTTTCTTTTAATTGTTTCTTTACTCTAAATGTTTTTCCAACACCAGGAGCACCACAAAGAATCAATGATGGTTGAAGACCTTTTATAACTAATGAAATATATTTATTCATTTCTTTAAATATTTGTTCTGGGTCTTTCTTTCCTTTCTTTAATTCTTTTTCTTGTTCTATTAAATTATCTGATGAATGAACTTTTACTTGTTTTCTTCTTTCAATTGCTAATTTAATGCCACTGTCTTCATTATCTTCTTTAAGTATACCAATTTGATTTGTGATAGATTCAAAATCATCACAATATTTATGTTCTAAATCATTATCATCTGCATCTATTTTAAATGCGTCATTTATAATTGATTTCTTAAATCCTTCATAAACAGTGTAATTAAGTCCGCCAACAACAAATTTAGATTCTTTTACACCTTCATATTTTTCACTTGCTAACTTAATAGCTTCTTCTTGTGTTAAAGAATAGTTTCCAGAATTTACTACAGCCCAAATGACAGGCAATAATTTAGCAATACTTGTTCCTAATGTATAGATAGACAAATCTGATTTGCCTTCACATCTCCAATATACATCTAAATCTTTAAAGAAATCAATTGAATATGGTGCAGCTGAATCTCCATCAACAAGCCAGTTTATTTGGAAGAAAGAAGATTTTGCATAATCATTCTTATCAGAAACTATATATTGTTTTGATATGCATTCATTACTATCTATAGTTGTATTTACATATCCAACAAGTGGAATAAGTCCTGATATATGCTTATGAAGTACCTTTTCAATAAGGTCTAATGCCTTATCTAAATCTTTTTCTTTAAATGCTTCATAAATAGCAAATCTTTTCTTATTTTCAATTATGAATTCTAAAAAACTCTTTTTCATATGATGTATATTATATTGTCTTATATATAAAAATAAATGAATTAAATCCAAATAATTGTAATAGCATCAAGCTTTACTGATGTTGATTTATCCTCAGAATCCTTGTTAGGATAATATTTGAAACCACCGCCAAGAATAGGTACTTCCAAATTAGAATCAAGTGAAATATTACCAAAATCATCTAATCCAGGTGTCTTATCAGATTCATAGTATACTTTATTCTTAACAAATTGATATTCACCATTTATATAATCTAATGTATACTTATAATAGAATGAATTATAGTAGCATTCTTCAGCAAGTTCTGAAATGAAATCAATATCAAATGCATCTATGTCTTCATGTATTCCTGAACATAAGTTAATTAAATCAGATTTAGGAATAAACTTAACATTGTCTTTTAACTGTACAAAATAATTAGCAATAGTATCAATTAATGTTTCTTGTATGTCTTGTTTTGAATATACTGATGCTGCTTTAACATAACAGAATACAGCAAATCTTCTAATTTCAGGATCTTGGAATTTTAATGTAAGACCGGCAAATGATTTGTTAGAATTCTTAAGAGTATTTATAACCATCATCTTTTGTTCATTTGTTAATAATACTCCTTGTTCATTATTTATCTTATTAGTTAATTTAAGATATTCATCAGCTGATGAAATATTATCAATCATATTTGATAATGCTGTTGCATATACTGTCATTGAATTTTCTTCTGACCAGCAATTTACATATCCAATAAATGAAAATCTTTTAAAGAATAATTTAAAGTTCTGTTCTGATGCAATTACATTACTTCTTGAATTATATCCAATCATGTTTCTTACGAAATCAATTGTATCAGAATCTGTTCCGCCAGAAATAACTGTATTAAGTTCAAGTGAAACATATTCATTCAAATCAATTGTATTTCCTGATGAATCATATCCTTTATCATTAAATACAAATTCTGCTTGGTCAAGGAATCCAATGTTTCCAACTTTACCTGAATGAGATATATAAAGAATTTGAACAATATCTCCAAGTTTTGGAATTCTACCATAAATTCCATTACCGAACATTATGTCAAATATGTTTTCATAACCAACAGTAAGAATTACTTGCTTACCGTTTTCTGTCATATCATAAAGATTTGAAACAGTTTCCCATTCTTCTCCATTTACAAGAACTTTAATATAATTTCTATCAAAAAGACCTGAAGCATCAATTGATATTTTCTCAAGTGGTTCTCCTAAACAAGAATATTGGTAATTCATCCATTGTCCTTGAACAATCTTAAATTCATGACTTAGCAATGGTTGATTTGCATATATGACATAACGATTAGTATTTAAAAACATTATATAGTTGATGCCTGTAGTCTTATTGATTATTCTTGTATAATTATCAATATATACTTTATCAACATTTTCGTATGAAGAGGTTCTAATAATTTTTCCAATTAACGTTCCTGAAGCAGCACTACCATAATAAGGATCATATCCACTTACTTTAGCTAATGAATATATACTCTTTCTTCTTGTTGCTGTTTGAATGTTCTGTTCTGTTAATGCATCCTCAATATAGAACATTACATTCTGCATTATTCCTTTGATACCATCATAGATGACACCAAAAATCTGGTTATGTGTATATTGATAACCTAATGATGTAAATGTCTTTGACAAATATTTTTTAACAGTATCATCAAAATTTTCAAATGATGTTTCTGTTATATTGAATAGCTTCATACTCTATAATGTTTTATTTATTGATATTGATACTCTCGTACTCCTGTATTTCCTTCATCATCCATAAGAAGAATTCTAACATAATATATACTACGATATTCTCCTTCCATATATGATGCTTTTACAAAAATCTTATACTGACTTGCAAAGTGTGTAGATTGTTCTATCTTTTCTCTGATATATTTTTCAATCTCTAATGTAGTTGGAGAAAGAGTCCAAAGAAAAGTTTCAAATTCTGTTCCATAATTTGGATATCCAATAAGCTGTGTATTTTCAGTATTAAGAAGCATATCTATTTCTTGTAATGCACAGTCAAGTGGATTATCTAAAAATATTCTACCGTCTAACGCTAAGTCAAGCATACTCTATAAAATTAATTTATTGTATAAGTACCATCTGAAATGTAATCATTATCTTCATTTGTAATGATATACTTTCCAGAAGTTTCTGTAAGTTTAGCAGCATTAATTCTGAATATGACAAATATGTTGTTTCGTCCATATTCAATATATTCATTCTGTCCTATGATAAGTTTGAATGTTTCTACCTTAGTCATGTATTCATCAAGATTTATACCAATGTTCTGAGTAACTCCAGATTTAATAGTAATATTCTGAAGCTCAGTAGTTCTATAGAATACTGGCTTATAAATTATCTTAGGAGCATTTTTCTTTATTACTTCAATATCATCAGTATCAGATGAATCTTTAATGATAGAACAATTAATCTTATCTATGAATAGAATTGGATTTTCTGAATCATTATAATTTCCTACTATCATCTTTTCATTATCTGTATCTTTGTTTATAATCTTATATACTTTATTCAAGTGAAGTTTTGCTTTTGTAACATTATTGACAATGTATTTATACCATTCATCAGTTATTACAACAGGATTTGATTGTATCTTATTGCAAGCAACTTTATCAATAAATGTTATTCTATAAACTATCATACTTGGAACATCTTCCCAATCATTAAATATTCCAGTCAATGGGAATGTGAAATCATCTATAAGTGAATCTAAACTGTTTATGTTTACTTTATATTTGAAAAAGATATTTGTAAATCTTTTATCTGTAGCCATTTCAATGAAGAATCCTGTCTTCTTTATTTCCCAAAGATCTTCCCCAAAATATTCATCATCTTCATCTTTATAATCAATCATAGATTCATCATCAGGATTATAATGAATGTATGAATCTTCAGTAAGTCCATTTAACTTAAGATATCTTTCAATAAGTGTATCACCAGTTTCTCCAGAAATATTAAACTTACTTATGGCACAAGGAACACCATAATATTTGTTATATGTTTGTACATCATTAAAATCATCGACAAGAGGAAATCTTATCTCTGTCTTAAAAGATGTTTCAATAGGCATATTGAATGTTGTTCCATTTGCATTCAATTCAGAATTAATAATGAATGAACCAAATGAATCAATATCTACATAAGGATACATTATAAGATTTAATGTACTGTAGAATTGATTGTTTATATAATTAGCTGTAGTAATGAAACGTTTCTTATATATAGGTTTATTGTTTGCATTACGTTCAGTCAATATTTCATAAGGATAATATAATGTATTGAAAGGAACAACAGATTTTCCGTTAACAAATTCATTTACTTCTTGTTCTGTTTCACCATCATATCTTAAACATGTATTATATTCATTCACAAATATTGAATCATCATATAATAATGAATTAAGAGAAGGAATATATATGTCTATAAATTCAGAATATGTCTGATGGTCTATAGTGAAATCTGTTCTTGCATTTCTTTCATAATCATGCATATCAGCAATAAGATAATGATACTTTACATCATTTATGAAATTCTCTATATCAATTATTGCATCTATGTCATTCTTTATTGTTGGATAATAAATACGAACCATATCGCAAAGAATTTCAGCTTCTTCAAATTCATTTCCATTCTTTCTGTAAAGATGATAAATGCTTGCATCTAAATTATTTTCATTGAAGTTTGCATTAAAATTCTTTGGGTCTGTTGTATATCCTACAGATGTTGTATCATTAATAGGATAAATTACATGTTTCTTATCATAAATTTCTTTATTGATAAAATATATGTGGCGGTCACAAATCGTTCCAGAGATAAGATCAACATCTCTAAAGAGATAGAATGTTCTATATGTAGGATTAACTAAATCTTCACCAGCTTTGTAAAGATCTACTATGAATCTATAATTTCCTAATATTACTTTCTGTCTTATCATGATGACTTATACCAATTTATTAAAAATAAAAATGCTGATGTAATTACAAAGATTATTTTTATATATAATTTATAAGTTTTGATATGAGAAGATTAACAGAATACATAGTTGATTGGAAACAGAAGCAGATAACAGAAGCAATGCTTTTTGAATCTGAAATGTATATGATTACAGAAGGAACATTTTTAAAGAAGTTTGCAAATTGGCTTGGCAGTCTTGGTGGAAAAATGACTGCTAAAATAAAAGAATATCAAAAAGATTTAGTTGATTTTGGTAAGAATGTTCAAACAGCATTTAATGGATATGTTGCAAATTCTATCAATGATGATTCATTACCAAAAGAAACTGCTCAACAGAATTTAGAAATCATAACATCAGCAAAACCAGAAGAAATTCCTTCTAAAATAGCTGAAATTTATAATAACAATAAGAATGATGCTAACTTTAAGAATTCTCCAACAACTGCATATCTTTATTTATATGGATTAGAAATTGCTAAAGAAAAAGGTGATGCAGAAAATCAGAAAATTCTTCAAGATGCATTTGATTCAATTCCAGCTGATGTAAAGAAAAAAGCTGCAGAAAATTTAAAAGCTGAAAGAGCAGATAATGTACCTGATAAGCCAGGAGAAACAAAACCTGAAGAAAATAAACCAGCAGAAGGACAAGAAACAGTTGATCCAAAGAAAGAACCTGAAAAGGTAGAAGAAATTGTTGATAAAGTTGCTGAGGATGATAAAATTACTGAATTAGCAAAAGAAGCCCAAATAAAAGACATTGGAAAACTTAAAGATTTTGTTACTCAGAAACTTAAAGACAGTGGAAAAGAATTTAATGAGGAAACAGTTCAAGGTTTGTTGGTAATGATATGTAATGCATGTAAAGACCAGGATTTCAAGAAGGTTGAACCAGTAGCTGCATCACTTGATATTTCAATTAGCGACATATTAGATATTGCTCAATAATATCATTTATATATATTATATAAGAAAGTTGCAAATTATTTTGCAACTTTTTTGAATTTTATAAATACGATTTTATATTATTAATGTAATTTAAATTGGATGCCGTTCAAACAAACAAACATTTTAAAACACCGGAAATATGAAAACAAGAGACCGACCGATTTAGAAATTATATAAATTTTTAATGATGATATTGGATAATGTAAATTAAAACCGGAAACACTTTTAAATATGGAACGTCCTCCGCCCAATTAATTGATTATAGATTGATTTTATATATTGTAGCCTTTAAGAGAAAAAACTAACAGAGGAAGTTACAGTTTTTCGAAAGCTTTTTTAAAGACCTCCGCAACTAATAAAAATACCTTAGAAGATAAAGATTGGTTATCTTTATTGGAGTAAACAACCTGGATAATTAAGGATATATATTTATTGATGATTTATTGATTTTAATTATACATATAATACTAAAAAGAGCTCCTTCGCCTAATAGGAGCTCTAATTTTTTATATATGTTTTGATATTATCCTAAAGAACCATATCTTTTTTTATAATCAACAGTACCGCAAACAATAATTGAATCTGTAAGAAAGTCTGGATTTTGAATTCTTAAAAGTTCTGATGTTCCAGACATCTGTGTATGACAGTTTGCATCATTTAATATCCACTTACCATAATCTCTTGTTGTTTCTTCACCACCTTTTACTCGTTTATCATTAATAATGAACTTATCTGTTATTTCATCAGATAATTCAAAATTATCTTTTAAAGCATTATGGTCTCTTTTTGATATTACAATTTCAATACCTATTATTTCATTAGTCTGAATCCAATTAAGAATATGCTTATATTCTGTCGATTCATCATCAAATCCGCATAATTCTATAACTATTTTAGATAATTCTTCAGGAGAACCTTCAAAATGATTTTGAATTATCTTTATATCTTTATTAAGTTTAAGTTTCTCTGTTATATAATTATCTAAAGTCTTCATTTTGCTTCTCTATTATGCTTATTATATTCTGATGAATGGAATTCTTCTTCAAGAGTATGCTTAGCACCTGGATTAATCTGATATGCCATCTTTGCCATTATGTCTCTGTTAAGAAGTACAGGAGTTGATTTCTTTCTATTATCTACAAGAGCAAATTCAACATTAAGAAGTTTTCTACTTCCTATTTGAATACAAGGAACCGTTACGGTTACTCTTTCTTCTCTTACTTGTCCAACCATTGGTGTTGATACACCGGACTTTTTAAATCTATATGTCTTTCCATCAATAACTGCTGATACTTTATCACCAATTACTTGTACTGAATCACATCCTATTGTAGAAGCCTTTGCCCCATTACCTGTATCAAATTTTGCTTCAAGTTCAAACTCAGTATCATTATCCATTATGAATTTCATATTTTCAATGTAACCAATTGACTTAGGAGCAAGTACCAATTCATTGATGTCATTTATAGCATCAAGAAGTATCTTACAGAAATTTTCTCCAATTACTTCAGATATTCCTTCAGTACCAGGAGAGCAATTATATTCAAGAACAACATTATCTCCAATTTCTGGATTGCTTCCTTTTACAAGTGGCATAATATCAACAGCACACCAAGGCATACCAGAAATCTTAGCTACATTCAATGCAATGTCTCTCTGTTCTGGTGTTATTTCAACCTTTTCTGCTTGAGCACCTAAAGAAACATTTGAACGGAAATCTCCGCCAAGTTTCTTTCTCTTCATACAAGCAAGAATTGTTTGTTTTGTTCTTGATGTTAATACATGTACTCTAATATCACCACCATCTGCTTCTTCCTTCTTCTGAAGTAATAATTCTCGTTCAGGGTCAATTGCAAATATTGCTTGAAGAATTGCAAGAATACCTTTACCAGTTGTCATAAATACACCAGTTCCACCATGTCCATCAAGAATCTTTACAACATATTCTCTCTTTTCATCTTCTTCTTTATTCTGTCCTACTTCTTTATAAATAAGTTTAAGTTTCTTTTGAAGAGTTTCTTCTCCTTTTGCAACATCCTTTTGAGATAACAAACAGAATTTAGGTTGAGGTATTTCATATCTCTGCATCAATACAGCAGAAGCATATTTATTAGATGCTCTCTTTGCTGCTTGAATAGGATTAAGAACAAATAATCCCCAATCCTGAAGTTCCTTTACACATTCCATGCATTCTTCTGAATCTTGTGCACCTAATCTAACAATTACAATTGTATCAATATTGGATTGGTCAGTTATTGTAAACTTTTCTTTAGAATCTTTAATTTCAATTTTCTTATCATTTGCTGTATAATCAACTTCTTCAGAAACAAATACAACAAGATTGATGTCTGTGTTCTTTATAGCATCTTTCAAATTCTTAAGAGTCTTGTTCTTTGATTCATCTCTTTCATTTGTAAAGAATATGATATTACTAAAGAAATATTCTTCATTTCTTTTAATCATATCAACTGTCTGTACTTTATCATCAATGTTTCCTTGCTGTTCTGCAGCTTGTTCTGCAGCTTGTTCTGGATTTGGTTCTTTCTCAGGATTCTGTTCTGAACCTGTATTTTCATCAGCTTCTAATATATTTTCAAGTTCATCAAGTGAACTAATATATTTTGATTCCAAAAATTGATTGAATGTCTTCATAAATTTTGTATGCATAAACTTATATATATAAAAATAAAAAATACACAGTATTCTATATTAGAATATATAAGTATATAAAATTCATGACTATTAATGTGCATAATAGTTAAAAAATTAACCATTATGATTAATTAGTCTATATAACAGTTTAAAAAGTATCTATTATGATTAATTCAAATTTGACAGATTATTTATCAAATGTCAATAATTTAAGAAATTTGACACGTTATCAGGCTGCACCAAGAGTCAGTTCTGAATCTGTAGCAGAGCATTCTTTCTTTGTAGCAGCTTATGTTTTAAAGCTTTATGATTTTTATGAATTCAATTTAGAGAAAGCTCTACGTATGGCATTGCTTCATGATTTCAATGAAGTATTCATTTCTGATGTTCCATTTCCCATTAAGACTAAATATAAGGGATTGAATAAGGAGTTAGAGAAAGCTGAATATGAAGTCAATAAAGAAATGATTTCGGAAGAGTTTGCTGAAGAGATGAAAGAATTCAATGATATGACTACTGCAGAAGGAATTATTGTAGAGCTTGGGGATGTTCTTTCTGTTGTAAGTTATTCAAAACATGAAATCGGACTTGGTAATTCTAAGTATATGAAGGATGTTTATAATAAGTCAATTCCAAGATATACAAGAATAATTGCTAAGGCTGAAAAGTATTTGAGACCAGGATTTACATCAGATAATATTATTAATGAAATTGGAAATTTTGCTGAAATGTAATAGCGAAATTTCTATATTAAATTATAAATATTTTTATGATGATTAATGAAAATAATCATAATTGAAGGTCCTGACAATACTGGTAAAAATACTTTAATTCAAAGTATAATTGATAACAATAAGGTTGTAAAACTTGTACACTGTGATAAACCAGTTTCTGAAGATCCATTTGAGGAACAATGCAAACTATTCTGGTCACATGCATATAATATCGTTCAAGACAATAGAAATAAAGATATTGATGTGATAGTATTTAATAGATATTATCAAGGTGAATATGTATATGGGCAGATGTATCGTAATGGTGATCCTGAGAAAATAAAGTGGATGATAAATGAAACTGAAAAATATCTTATAAATAATCTTGATGAAGATGACATTTATTATGTTCAATTATTATCAACATCCCCAAAGCAATTAAAGAAATATGATGATGGTAAATCTTTATCAGGTGCAGAACTTGAAAAAATACAAAAGGAATGCAATCTTTTTAAAGATGTATTCGATTTTTCTATTCTAAAGAAAAAGCATATCATATATGTAAATGATGGTGATAACTTTAGAGATAGAAATGATATTTTGATAGAGTTCCAAGATTTCATTAACATGTAAAAAAAAATATTGTATTATGACATAAATGACAGAACATATAGAATTAAATACAAATGATATTCGTAATATTTTTTTAGATAAGTATAAGAACGGTGAATTTAGAACAATAGGTAATGAGGTTCAGCAGTCAAGAACAGTTGAAATTCAAAATGCTCATTTTGAAGTAGATAAACCTTGGATTATAAGAGAACCAAATTATGAATATTATAAGCGTGAGCAAGAATGGTATTTAAGTAAATCATTAAATGTTCGTGACATTCCAGGAGATACACCTAAGATGTGGTTAGCTTGCGCAGATAAAGATGGTTTCATTAATTCAAATTATGGGTGGTGTATATTCAGTGAAGAAAATGGAAGTCAATATGAAAGCTGTAAGAATAAACTGATTGCAGATAATCATACAAGAGAAGCTATAATGATTTATAATAGGCCAAGTATGCAGACGGACTATAACAAGAATGGAATGCATGATTTTATGTGTTGTCAAAATGTACAATATTTTATTAATGAAAGAAATAATAAAAAATATTTAGATTGTATAGTAAATTTTCGTTCATGTGATGCAGTATTTGGATTTAATAATGATAGTTTATTTGCATCATTTGTATTAAATAAATTAGCAGATGAATTATCAAAAGAATTAAATGATATGATTATATCTGGTAAAATATTTTGGAATTGCGGATCATTACATATATATGAACGTCATTTTAAATTTTTAACTTAAATATTTATTATTAATTATAAATAATATATAATTTGGGTTAAGAAATGATTAACTTTGATAAACAAGCTATAGATATATTTTATTTTAATAAGAATGGAAATATATCTATAAATCCGTCACATACATCAAAAAGATGGATAAATAAACACTATAATGAATTTTGTGATTTATTTACATATCTTGACAATAAATATGATGATTTATCTTTTGAAAATAATTTATGTGAAATATTATATAGAATAAAAAATAATATTTTAGAAGTTCCTAAATGTAAAATATGTGGTAAACCAGCAAAATTTATATCATCAAAAGATGGTTATAGTAAAACATGTTCACAAAGTTGTATGGCACATTTAGAACATAATGATAAAATAAAAAATAATTTTTATGAAATACGAACTATAAATAGATTAAAAATAAGAAGACCAGAATTATTTTATGATTGGACAAAAATATCAAAAGAAAATGATGAATGGATATTAGAAAATTTTTTACGTTTTAATCAAAAAAATATTTGTCCAGATACAAATAAATTAGAAAATGGATTATGGAGTAAAAATCCTATAAATAAAAATATAGTAAATTATATTAAAAATAGATTTAATAATTCATCAAGTATAGAAGAAAATCTATATTGGTTATATAATAATTTAACACAACGACCAGTGTGTAAAGTTTGTGGTAATTATGTAAAATTTCATAATTTTATAAATGGATATAATAATACATGTTCACATAGTTGTAAGAATTTATATCCACCAACAAGAGAAAAATTAATAAATACAAATTTAAAAAAATTTGGAGTAAAATTTCCATTAGAATCAAAAGAAATAAAAGATAAATGTTATAAAACTTTATCTAAAAGAATTCAAGAAAATTATTATAATTCTCCAAAATCAGAAATAACAGTTTATTCATCAAAAGGAGAACATATTATATTTGATATATTAAAAAAACATTATCCAGATGTATTACAATATTATAGAGATAAAAGATACAGAAATAAAACAGGATATTGTTGGGAATGCGATTTTTATATACCAAGCATTGATGTATTTATAGAATATCAAGGATTTGTTTCACATGGGAATCATCCATTTAATGAAAATGATGAAAATGATATTAAAAGATTAAAATATTTATATGATAGATTTAATAATGAAAATATTAAAGATTCATCAAAAGGAATAATTGCATCAGAAATAAATTGTTGGGCAAAAAATGATATTATAAAAAGAACAGTTGCTAAAAAAAATAATTTAAGATATGTTGAATTATTTGAAAAGAATCTTAACAAAATTACTGATGATTATGTAATGAATGCAATTAATAAAGTTTTAAATGAGAATGCTTAATAATAATGATGTTAGAAGTTTATTGATACAAGAAGTTTGCGGTCATAATATTAAAGACTGTGGATATGATTGTATGAATGGACGAAGATATGTTGAAATTAGAAATGTAGTCTTTGAGTGTACCGAAGACTGCATTTTTAGAAATATAGGTAAACTACCTTATCTTGATGATGATTGGTATGAAAAGAATTATGACCCAATTTTACTTAAAGATAATCAACTACAGAAATGTATTGATAAATTGATTGAAAATCCAAACACAAGACAGGCAGTAATCATAATGTCTTCTACAGATAATCTTCAATGTACAATGTATATTCATGTTTCATTAATTAAACAAAAAGTAAATACATATGAATTAGAATACTCTGTTCATATGCGTTCTAATGATTCTGTTGAGTTTAGAAGTGATTATCAGTGGCATATTAACTTGTACAATAATATATATTATGCCCTAAAAACTGCCTTAACTTGTAATATAATATTAGTTAAGAAAAATATTATATGGTGTGTAGATAGTTTACAACTTTATGAACAATATTTTCCAGATGTTGTGAAATCTTTATAATCATGTGTCTATATTAATTTAGAGTATAAAAGTTAAGATATGAAAAATTTACATATTATAATGCCGATGGCTGGAGAAGGTCGTCGTTTTAAAGATGCAGGATATGATATTCCAAAGCCATTGTTAAAACCAAATGATGAACAAGAATTATTTTTCTGTGCATTGAATTCTTTATTTACAATTGATGATTTGCCATTTTCAAGTACTGATGTATATGATGCACCAATAAAGATGACCTTTATTGTAAGAACAGAATTCATTAGTGATTATCATATTGATAACATAATTAAATCTGTATATCCTACAGCAAATGTAATAGGAATAGATAAAACAACAAGAGGTGCTCTTGAAACTGTAATGTTAGCTGAACCTTTTATTGATAAAGAAAATGACGCAGTTCTTGTTATGGATTGTGATTTCTGTTTCCACTGTGAATCATATATTAAAAGAATTAGTCGTGAACTATTAACAGAAGATCCTCATCCGCTTTTGATGTCATTCTATTCCAAATTTCCTGGATATAGTTATGCTGAAACAGAAAAGAATAATGGGTGCTATTATGCTGTAAATGTTGTTGAGAAGCATCCTATTTCAACACATGCAATCGCAGGATGTTATTTCTTAGGTTCTGCAAATAGATTTTTGAAATGTGCTAAGAAAGTAATTAAGGATTTTGAAAATGGAAAAATCAATTCAAAAGAAATTTATCTTTCATTAATATATAATTACTTATTGAAGGATTTGAAATATAAAGACAGTATTGAATTGATTGATATGAATCTGCATGAAGACCATCTTTGGTCATTCAATACTCCACAAGATTTTGAAAACAGAGACATAGATAAGAATATATGGGACAATTAAAAGCAATCATAACAGATTTTGATGGTACACTTGTAAATACACAAGAGGCAAATGTACAGGCTTATGCAACTGCTGCTAAGTATGCTGGGTGTTCTTTTGATGTTGCAAAATATAAAAAATCATTTGGATTAAGATTTCCTGAAATGTGTGATGCACTTGGGATTCCTGATGATAAAAGATCAAAACTTAAGGAATTGAAAAAGAAATTTTATCCAATGTTTTTTAGATATATACAATTGAATAAGTTACTTTTCAATTTTCTTGCTGAATCAAAAAGTAAAGGAATAAAAATATGTTTAGCATCTACTGCATCAAAAGATAATCTTTATAATGTTTTAAATTATTTTAAGATTACTGATTTCTTTGATTATATTATAACAGGTGAAGATGTTATTAATGGAAAACCAGATCCTGAAGTATATATTAAAGCATTAGAAAAATGTGAATGCAATCCAGAAGATGCATTAATATTTGAAGATTCTGAAGTTGGATTTAAAGCTGCGAATGCAGCAAATGTAAAATATATAGGAGTAAAAATATGAGTAAGATTTTAGTTACAGGTGCTGCAGGATTCATTGGTTCTCAGCTTTTACATAAACTTATTGTTGATGGTAATGAAGTAGTAGGAATTGATAACTATTCCTATGGTCATGATGATAATCTTCTTTTTGAAGATGGTGATTATTCTAAATATGTTGTAAAGGGTGATATTAGAGATAAAGATGTTCTTGTTGAACTCTTTGATAAATATCATTTTGATTATGTATATAATATTGCAGGTATTGCCCCACTTCCTGATTGCCAGTCAAATCCTGCTGAAGCAATTAGCGTAAATGTTGGGGGATTTGCTAATATTCTTGAGTTCAGTAGAAAATATGGAGTAAAAACAGTTGTACAAGCATCAACAAATGCAATGTATGAGAATGAAACGGAATTTCCTACAACTGAAGATTTTAAATCAAAACCTACACTTATTTATCCTAATACTAAATACTGTGCAGAAATTTTTGCAAAATCATTCTGTGATACGTATGATATGAATGTATGCTGTGTTCGTTTTGCAAATGTTTATGGACCTCATGTTGACTGTCTTCGTAAGCAGCCTCCTTTTGTTGGATATCTTATTCGTGAACTTTATTATAATAGAACACCCATATTTCATTCAACAGGAAATCAAGCAAGAGATTATGTATATGTTGATGATCTTGTAAATCTTCTTATTGCGGTTCAGTCTTGCAAAGGATTTGATACTGTCAATTGTTCAACAAATACTTCATATTCTGTAAGAGGTATTTATGATATTGCTAAGATGATAATGGGTAAGAACATTGAAGCAGAATATGTTGATTCTTCAAATTATTGGAAGAAATATCCTGAACTTTATGAAGGTGCATATTCAATTAAGCAAAGTATTCTTGACCATGAAGTTAATAAATTCTCAAGATGTGACAATACATATGCTAAAGAAAAGTATGGATGGGTGCCAAAGGTTGATATGTATGAGGGTATGAAAAATATGATTGAATATCAAGTTGAATTATTTGATAAATTGAATAAATAATATGAACGATACTGCAGTTTTTATACCATCCTATCAAAACAGATATGATGAAATATTTAATTATGTAAACAATATTGATAAATATAATTTATATATCATATTGTCTAAAGATGATTCTAATTTAAAGAATTATTATGATAAGTTTTCATTTAATTCTAATATTCATTTGGTAGAAACTGATTGTAAGACAATTGGAGAGAAACGTCAGTTCATTATGGATTATGCATATGAAAATGGATATAAATATGTAATTCAATTAGATGATGACATTAGAAAATATGGATATAGAATAACTGAAGAAACTAAACGAAAGACTTCCGATTCATATAGGAGAGAAAAGATTTCACTCGTTGATTTACTTGATATTCTTGTTGATTATATAAAAAGAAATGAATGTAGTTATGTATCTCCAATGTTTCCATTTAGCCTTGGTTTTTCTAAACCAGGAAAAAGAAACATAAACAAAAATTTGAATTTTGGACAATGCAATATAATTAATTCAGATGATTTTCATAATCTTGGTTTGAAATATGATACAAGAAAAAATGTTCATGAAGATATTGATATTGTAATTCAATTATTACAGAATGGAAAGACTTGTATTACATTAGGTGATTATGGTTTTGAAGTAGTTCCCAATTCATCAAATTTAAGTTCATCTGTTGTTGCTGGAACATCTGCTTTGGATTTATGTCGTATCAGATTATATCTTAAATATAGAGACGGTATTAGTTTAAGAATTGGCAAACGAGGTGAATTAAGACTTACTTGTCGTCTTGATAATTATTGGAATACAAAAGAGATTCCAATTAAAGAAGATAAATATCATAAAGAGATATATGAATTATGTCAAGAAGGAGATATTGAAAAGATTAAAGAATATATAAGAAACAATAAGTAAGTTTTTCTATATTAATATATAAATACATTTGTATTCATTATGACTATTGATATAAAAGGACATTCAGGATGTGATATTGACATCATTGAAAATGATAATCAATTACTTATAAGAAAGTCCTCAAAAAGTAAGAAGTATTTAGACCGTTTGTATCAACAGGGTTTAAAACAGCAAAATGATAAAGCTGCTTTAAATTGTGATGTTAAAGTTCCAAAGATTCATGAATTGATAAAAGGAGAGGATGAAACTTATATCATCATGGATTATATTTATGCTAAGAATTTTGTAGATTATTTTGAACAAGCATCAAGACAGGACATTGACCATTTTGTTAAGACATTTGAAGAATATGTTGATAATGAAATTGAACAATGCACAGTTGAAACTGTTAAGAGAGATGTATTTGTTAATAAAATGGAATCTATTATTGAAAACTGTATGAAGAACGAAATTCTTACAACTAATGCATTAGTAAATATGTATGTTCCAGGTAAAGTAATTGTTGACAATGTAAATAAAGTTCTTGAGAAATCAATGGAAGTATTTAAGAATCTTCCTGATGAAATTAGAATGCCAGTTGGAATTTGCCACGGAGATTTGACTTTTTCAAACATTCTTTTTACATCAAATAATTTTTACTTCATTGATTATTTGGATTCATTTATTGAAACACCAATTCAGGATATTGTTAAGTTAAGACAAGATACAAAGTATTTCTGGTCAACAATGATGTATAATAAGAAATATGATCCTATCCGTCTTAAGATGATTTTTGAGTACATTGATAATAAAATTGATGATTACTTCAAAAATAATGAGTATTATAATGATACTTATAATGTTCTTCAATTAATGAACATTCTTAGAATTGTTCCTTATGTAAAGGAAGTTAAGGTAAGGGATTTTCTAGTAAAAGTTATAAATAATATTCTTAAGAATTATGAGTAAGAAGTATACACTTATAATGCCGATGCTTTCAGTTGAGGAAGACATTGTGCCAATTGAATATCAGTATGATAAAGAAACTGGAAAAATGAACTGTATTAGAAGTTTACAAGGAATTGATACTTCTTTATTCAGTGATGTTTATTTTATCATTCTTAAGAAACATAATGATAAATTCAATGTAGTTAGTAAAATTGATACTGAACTTCATATGAATGCAGAAGGACAAAAATATAATGTTCATTATTCAATTGTAAATGAACATACTAAATCACAAGCTGAAACAGTTTATAACTGTATAAAGAAATACAATATTGCTGGACCATTATTCATTAAGGATGCAGATAATATGTGTATTTGTGATAAGATATATGAGGGAAATTCTGTTCTTATGTATCCTCTTGAAGATACTCCTATTGTTGATCCTCAACATAAGTCATATATTACATTAGATGAACAGAATTTTGTTACTAATATTATAGAAAAACGTGTTATTAGCGGAATGTTTAATTGTGGTGGGTATAGTTTTGAGGATGCAAATGATTTTATTGAAGGATATGATTCTATATTAAAATATGAGGATAAGAATACACATATGTATATCTCTCATATTATTTATTGGTTGATATTAAATAAGCAGTTAAAGTTTAGACCTATTGTTGCAAGTTTTTATGAAGATTTTAGATTAATTTAATAATTATGAATGAAAAGAAAATTGTTTTAATTGGAAAGATTGGCAAGTCTGTCAAATTTAAGAACACTGTTGTAAGTACTGGTGATGATGCCCCTATGATTTTTTATACATCTATCGCCAAGATGAATCCTAACTATGATTTCTATTTCATAGGTCCTAATGATTTGAAGAAACTTAATGATGAGGAATATGATTTCTTATTCCCATATCATAATGTATATTCAGCATTTATAAGAACTGAAAAGGAAGATGATTGGTATCATGGTATTCTTGATTATTTCAATGAAAAGAATATTAAACCTGATTTTGCATTGGTTTTCAATGGAATGACATCTAATGTAAACATTCCTAATTTCTTAAAGAAACCAGATGGAGAATTCTATAATCCATTATTTGCATATAAGAATTATGCAGCTCCTTATCTTTATGTATTCAATCATCTTGGTGATCTTCCAGTATTCTTGATTTCTGAGGATGCAAGATACATTACTATTAATGCTAAGGATTTAGTAAATCAGCCTCGTCTTATTCTTTCTCAGATTAATGGTGAATTTGAAACATATAAGCATATTACTTCTTTGGAAGATCATACTATTCATAAGGGTGAAACTCTTAAGGCAATTTATTGCGGAATGGAAAAAATCTTTATGATGGGTCTTGAAAGAAACTGGGCTGATAAAATTGATATTGAAAGAAAGTTGAAGTCAACTGGAAATCATTTTATTGTTCTTTCAAATGGTTGCGGTACTGCTAAGATTAATCATGCAGGAAACAATTCTTCTCGTCTCCCTACTTATAAGAAGTGGATTATTGATAACTTCAAGGGTACACCTTATGCAAGTACTAAGATTTATGGTTCTTGGGATGATGAAATTTATGAACAATATCCAGAAATTATCAATAAGAAAATCTATGAACTTGGCGATGAAATAGCTGATGCAAAATATACATTGTGTTATTCACAGGTTCCTGGATTTGTTACTATTAAGTTCTGGGAATGTATCTGTCTTGGACTTATTCCTTTCATTCATCCCGATTATGATTGCAATCATTATTTGAATGCTCCTGAATATCTTTATCTTAAGTCACCTGAGGATTTAAGAAATAAGATTGAGGAACTTGAGAATAATCCTGAGATGTATAGAGATTTGATGAATCAATGTATTGGGATGTTCAAGGAATCATGGCTTTCAGGTTCTGCTCTTAACAATTATATTTTCAAGAACATTTCGGAGATGCTTGGATTTACATATGAAAAGAGCACAGGTATTCCTGAGGATAAGAGAATGATATTTCACCGTTTTAAGAAAGATGTTCTCCCTGAAATAAATAAGAAATAAGATGTGTAATCGTTTTGATAAAAAATATCTTCAAATGGCGGGGATTTGGGCAACCAATTCCTACGCCAAGAGAAGTAAGGTAGGAGCATTGCTTGTAAAGGATGGGCAAATTATTTCTGATGGATATAATGGAACTCCAAAGGGATTTGATAATGCCTGTGAAAATGAAGTAAAATGTGATGTTGATTGGGATGATACTAATTCATTAGATAATGGAGAAAGTATTTGTAGAACATATGATAGTGATTGTTCAAAATGTCCTCATCATTATTTAGTTACAAAACCAGAAGTACTTCATGCAGAAGCTAATGCTATTACAAAAGTTGCAAAATCAAATTATTCATCAGATGGTAGTACATTATATGTTACGTTAAGTCCATGTTTTGAATGTTCTAAATTGATTATACAAGCAGGAATAAAGAGAGTTGTCTATAAAGACATATATAGAAATACAGATGGTCTTGAATTATTAAAAAAGGCTGGAGTTGAAGTTGAACAAATTAAAGATTTAGATTAATTATGTTAGGTGAAAAAGATTTAATATTTTTAGGAGCATGCATATTGTTAAACGGAGAATCAGCAAAATCTGGTTTACATTATGTAGTTGATAGAGATATTAACAGTGCAATTGATATATCAAAGAGTATATTTGACAATATTTTTAAAGATGATAGTATGGTATTAGAATAGGATTTTGAAAAAATTTAATTTCCTTTTCTATATTATATAATGTAACGTTTACAAAAAGAAAGAATATGAAGAAAATTTTTAGTATTATTATTGCATTTGTGATGATGATTACACTTGCAAATGCACAGACGGTTGAAAGTTCACGTCTTTTTGAAAATACTTATGTTACACTTATAGGCGGTGGTACAACTACCGGACAATTTAATCAGGTACCTGATCCTTTCTTCTGGGATGGTGCTAAGGGTGTTGCACAGGGCGTTCGTCCTTTTGCTGGCCTTGAGTTTGGTAAGTATGTTACTCCTGTTGTTGGTTTTTCTGTTGAAGGACTTGCATTTTATAACACAACTACATCATATACATTTATTGATGAGAGTGCAGTCTTAGCAAACGGAAAGCTTAATTTTTCTAATTGGTTTGGTGGATATAAAGGCCAGCCTCGTAGAGTAGAGGTTGTTGGTGTTCTTGGAATGGGCTGGGGACATGACTATACTGGAAACGGACAGACTGTTTCTTCAACACCTGGTGAAGATCTTGAGACTGTAGTCGGAACAAATGTTTACGACGGTGCTCCTACAATTCCTACTGATAGAAATTATGTAGTTTATAATGCTGGTGCAGAACTTAATATCAATCTTGGTAAGGTTCGTGCATGGCAGATTAATGTTCGTCCTGGTGTAATGTGGTTCAATAAGTACACCAAGACACAGTATCAGTCACTTCCTCGTTTTATGAATGATGCTCGTGCTAATATTCAGGTTGGTGTAACCTATAAGTTTGGTTCAAAGAGAAAGGGTGGTTCACACAATTTCGTTCTTTGCCCTTATGAGGTAACTCGTGCTGATTATGATAAGGTACTTGCTGAGCTTGAGGCTGAGAAGAACAAGCCAGTTCAGACTAAGGAAATCGTAAAGGAAACTGTAAGAACTGAAAGAGTAATTGAGAAGGAAACCAGAGTTCTTGTTGGCAGTACAATCATTACTTTCCCTATCGGAAGTGCTGTACTTTCAAATGTTGAGAAGGCTAAGGTTGCTGCATTTGCAAAGAGCCTTGATAAAGATACACTTGTTCAGATTGTAGGTTCTGCTGATACTAAGACTGGAACTGAGACAAGAAATTTCGCACTTGCACAGAACCGTGCTAATGTTGTAAAGAATATTCTTGTAAATGAATATGGCGTATCTGCTGACAGAATTTCTGTTGATACAAAAATGGATGCCACTGGTACTGTTGAAACAGATAGAAGTGCTATCCTTACACTTAGTGTAGAGTAAAAAATATATTGTTAAACATAAACGTTACAATATGAGGAGCTGCCTATTAAGGCAGCTTTTTTATTTTTATATATATTTACTTATATATAATATGCAATATATACATTTATTTAATAATACAAATAAATATTATGAAGCAAGGAAAACTGATTATAAAGAACCTTGGCTATCATTTGTTGATGATATAAAAAGATGTAATTACAATAAAACAGAAACAGAAAAACTTTTTGTTGATTTAAATCTTCCAAGCGGTAATTTATGGTGTATAAAAAATATTGGTGCTAATACAGTAGAAGATTTAGGTAATTATTATAGATGGGGTGATATAAATTCATGTGATAATAGTTCAAGTACAAATAACTGGGCACATTACATATATTCAACATCAGATGGTACAATAACAAAATATAATACAACAGATGGTTTATATTTATTAGAAACATCAGATGATATTGCTTATGTATCATTATCTAAATATATTAGTGATTTATATTATCCATGTATACCAACACCTGATGACTTTAATGAATTAATACAAAATTGTAATAGAACATATAATAGATCTGATGATACTGGTATAAATGGCAGTGGACAGATTTATACATCAAAATTATCTTCAAATTTTATATATATGCCGAATACAAATGACATAGATTGTTATTTATGGACATCTACAACAGCAGTTGGGGCAGAATTTGAAAAATATGCTATTCAATATCAATGGGATGATGATTATTCTAGAACTGGTGCTGTTAGAATATCTAATTCATTTAAATATTATGCTTATTGTATTAGACCAATATTAAAAAGATTATCATAAAC
>JAFRDD010000031.1 GCA_017404025.1 Clostridia bacterium
ATTGAAACACTCCTTCTTTTTAGTATGTTATTGTTAAGTTGATATGTTAATTATATACTAAAAAGTGGAGTGATTCAATAGATTTATAAATAAAAAAAGTCAGTATTTGCAATGCTTTTAGAGTTTTGCAAACGACAATAGTATATAAAGTAAAGGGAGTGTTTTTTATGTCAAAAAAATATATAACAGGGGAGACAATAGATAATTTATCAATATATTTAGAAAAGTATGTAAAAGCAATATTGAAAGAATATGGCAATGCTATACCAATTAATAAGAGAAAAGAATTAGAAAATATATCAGATTATAAAAGTATTTTAGTTATAAACCCTGAGCATACTGTAAGTTTTTATTGTTGTGATGACAAAATATTTTTACCACAATATGCTTCAGAAATACTTGATAAAATGAAATTTATACCTGGATTTGGTATAAATAAAAAACATAAATGTTATAAAAACAATGAAATATTAAATAATACATCTTATTTGGGTTACATTGCTCATGTGGTTCTTAAAGGACTTGATATAGAAGATTTTTGTTTAGAAAGTTTATTACATGAAACAGTGCATCTTTGCGGATCTGATGGTATAGAACCATTTAGAGAAGGCTTAACAGAACTTAAAGCAAGAGAAATTGCACAAAAATATGGATTTCCTTTAAGTAGATGTGGATATAATAAAGAAGTAAATATAGTATCACAAGTACAGGATATATTAGGACGAGAATTAATAACCAAGATTGCTTTTACTCCAAATGAATCAAAAGTATATGATCTTATAACACAACAATACTCTAGCAATGCTTATTCTATAATAGCCGAAATCCGAGAAAGAATGAACGAAGAGAGTAGAACAAAATATGATGCAAGAAAATACCAGGGTACTTTTAGTGCTATTAAAAAAGCAACTGCATACGATTCTCTTAATTATTCAAAAGTCTTACCGTTAATAGAAGATTTAAGAAGAACAGTACTTGAAAATGAAAAAACATTAACGGATAAGGAAAGTAATCGTGGTTTGGATAGATATAAAGTCTTTAGCCGAAAACAAATTCCACATCCAGCAGAAAAACAGAACTATAAGAATAATCAAAATATGCAGAAACATAGTATAGAAGAGATATCAACAGACGATGATGGAAGATAAAAATCTGTATAAAAAATTACATTGAAACGAAATAACAAGAATCATAAATAAAAAAGAGTGTTATAGGGAATAAATAAAACGATTATTTATTCCCTATTTTATTGAGTCTAATATATTTTTATTTTTTGTAAATAATTTTAACCAGTTATTTAAGTCTTTTTGCTTTTTGAAAATTAACAAATTATCTTCAGGAACATCTTGTAGAATTTTTTCAATTTCAGGTCTTCTTTTTTTGTTAAATGTAATTGTGTACTTTAAAAAAGTAAAATTAAATCGTTCTTTACATCCAGGTAACTCTGGTTTTTCTTTATAAAAATTTTTAAATAATCGTTTCATTATTCCTTTAAGATGTGCAAAGGTTGAGTAATCTAGCCAAATAACTAGATCTGCTTTAGAAACTCTTTCTTTTAGCGTTTTATTGTAATTTCCATCAATAATCCATTTTTCTTCATTTGCTTTTGATTTAATTATTGAATCTCTTTTTTGGGTGTCTATTTGTTCCCAGTTTGAGTTAAAATTTACTGCATCCAAATGTGTTGCTGGAATATTTAGTTCTTTGGAAAGAATAGTTGAAAGTGTGCTTTTTCCACTTCCTGAGCCACCTATAATAGAAATTCGATTTATTGGAATATCTATGTAGTACAATTTTTCTCCATTACTTAAGTCTTCTATGTATTTTGCACCAAATTTTTCATAATAATTTTTTAAGTCAGATTTTAAATATAATTTTTGAAAATTTCTTTTTTTAGCTTCTGCCAATATTGCATTATTTAAAACTTTAGAATAACCTTTTCCGCGATATTTTTCTTTAACATACATAGTTGCATACCATGGTGATAAATAAGGTTTTTCGTCACAGTCATTTGGAAATATAGAAATGAATCCTACTAATTCATTGTCTTCTAAAAGTATTAATTTACAATAATTTGGATTATTTAGATTTGACTTAATATGTGAAATTTTAATTTTTACTTTTGATTTAAAATCTTCTTCTGATAGATTTGAAGCTCCCCATTCTTTTTGAGTGAGTGTTGCAATTTCTTCAATATAATTTTGCTTTTGTTTTAGATTATAAACTTTTAACATATTATTTACTTCCTTTTTAAATTTTATAAATAATTTGCTAAATAAAAAATGTTGAAAACATATTAACATAAAAAAGTATTATAGTCAATGAAATTTATTGATTTTTTCATATTATTATGATATGCTGACCATAAACTAAATAACAATAAATTTCCAGGTAATTATAATATTTATTATATTATTACAAATTATTGTATATATGGAGAATATAACTGATATTACAAAGTATTAATTAATAGTAGGTGATAGTTTGAAAAAATATAGAAGTATTTTAAACAGATTTAATAATAAAATTGATATGTATATTTGTGAAGCGGGGGGAGGAAAATATATAATAGCAATTCCTGAAAAAATGAAAGATGATGCAGAAATGGTTGTCGAAACTTATAATTCAGGAGGGGTTCAAAGAAAAAATTACAAAGAAAGTGTACAAGATGCAATGGCACCAAATGGAAATACAATAGAAAAAACACTTATGGATGCAATAACAGATTTTCCTGTGGTATTACCTATAGTTCCTAATATAGAGAATTTACCAGATTTTCAACAATTATCTTTAGAAGCAGTAAGAGATTTTAAAATACATGAAAAGGTATTTGAATGTATTCAGGACGCTAAAACTAAAATAAAAACAATTACAGGAAAAGAAGTACAAGATAAAATATTTCTTAATGGATATTCTGCTTCAGGTGTTTTTGCACAAAGATTTGCATTAATATATCCTGAATTGATTAATAGATGCTTAATTGGTGGTGCTGCTGGAACTATTCCTGTGCCAACGATTAGAATAAAATATCCAATTGGAATAGAAGATTATGAAGAACTTTTTGGAAAAAAATTTAATGTAGATGAATACAAAAAAATTAAATTTGGATATTATGTTGGAGAAAGAGAAGAACAAGACGATGGTGAATGGAATTTAGAAGGTGAAAGATATGAAAAAGGAAAAGGGCAAATTAGAGCTCCAATGCATGATATGTCATTTAGGAGTATTACTATACCTAAAGAGGTTGGAATGCTTCAACGTCAATTGTTAGGGCAAACAATGAATGAAAGATATAAAAGAGCTATAGAAGCTAATAAAGCTATACGGAGTTGATATAGAAGGAATTATAATAAGAGAAGCGGATCATAAGCATATCTTTAATTCAAATTATACTCCAACAAGTAAATTTTTAGTAAGGCAGATGCTAAATTTTCATAAAAATAATGTGCAATTAGATCCTACTGCACAAGGGGGTACACAAGATTTAGATGAATCATTTCAAAAGGCAAGAAATGGAAATGCTGGAATTAGTTTAAATTAAAAACATATAAGATACAAAAATAAAAAAAGAAAAGGCATGGTAACAAGATAGTTACCATGCCTGCAAATTCAGACTACGTTCTGCTTAAGGGACTTGATATAACCTTTGGGAACGAAAAACCTATAGCAGTGTGCCCTTTCATCAGATAGATCTTCATGTTCTGAAAGATTATCCGGGTTAGTGTAGAGTGTAAAAAGCCCGCCGTCTAAACCACGACTGATGGGGATATTAAATCCCTTAAACGAGATGCTATCAGAATCAAATATGAGTGACGGTATTAAGAGATACTCCTGTTTAGAAACTGATTCGCAGTCAAGAAGAAACTTAGTAAGCTGTTCAACTTCGATTTCTTCATAAAACGTGCCACCGTAATTGATATTGCTACTCATTTAATACCACTCCTTTCTGTGAATTTTGCATAATGCATATGGATATTAAATGGTGTCCGTATGTTTATTATATCATATTATGTCAATTTATTCAAATGTAATTGGAAAAAATACGAGTTCCAAAAAATTTTTTCTCATTTTTAAAATTGGCCAATATTGAGTTTAATAATGATTTTTTTATGAACATAGGGATGTTGTTAATGATAAAATAAGAATGTACAAAAAATCAAATTTAAAAATGTACAAAAATGTACATAGTTAAATTGAAAAAAGTACATTCTTTTTTGTTATACTTTTATGGGAGGTATAACAAATGAATGAAGAATATAGTAAAAA
>JAFRDD010000174.1 GCA_017404025.1 Clostridia bacterium
ATAATCCTACTGGAAATTATTGCCAATTTCTAATAGGTTATTTTCTGTGTTTATTTTTCTTTTCTTACTAACCCTAAACTATATTTATTTATTAATTTTATGTTACTTCATTTTTATAATTTAGTTTCGCAATTATCTATAATTGAATCTTATTTTTTCCATTTTCTCTCTATATTCTCTTTTTCTTTATCTTTTAAAGATGAAAATAAATCTATATCTAGTTTATTACATATTGTACATAACACGATGAAAACATCAGCAACTTCACTTTCTATAGTATCATAATTTCTAATTTTATTATTGTCAATTGACATTGTTGTTTTTTCTTTTCTAATTGCTTTAGCAAGTTCACCTATTTCTTCCGTCAATAATAGCATTGCTTGTTCTATGCTTTGATTTGTAAATCCTCTTATTTCAATTACTTTCCTTATATACTCCTGTACTTCTCCAAGTGTATTGCCTTCTTTTAAATTTTTCCATAATTCTAATTGCTCTTCATTCATTATTTAACACCTCACATTAATTCTTCTAAATATTATTTTTTTAATTCAATTTTTATATTATCTTTATCAATAACATAAATCATATTTATATATTTACTTAATACTTTTCTATCCAAATTATCTAATTGTAAAAATAAAGATTTATTCAATTCTTCTATTACCAATTCTCCTAATTTTTTCTTATTTATTGAATACTTTACACAACTCTTATTTTTAATATAAGAACTACAATAGTAATATACTTGGTTTTTACTTTTTCTAATTATTAAGTGTTCACCACAATGAAAACACTTTAAATAACCAGAAAATAAATCTATTTCATTATTTTTATTTACTTTAATTTTTCTATCTAATATTTGCTGTACTTCATCAAACTTATCTTTAGAAATTATTGCTTCATGATGATTTTCTGTTTTTATCCAATCTTCTTTATTAACATCAATCAATTTATTATTTTTATAACTTGGTTTCGTTTTTATATTTTGAATTAATGTCCCAGTATATGTTTCATTTCTTAGTATTCTATTTACTATTTCCGCATTCCATTTTTTCGATAAAGCAAATTCTTCATTATTTGTTTTCTCTTTATTTATTTTGTATAAACTCGGAGTTAAGATATTATTATCGTTTAAAAAATCAGCAATTTCTTTCCTACTTTTACCCAAAAGAATCATATCAAATATTTTTCTTACAATAATTGATGAATCTTTGTCTATTATTAGTTTATGTTTATCGTTAGGATCTTTTAAATATCCATATGGTGCGAAAGTACCAATGAAATCACCATTTTGCTGTTTAACCTTCAAAGTTGATTTTACTTTCTCTGATATATCTCTTGCATAACAATCATTCATTAAATTTCTTAGTGGAATTTCTATATAAGCATTAGACTTTGGAAGTTTCAAAGTATCAATATTATCATTAATTGAAATAATTCTTACATTATATCCAGGTAAGAAATTTTCAATATAATTATCTGCTTCTATATGATTTCTTCCAAATCTAGATAAATCTTTAACTATTATTGTATTTACTTTATATTCTGTTATATCTTTAATCATTCTTTTAAATTCTGGTCTATCAAATGTTGTACCGGAATATCCGTCATCAATATAGAAATCTATTAATTCAAATTCATTACTGTTTTTTATAAAAAAATTAATTATGTCTTTTTGATTAGTAATACTATTTGATTCATCTTTTATTTTATCTTCTTTAGATAATCTAACATATCCTGCTACTTTATATTGTTGCATTACTAATCATCTCCTTATTTTATATAATTATTATTGCTTTACTCCTTCAAGTTTCTTCGTTTCTTTATTTTCTAATTGTTTCTTTTCTCTTTCAAGTTCTTTTAAACTTTTCTTAGGTGTTGGCATATCTTCCGGCATAGTCCCACCAATATCGGCAATTGCTTTTCTTACTTTTTTACCAACTTCATAATGCACATCTTTTGCCTCTTTTTCTCCTTGTACATTATCTTTTAAGAGTCTTTGCTTAGTTTGATTTATCCTAAATAAATTAGCAACTAATTCATCTTCATTCATATTATCTAAAATATCTTCTCTATAGCGTAATTTTTTTCTTTTAAAAATATCATCGGCAGTTTCGCCGTTATATAAGCCTTTATATCCTGCATTGTGAAACTCAGCCATATTTTTAACGCCTGCAGATGAAGCAACTTTTTGTAAAGTATAATTGCCTTGTTTAGTTAATTTTCTTTGATAAAATCTTTTTTCATCATCTGATAAGGAATCATATTCTTGTTCTGTTATTTCCTGTTTTCTTGTTTGAATTGCAAAATAGGTTTGTCCCAATGCAACAACTTCTTTACTTGGATCAGCATTTTGAACTATTAAATAACATATGTACCTTGATAATTTATAATCTTTAATAAATTCTTCTTTGCCTTTTCCAGTTTTTATTGGCTTGTTGACTTCAACAACCCAATCTTCATTATCTGAAACACTATTTTTGGCGGATAATACAGCTTTATCTATTACTTTTTGAAAGTTTCTCCAGTCTTTGTATTCTAAAACTTTTTGTAAATCTCGAGCAAGCCAATATTCATCTCCATACTCATCAATATTTTTTATATTCTCAAAAATACTATTATTATAATTTTCTTTGTCACCAATTTTCTTCATTTATTACCTCCTGTTCAATTAAATATATATTTTATTTATAAAAGTTTTCCATAAGTCGTAATTACCTTCATTTTTTAATAATTTTATTCTTTTTTTAGTCACAAAATGTAAAAAGAAATGAAGAAAAAAGTCTTTATTTACAAGGGTTTGTGAGTGGTTTTCCATAAGTCGGTTTATACCAGTTGATACTTATACTTGCACAACTTTTTTCTTCTTTATTACTCATTTTATATCTCTCTTTCATCATTATTAATTACATATATTTTTACTTAGTAATTCTTCTAATGGTTTAAACACATCTGAATCATCTATTTTTTTCTCTAGATATTTTCCGTTATCCCAATATGATTTTAAGCCAAATGCTTCAATGCCATGATACGAGGCATCGCTCGTTATTAATCTATACTTGTCATCTACTATTTCCAAAGCCGTACAATTTGACATGGACAATCCAACTTGACTACTTGTTTTCAGTAATTCTTTTACATTTTTTCTTCTTCCTGGTGCATCACAATGTGGAACAAATAGTCCATCAATAAAACCTAAACATTCCATTCCTATTAAAGGTTGGTCATCTCCAAATTTTATTTTCAGTGAATCAGAAGAACATTCTTTAAACCAACAATTTGCACCTGCAGATACTCCACACATTACTTTTCCAGCTTCCCATGCTTGTCTTAAAGTTTTATCAAATCCAGTTTCTTTCCATAATTTTATCATATCTAAAGTATTTCCTCCACCTTCATAGATAATATCCGACCATTCAACCATTTCTTTTATATGGTTTTTATTATATAGGTCTTTACTTTTTAAGTGTCTGCATTTGCATCCATATTTTTTATCATAAATATTTTTCATTGTCTCAAAATATTTATCTTGTGCTTCCTCTGTTTCTTGTGAATGTGCAAGGAATAAAAAATTAGGATTTTTTTTACCTGTTAGTTTAATTATTTCTAGATCCATTGGACCTGTCTCGTACGGATCATATATACCATTATCTTTTATCCTACCATTAAGTCCTCCACCTATCGCAACAATTTTCTTGCTTTTATTTTCGCTCATTCTCTTCACCTTATTTCCTTTTATATTCTATTTTTATCGAACCATCTTGGTTTAAATATATCATATTTATTAAATCATAGTACATATAATGAACAAGTATAATACATATAATTCTTACTCTTTTTTACTGTTAAATTGCTGTTACACTCTGCACATTTCAGATATCCTGAAAAAATGTCATATTTACTCTTTGCATTTATTTTTGTCGAGTGTTTTATAATATCTTGCACATTATTAAACTGTTCTATATCAATTATAGCTCGATGATGATTTTTAGTGATTATAAAATCTTCTTCTTTGTTCATCATTAATTTGTGATTTTTATAACTTAGCCTTTCTCTTTTTTGTTGAATTAAGTCTCTTGTATAAATTCTATTTTTCAATATTGCATATATTATATTAGAATTCCAACATTTATTTTCTTTTTTATTCTTAATATGTTCTATTGGTGTTTCAATTTTCATTTCATTTAATATATTTGCAATTTCTTTTTTACTTAGTCCATTTATCGTTTTTTCAAATATTATTTTTACAATTTTAGAAGCCTCTTCATCTATTATAAATTTATGCTTATCGAATTTCGATTTACAATATCCATATGGCGCATATGAACCTACAAACTCTCCGTTTTTCTTTTTAGTGATTAATGCTGTTTTAACTTTTTTAGATATATCCCTTGCATATGCATCATTTATTAAATTTTTAATTGGTACTATAAAATCATCTACTCCATCTACATTTTTATAACTATCAAATCCATCTACTATTTTATCTCGTATATCTTCTAGTAATCTTTTAAATGCTGGTCTATTAAAACTTGTACCACTATATCCATCATCTATATAATAATCTATTAAGTTTAAATCTTGATGTTTATCAATATACTCATTTATAAGCATTTTTTGATTACTTATACTATTTGATATCATGTTTTCATTATCTTCTTTTGATAATCTCATATATGCTGCCATATTCCATATCAATATCTTACACACTCCCAACTAAAAAAGTTAATACTTAAAATCCAAGTTCTTCTTTTATGATGATTCTAATCTCATCTGGTATATAGTATGAATAATGTTTTCCGCTATCATATACAAATACATTAAAGCATTCAACATCTTGTTCATATGCTGAAAATATCATTGAATTCTCATTATTTACCAATCTTTGAAAAAACATTTGTGTAAAAATATCATTTTTTGCTGAACTCAATATTTCTTTAAATTCTTCAACAATTTTTTCTGATAACTTTTCTATGGAATTTACACCATACCATTCCATTTTTTCATCTATAAATCCCTTATTGACCTTCTTTAAAGATGATAACATATCTGTTTTATCTTTTTTTATTATATATTTTTCCAATCTTTTAATTTCCATATTACCACTCAATCTCCTTCGGATATTCTCCATATTCTATTTCAGTTTCAATAATATTATTTTCTTTTGCATATTGTTCAACTTCATTTTTTATTTCATGATATTCATCATACAAATATGAATCACAAAGAGATTCTATAATATGCATCATTTCTTTTTGTCTTTTCTTCTTGGTCATTTTCAAATAATCTATACTAACTATCATAAACCATTGTTTTAGCCAATATCTTTCTGATATAGATGACTCTGATAACCTTTTTCTTACCCTCTTAACTTGGTTTTCAGTTAATATTTCTTGTAATGCATCTATTACTTTGCCATAGAAAGTCATAACACTATTGTAATTTGTATCATATTCACCCAATTTTTTATTTTTACTTTTAGCAAAATGTTTAAACAATAAAATATCTGTTAATAGTTCAGGAACAACATAATTAAAATCATATAATATATCTTTTTTTATTGATTTATTTATTCCATAATATTCTTTCTGTTCTTCACTTAAGCCATTATCAACTGCTTTAATGTTTCTTGACCCTTGATAAGCATGTCTTAAATCATATAAAAAGCCTAATATATGTAATCTCATATCTTCTTCAAAAATATTTTCACATTCTTCTATTCCTAAGAAATAGCTTATATTGTCATATAATTCATAAAAATCATCAAAGGTTCCCTCAATATTAAATCCTGTATAATCAGGTGTTAATTTTACTTTTATCATATTTAATCTCCATTTTCATTTTATTCTTTTTCATTTTCCTGAGCTAATTCATAAAGTTCTTTTTCATCTCTTATTATTTTAATTAATTCTTCTTTTGATGGCATATATGTTAAGTATTTAGATGCATATACATTTTTTACACTATCACCTAATGTCATCTCAACTACTGCATCATCTTTATCCGCACATAATAGAATTCCAATTGGTTCATTTTCTCCCTCTATCATTTGTGTCTTTTTATAATAATTTACATACATTTGCATTTGTCCTATATCTTGATGTGTTAACTTTCCAATTTTTAAATCTATTATTACAAAACATTTAGCTAACCTATTATAAAATACTAAATCAGGATAATAGTATTCAGAACCTATTTTTATTCTTTGTTGATTTGCAACAAATGAAAAACCTCTTCCTAGTTCAAGTAAAAATTCTGTTAAATGTGAAAGCAGCGCTTTTTCTAAATCAGTTTCTAAATAATTTTTATTTTCTTTTAATCCTGCAAACTCAAATATATATGGCGTTTTCAATAATTCTTCAGGTTGTTTTTCTATTAAACCTTTTTTAGAATCTTCTATTATTAGTTGTTTATCTGGCGATATTAAATATCTGTCATATAATTTGGTATTTATTTGTCTGCGAAGTTCTCTACATCCCCAATTAGATTTTATAGATTCTTTCTCATAAAAATCTCTTTCTTCTTTTCTATCTATTCTAATTAATTCTTGAAAATGAGCCCAACTCAATTCGGTCGACACTGTCGACCAAATTGGATAGAACTCATAAAATCTACGCATTCTTCTTATACTAACAGGTGAAAATCCACTTCCAAATTCATTTGTTAATTTTGCAGATAAAGCATCTATTATCTTTTTCCCATAGATTGCTTTTGTACTATTTTCAGATAATTCATATGTTATTTTACCAACATACCAATATACTTCTGTCATGGTAGTATCTATGTGCTTTAACATTTTAGAACGTGCTGTTAATATTTTTTCTTTTATATCCTTATATATGATTTCAATATCTACTGTTTTGTTATTATCATTATTAATGATTAAATCTTTATCATCCATCTATAATTTATTCTCCTTTCCATTTTTTATTAAATATGCAAGATGTATTTTTTTTGAAAGTCACTTATATCAACAGTTACATAAAGTTTTCTATATGCCCCACTATCCCACTGAATCCTTGTACTTGGCAACTTTTGATTTTTATCCTCCATACTACTCACTTTCCTTATATTTTAATCTATAATTGTAATTTATTATTCTTCTTCTATATCAAAAATGCTTTTTCTATTATATTTTTCAGCATTTAGTTTTTCTTTCATATACATACATTGTTCAAGATTAATATTATAACTATTAGCAATGCAAAACACATAACATAAAACATCATACAATTCCTCTTCTATTGTTCCTTTTATATTGTCAGTTTTATCCAGCCTAATATTTTTTCGAATTGCTTTTGACAATTCTCCTACTTCCTCAGTTAATTTATAAAAATACTCTTCTGTTGTTCCATTACCATTATCAAGTGTTTTTATTAATCTTTGCAAGTCGGAAATTTTAATATCTTTCATTTTATCTACCTCACTTAAAAATAATTATTTATATTTCAGTTGTTTTTAAATCTTTAAACATGTAAAAATCTCAATGTTAAAAATTCAGTATTATCAACGCTTTGAGTGGAAGTTTCTATAAATTGGTTTTTCGCAGTTAATGTTTGTACTATTCTCCATTTCCATCACTTCCTTATTCTAATCTAATTGTCGTTTGCAAAACTCTAAAAGCATTGCAAATACTGACTTTTTTTATTTATAAATCTATTGAATCACTCCACTTTTTAGTATATAATTAACATATCAACTTAACAATAACATACTAAAAAGAAGGAGTGTTTCAATC
>JAFRDD010000175.1 GCA_017404025.1 Clostridia bacterium
AAAGTAAAATTATGTTAATTATATAAAATTACGATATAAAATACTGGTACCATTAAACCTATATTTTAAGAAGAAAAATTTAATGGAGAAAGGATAAGTATAATATATGAAATTTTATCTTTAATATATTATACAAGGTGATTTTACATGATTTATTCAGAAAAACAATATAAAGAATTGGAAGAAAAATTTAAAAAATTAAAGAAGGAAAACGAGATAAAAGATAAAGAAAATAAATTATTAAAACAGCAAAATAAACAAAAAGATGAAGTTATACATGACTTAGATAGATTTGATTATCGCAGGCAATGTGAATCTTTAAAAATAGAAAATGCTGAACTTAAAAAAAAACTAAAGACATACGAGGAAAAATTCGAGCTATCGAGAATCAGCTTAGAAAAAAATAGTAGCAATAGTTGTAAGCCATCTTCTACAAATGGATTTAAAAAAGTGATTCAAAATAATCGTGTAAAATCAGGTAGAAAACCAGGAAGAGAAAAAGGTCATAAAAGGTCAGCTCCAACTGTTACAACTAATGCAGATGAAACAATACATGTATCAAAAATTGGTACATGCTCTTGTGGATGTAAAACAGTAGAAAAAGAAGAAGTTGCACGAGATTTAATAACATTAGAAATAAAAGTACATGTAAAGCAATATGTAGGAAAGAAAACAATATGCCCATGTTGTAATAAAGAATATTTACCAAAATTTCCCAGCAATGTTAAAAGTATAATAAACTATGATGAAGGAATAAAAACATTAGTAGTATATTTAAATTCATATTGTAATATACCAAACCAAAAGGTTACAGAGCTTTTAGGTTTATTAAGTGACGGAAAAATAAAAATGAGTCAAGGTACTGTAGGAGACACAATGAAACAATTCAATAAAAAAAGTAGACCAAGTATCGAAAAAATAAAAAGAGTTATATTAAAATCACCTGTAATTAATGAAGATGAAACACCAATAACCGTAAACGGAAAAATAATGAGTTCAATAGGAGTCTTTACAAAAGAGGTTAGTTTAGTTGATGCTTTTAAAAATAGAAAATTAGAAAGTTTCGAAGAAATGGGAATTTTAGACAGATACATAGGAACAGTGTGCCATGACCATAATAATATTCATACATCATTTGTGCAATCAAAACAGGCAGAGTGTAATTTTCATATTTTAAGATATTGTAAGGCAGAATATGAGGTTCATAAAAGAGAAAGCATTACAGAATTTATGGACTATTTACTTGAACTAAGGGATAGAGTAGACACATACAAATTACAAGGAAAAACGAGCTTTACAGAAAAAGAATATGAAAAAGCAAAAACTGAATATCTAAGATTGTTAAGTAAATGGGATGATGAATATAAAGCTAATTATGATAAAGACAAAGATCAATATTATAAAAGCGAAAGATGTTTGAAAGCTAGGCTAAGAGAATATGTAGATGACCATCTAAGATTTTTAACAGATTTTAGAATAGAATTTACAAACAACCTAGCAGAAAGGGGATTAAGAAAAATAAAAACAAAATTAAAAATAGCAGGTGGATTTCGAAATCTAAAAAATTCGAAATATTATTGCAGTGCAATAAGCATAATAGATACATGTAAGAAACAAAATATGAATATTGGAGAAACTATAAAAAACATTTTTATGGATAAAAAGAAAATATTCGCATTTTGATTTTTAAAGGAGCTTTCTTTCTGGGAGAAAGCTCCTTTTTAGATAAAAAACCATTATCTAGTAACAA
>JAFRDD010000176.1 GCA_017404025.1 Clostridia bacterium
ATAAACCCTGAGCATACTGTAAGTTTTTATTGTTGTGATGACAAAATATTTTTACCACAATATGCTTCAGAAATACTTGATAAAATGAAATTTATACCTGGATTTGGTATAAATAAAAAACATAAATGTTATAAAAACAATGAAATATTAAATAATACATCTTATTTGGGTTACATTGCTCATGTGGTTCTTAAAGGACTTGATATAGAAGATTTTTGTTTAGAAAGTTTATTACATGAAACAGTGCATCTTTGCGGATCTGATGGTATAGAACCATTTAGAGAAGGCTTAACAGAACTTAAAGCAAGAGAAATTGCACAAAAATATGGATTTCCTTTAAGTAGATGTGGATATAATAAAGAAGTAAATATAGTATCACAAGTACAGGATATATTAGGACGAGAATTAATAACCAAGATTGCTTTTACTCCAAATGAATCAAAAGTATATGATCTTATAACACAACAATACTCTAGCAATGCTTATTCTATAATAGCCGAAATCCGAGAAAGAATGAACGAAGAGAGTAGAACAAAATATGATGCAAGAAAATACCAGGGTACTTTTAGTGCTATTAAAAAAGCAACTGCATACGATTCTCTTAATTATTCAAAAGTCTTACCGTTAATAGAAGATTTAAGAAGAACAGTACTTGAAAATGAAAAAACATTAACGGATAAGGAAAGTAATCGTGGTTTGGATAGATATAAAGTCTTTAGCCGAAAACAAATTCCACATCCAGCAGAAAAACAGAACTATAAGAATAATCAAAATATGCAGAAACATAGTATAGAAGAGATATCAACAGACGATGATGGAAGATAAAAATCTGTATAAAAAATTACATTGAAACGAAATAACAAGAATCATAAATAAAAAAGAGTGTTATAGGGAATAAATAAAACGATTATTTATTCCCTATTTTATTGAGTCTAATATATTTTTATTTTTTGTAAATAATTTTAACCAGTTATTTAAGTCTTTTTGCTTTTTGAAAATTAACAAATTATCTTCAGGAACATCTTGTAGAATTTTTTCAATTTCAGGTCTTCTTTTTTTGTTAAATGTAATTGTGTACTTTAAAAAAGTAAAATTAAATCGTTCTTTACATCCAGGTAACTCTGGTTTTTCTTTATAAAAATTTTTAAATAATCGTTTCATTATTCCTTTAAGATGTGCAAAGGTTGAGTAATCTAGCCAAATAACTAGATCTGCTTTAGAAACTCTTTCTTTTAGCGTTTTATTGTAATTTCCATCAATAATCCATTTTTCTTCATTTGCTTTTGATTTAATTATTGAATCTCTTTTTTGGGTGTCTATTTGTTCCCAGTTTGAGTTAAAATTTACTGCATCCAAATGTGTTGCTGGAATATTTAGTTCTTTGGAAAGAATAGTTGAAAGTGTGCTTTTTCCACTTCCTGAGCCACCTATAATAGAAATTCGATTTATTGGAATATCTATGTAGTACAATTTTTCTCCATTACTTAAGTCTTCTATGTATTTTGCACCAAATTTTTCATAATAATTTTTTAAGTCAGATTTTAAATATAATTTTTGAAAATTTCTTTTTTTAGCTTCTGCCAATATTGCATTATTTAAAACTTTAGAATAACCTTTTCCGCGATATTTTTCTTTAACATACATAGTTGCATACCATGGTGATAAATAAGGTTTTTCGTCACAGTCATTTGGAAATATAGAAATGAATCCTACTAATTCATTGTCTTCTAAAAGTATTAATTTACAATAATTTGGATTATTTAGATTTGACTTAATATGTGAAATTTTAATTTTTACTTTTGATTTAAAATCTTCTTCTGATAGATTTGAAGCTCCCCATTCTTTTTGAGTGAGTGTTGCAATTTCTTCAATATAATTTTGCTTTTGTTTTAGATTATAAACTTTTAACATATTATTTACTTCCTTTTTAAATTTTATAAATAATTTGCTAAATAAAAAATGTTGAAAACATATTAACATAAAAAAGTATTATAGTCAATGAAATTTATTGATTTTTTCATATTATTATGATATGCTGACCATAAACTAAATAACAATAAATTTCCAGGTAATTATAATATTTATTATATTATTACAAATTATTGTATATATGGAGAATATAACTGATATTACAAAGTATTAATTAATAGTAGGTGATAGTTTGAAAAAATATAGAAGTATTTTAAACAGATTTAATAATAAAATTGATATGTATATTTGTGAAGCGGGGGGAGGAAAATATATAATAGCAATTCCTGAAAAAATGAAAGATGATGCAGAAATGGTTGTCGAAACTTATAATTCAGGAGGGGTTCAAAGAAAAAATTACAAAGAAAGTGTACAAGATGCAATGGCACCAAATGGAAATACAATAGAAAAAACACTTATGGATGCAATAACAGATTTTCCTGTGGTATTACCTATAGTTCCTAATATAGAGAATTTACCAGATTTTCAACAATTATCTTTAGAAGCAGTAAGAGATTTTAAAATACATGAAAAGGTATTTGAATGTATTCAGGACGCTAAAACTAAAATAAAAACAATTACAGGAAAAGAAGTACAAGATAAAATATTTCTTAATGGATATTCTGCTTCAGGTGTTTTTGCACAAAGATTTGCATTAATATATCCTGAATTGATTAATAGATGCTTAATTGGTGGTGCTGCTGGAACTATTCCTGTGCCAACGATTAGAATAAAATATCCAATTGGAATAGAAGATTATGAAGAACTTTTTGGAAAAAAATTTAATGTAGATGAATACAAAAAAATTAAATTTGGATATTATGTTGGAGAAAGAGAAGAACAAGACGATGGTGAATGGAATTTAGAAGGTGAAAGATATGAAAAAGGAAAAGGGCAAATTAGAGCTCCAATGCATGATATGTCATTTAGGAGTATTACTATACCTAAAGAGGTTGGAATGCTTCAACGTCAATTGTTAGGGCAAACAATGAATGAAAGATATAAAAGAGCTATAGAAGCTAATAAAGCTATACGGAGTTGATATAGAAGGAATTATAATAAGAGAAGCGGATCATAAGCATATCTTTAATTCAAATTATACTCCAACAAGTAAATTTTTAGTAAGGCAGATGCTAAATTTTCATAAAAATAATGTGCAATTAGATCCTACTGCACAAGGGGGTACACAAGATTTAGATGAATCATTTCAAAAGGCAAGAAATGGAAATGCTGGAATTAGTTTAAATTAAAAACATATAAGATACAAAAATAAAAAAAGAAAAGGCATGGTAACAAGATAGTTACCATGCCTGCAAATTCAGACTACGTTCTGCTTAAGGGACTTGATATAACCTTTGGGAACGAAAAACCTATAGCAGTGTGCCCTTTCATCAGATAGATCTTCATGTTCTGAAAGATTATCCGGGTTAGTGTAGAGTGTAAAAAGCCCGCCGTCTAAACCACGACTGATGGGGATATTAAATCCCTTAAACGAGATGCTATCAGAATCAAATATGAGTGACGGTATTAAGAGATACTCCTGTTTAGAAACTGATTCGCAGTCAAGAAGAAACTTAGTAAGCTGTTCAACTTCGATTTCTTCATAAAACGTGCCACCGTAATTGATATTGCTACTCATTTAATACCACTCCTTTCTGTGAATTTTGCATAATGCATATGGATATTAAATGGTGTCCGTATGTTTATTATATCATATTATGTCAATTTATTCAAATGTAATTGGAAAAAATACGAGTTCCAAAAAATTTTTTCTCATTTTTAAAATTGGCCAATATTGAGTTTAATAATGATTTTTTTATGAACATAGGGATGTTGTTAATGATAAAATAAGAATGTACAAAAAATCAAATTTAAAAATGTACAAAAATGTACATAGTTAAATTGAAAAAAGTACATTCTTTTTTGTTATACTTTTATGGGAGGTATAACAAATGAATGAAGAATATAATAAAAAGATAGAAAAATTAAAACAGGAGTTATTAATAATGAAAACATTAAATATAAAACCAAATTATTCAGAATTATCAAAAATATATAAATTAGATAGAAGAACCATCAAAAAATATAATAATGGGTATAGTAAATCAGAAGTAAAACGAAATAGAAAATCAAAATTAGATAAATATTATGATGAAATAAAAGAAAAATTAGAGCTACCAGGAATCACCATTACAGGTTTATACCAATATTTTATGAAAATAGAAAACATAGGAACATATTCAAATTTTTATAATTATATAAAGGTAAAAAATTTAAAGCCGAAGAAAAATAATAAAGTGCATTTAAGATTTGAAACGGAATATGGAAAGCAATTACAATTTGATTGGAAAGAAGATATACAAATGATAAGTAAAAATGGAGAATTATTTGAATTTAATATATTTTCTGCAACATTGGGAGCAAGTAGAATGCATGTATTTATATATAGTAAATTTAAAACAAGAATAGATGTTGAAAGATGTTTGGTAAAAACATTTGAATATATACAAGGAGTGCCCAATGAAATACTTACAGATAACATGAGTAGTATAGTTGATACAAAAACAGGTGAATTCTATAAAGAATTTATATCATTTGTAAAAGATATAGGAACATATGCAAAACATTGTAAGCCAAAACGCCCATATACAAAAGGAAAAGATGAATCTGCAAATAGATTTATGAGTTGGCTTATACCATATAACCATGAATTCGAAGATGAAAAAGAATTAATAAAAATAATAGAAGAAATAAATTTAAAAGTAAATAAACAAGTCAATTCTAGTATAGGTGTAGCACCAATAATGCTTTTTAATAAAGAAAAAGAATATCTTAAACCATTGCCAAATAAAGAAATATTAAAACAGTATTTAAAAGATACAATCCGAGTAAAAGTATCAAATTCATCACTATTTTATTACAAAGGAAAAAGATATTCAGTTCCGAATAAGTTTATTGATCATACTTTAGATATACAAGAAAATGATAATAAACTATATGTATATTATAACAAAGAATTGATAACAATACATGAAATTTCTATAAAAAATATAAATTATAAAGAAGAACATTATATAGAAGGATTAAGCAGTATATTGAAAAATAAAGAACAAGAAGAAATTGAAAAGTTAGCAAAAACAAATTTAGAAAATTTAAATAAATTATGTGAGGTATAAAAAATGAGTAATTATATAAAATTAAATAATAATTTAGAGACATTAAAATTAATAAAAATAAAAGAAAATTTAGATAAATATGTAGAATTAATAAATTCTAAAGAAAAAGATGTAGTAGAAGCATTATATGAACTTACAAATATGGAGATAAATTTAATGCAAGAAAGAGCGATGTATAGTTGTGTAAGGATGGCGGGATTTCCTTTTATCAAAGAATTTGAGGACTTTAATTTTGAATTTCAACCAAGTATTAATAAAGAAAAAATATTAGATTTTAAAAATTTAAGATACATAGAAAATAAAGAAAATATATTATTTATAGGAAGTCCAGGAGTAGGAAAAACACATTTAGCAACATCTATAGGAATAATAGCAGCGAAAAATAGAATATCAACATATTTTATAAATTGTAATGATTTAATAGAAAATTTAAAGAAAGCAAAATCAGAAAATAGATTTGCAAACAGATTAAATCATTATGCAAGATATAAATTATTAATAATAGATGAAATGGGATTTCTTCCAATAGATAACGAAGGAGCGAATATGCTGTTTCAACTAATAAACAAGAGATATGAAAAAAATTCTACAATAATAACAAGTAATAAACCTTTTGGAAAATGGCATGAAATATTTGGAGATGTAACCTTAGCAAATGCAATATTAGATAGACTATTACATCATTCACACATAATTAATATAAATGGAAATTCATACAGATTAAAAGATAAAATCGAATCAAATGTAACAGAATCAATTGAAGATGATTAAAAAATCAAATTTAAAAATGTACAATTTTGTGCATCAATAAATTTGAAAAATTGTACATTTTTGTATTGACATTAACA
>JAFRDD010000032.1 GCA_017404025.1 Clostridia bacterium
AAATTGGACTATTTGAACCAGATGCTTTATCTAATGTTATTAAAATGTTATCATTAGAAATTTGTCCACCAGCTAATGTAGATATTGGCATTTCATATTCAACTGGTTGTGATTCAGGTTCATTTCCACCACCATTTGGATCATAATCAGGATTTCCTGGTTGTATTATATAAAATTTATATTCAGTGTTATTATTTCCAATTATTGTAATTATTGCTGTTCTACTATCTAATGAATTAGCATTAGATTGTATTAAAATAGAACTTATATTAGGCATAGAAACAAAATCACCAGTTACAGAATAATTATCTAAATTTGTAATTATATATGTAGTAAGATTTATACTTTTTTGGTTATATGAATCAAGTGTTAATGTAGTTCCTTGTGGGAAATATATTCTATCTGTGCATAATTGAGTTAATATAAAATCTTGTTGATAATTTGCACTATCACAATATGCAGTTATTTTATATTCTAAATTAATTATATCAATATTTTCTTTAAATGTATAAGTATTATCATTACTATCATATTCTGGGTATGGATTATCTACCCAAATATTTGGATTATATGTAGTTATAAGGTTAGGTCTACTAAATCTATATTCAAACAAATCATTAACATAAAATAAATTACTCAATAATGTATTGAATTCTTCATAAGATATTGTTGGAGAAATTAATTCTACAGTAGGTCCAGTTATGTATTTATTTAATGTTTCTTCAAGATTAGATATGTCTGCACGTATTTCTGTATCATCATAGTTGCCTGTTCCTGCTGGAATATCATTAATTGTAATGTATGAACAATTACTTAATTCATTCTTTGTGACAAAATCTGTCAATTCAATTTGAGGAACATCATTAATTGTAATGTATGAACAACTACTTAATTCTTGTTTTGAAACAAAATTGTTTAAATTAATTGTTCCATCAGTTATATCTATACTATCAAATTTATTATCAACATACTGTATTGTTGCATATGTAGATGTATCAATTGTAGGAACATCACCAATTGTAATGTATCCACAATTACTTAATTCATTTTTAGAAACATATGTTGATAAATCTTGATGTTCTGTTAAATAATTATTTGCAGCTAATTGTTCATTAGTTACATAATTATTCATATTAGGCATTGTAGGAATTGAATTTCTTAAACGTTCCAATTCTGTTCTTAATGCTTCTATTTGTGATAAAAGCTCTTGGGCAGTCATATCATCTATTTCTATATTTTTTCCTGTTATTGATATATCTTTAAACCATCCAGAAGAAGTTAAATTTTTAAGATATATTGCACCTGTATTTGATGTAGGTACTGTAATTATTTCTTTTCTGAAAGTTGGACGATAATTCCAAGGAATTGAAACTTTTAATGTTTTCCAATCATCACTTTCTCTATATTTATAATCAATTGATATTTTTACATAAGTGCTTTTCCAAGTATTATGTTCTATTTCACATTCAATGACAGCATAATCATTATTGAAACATAATTCTTCACCACTTAATAAGTTATCAATATCTTCTGAATAAATCATCTTAAAAATATAATATTATATATAAAAATAAAGGAACCCAATATAAGGGTTCCTAAATTTTGTTATATATGTGTTACTAATTTTTACTCTTCTTCAAAATTGACCCCACCATATACAACTGAAAGCATTGCTTCATCAATTTGTTGATTAACATATTCCTTTGCAGCTGCTAAGTCAAGTCCTTCATTTATTCCATTTGCCACCAAATGTAGGGTCTCATTTTCTTCATCATAATAACTTGAGACATTCAAATTCTCTTTGAGGTAATCTTGTACTTTTGCTACATTAGATAAATGATTAACCAACGATGTAACGAATCTCTTCTCATTCTCTCCGAACATTTTTTAAAGGTTAAACATTTTTGGTAATAAAAAATGAAGCTTTTATTTAATATCCTCTAAATGCTTATTAAGGAAATCAGATAAAGCTTCTTTTAATAAATCTTCATTTATCAAATACTTACCAATATATGCAGCTATTTCATCAACATCTACATCAAAATAATTGACAAGCATTGATAATTCTTTTTCAGGGAAATCTGCCCATTCTATTTTCAAATCTGCATTAGGTTTACTGTCAATCTTCTTAAAAATCTTGTCAATTAAATCAAAATTCTTTAATGGTGCTGATTTTGTTTGACTAGATACTTTACTACCGCCAAATATACTATCAGCAACAAGTGGTTCTTCATCGGAAGAAACTGTTATTTCTTCTGTTTTTACTGGTTTATGATCAATTACTTTTCCTGATTCATCATATATATCATCTGATGCTTGAACATAATACTTTGAAAATTCAGACATACTTAATTGTCCTCTATCTGTCATAAGTATCATCTCTCCTTTATCATCAGTAACTGACCCTCTAACATTAATTATATTTCCATTCTGTCTATTGATCCATCTACCAGAAATCATATCAGAACCATCAGAAATTATTCTTCCTGATGCTAATCTTTGTGACCCTGGTCCTGCACCAAATTCCATCATAGGAGATCCTTGCATACTCTTAAACAATATATTTACTATATATTTATTATATAGAAATACAATTTAAAAAAATTCAAAAATTAATTGTTTTCCAATAAGATTTCTTTTCTTTCTTCCTCAGATCCTTCAATATAATTAAATATTACATCTACAATATCATTTGTGTCTTCATTAAAGAAATATAAGTACTTAATTGTACCATCTTCTAATCTTTCCTGTAAGAACTTTGATTCTCTAATATCTTCTACAATATTAGCATTATTCTTATTATAATCAGTGTCAAGCCAAATAACAATGACATCATTATTCTCATTCTTGAATATGATGTCACTTATATTATTGAATTCACATATTGACATAGTAAATATGTCATCATTATAAAAAGAATCCATTGTTATTCCAGATGAAACATAATTATCTGTGTTTACAAACAATACAAAATTATTCTTATATGTCAAATCAATGTCTTGTGTAGATAGATAATATATATAGGCATCATCTGTGATTCCTTCATATTCTTTATCATTTGAGAAATGTTGTCCAATTGATAAGTCATCATCTCTTTCAACAAGCTTTTTTGCTAAAGATAACTTATCAATGTTAGATGGACCGGTTATAAATATTTTAGTACTCATATTTATATATTGTAGTTGTGTCTAATTTTTTTGTTAATGGAATATTTGTTCTTACCGTACAATTCCTCTATATGAATGTTAAGTTTACTACCTTGTGAATAATATGTAATCTTTAATGGATTGCAAGTAAATACTGAATATGTAAAGTTAGTAACAACTTCACCATTACTATCATATATGTATTTATCAGGATAAAGATTTGTACTTGATGAAAGAAGTACAAGAGGATTACTATTAACTGATATTATTTCCATATTAGAAGTAAGATTGATTGAATTTGTAATGATATTAGTATCATTTTCAAGAACAAATTCACCAAGACCAATTTGATTCAATAATGCAGGGAAATAAATACCATCACTATAGTAAATCATATGAGATGATGGAATATGTGTTATTTCAATTGAATCACCTTCAATCTTTACATTCTTTGTATTATAATATTCTGCAATTGAAGTAATTACATATAATTTATTCTTTGTATATGAGAAGTTATATATACTACTTGTACATAATCCGCTAAGTAATACATCATTTTCATCTTTGTCAGTAGATGAAATTACACCATCTTCATATAATTTAACAACATCTTCAGGAAGTATGTTTATACAACCATAAGCATGCTTTGTTGAATATTTATCATTCAATTCATAAATGTATCTTGATACTGGTGTATAGATTGTGGTATAATATGTAATGTCTGATACTTCAGTAGATGTTCTAATCTTATTATAATCTTTTGACCATACAGCGCCATTTAAGAAAATATCTGTGCCTACTGAAAGATTTTCTTTTACATTAGAATTACCATTTATATTTGTTTCTGGAAAATCAATATTTATTACATCTTGTTTAGCAAATGAACTTCTATCACTTGAATTTATCATGGTATCAGTACCCATGTTAACATTAACATTAGATGTACCGATAGTAAGAATATTCTTTTCAGTATCTACTGAAGAACCAATATATGAAAGATATGATGTACCTACATTACTTAATGAAAGAATATTCAATCTATTAAGTAATGTTTCATTTCTTGTAAGTACTTCACTTAAATCTAATGAAGGTACATTATAGTTTGGAACGAATTCATTGTATTTTCCAGGGAGACCAGAATCATAATAACTATAAAGAGCATTAGTTACAATATTAGCAGAATTTCCTGAATTGTTAACTTTGAAATATCTAATGTCTCCTGATTGAGTTATGTTCTCAATATTTCTGCCATTTGCTGAACGAATTACAGTATCATTATATTTTAATGTAAAGTTTAAGTCATTATTATAATTAGAAATATTATATTGAGAACTTAACTTATTAATAAGATTAGGATATAAATATGTTCTAAATTCCTTTTCATTATTCTTTAATGTAGCTGTTGTAGGATCAAATACAAGATGTGTAAATTCAAAATTATCAGGATGCAATGGTTCTACATTTTTAACAGCATATTGAATCAAATTATTTATGTTAGATATATAATTGAAATCAGCTGCAGCATAATCATTTTCTTGTTTTCTTAAATAATCAAACTTACCGTCAGTTATTGTCCAAATTGTTGTAACAACTCCATATTCTCCATAAATTTCTAAAATATCTTCTCTTGTATAATTTATGTTGTCAGTTGAACTTGTTGAATCTGTAAGTATACATGAAGTAGGAGATATACAAATAATTATAGAATTATCAAGGAATTCCATAAAATCATCTCTATTTACTTCAGGTATCTGTGAAACATCTGGAATAGCACATTCAACTTGGAAGTAATCAAATTCATTTTTAAATGAAAGATTATCAAGATTAATCTTTTCAAGTGGTTCAACTTTTGCAATTGATATTGTCCAAGGAAGCTGTTCTAATACTTCTTCTCTTTTTGCACCAGCTAATATTTCATATCTATCACCGGTCTTTGTTGTTTCAACTATAATAATATTAGGATTACCAGCATCACGACCTTTTGCTCTAATTCCTGTATTTACATCATTAATAACCCAATATCCATTATCATCTATATAAGGTAATGTACTAATCTTCTTAACATCAATATCAATTACTTCTTCATTATTAAGTTTACTTTCAAAATAGAAGAATGTTACCTTATCACATTTTTCAGTATGAGCAATTACAGTACCACGGTAATCATCAATATTAAGTTTCATCCAAGCATTTGTAATTCTTTCAGAAACATATCTTACTTCAAGTTCTCTACCAGCAAAATATATTTCTTCAGGCTTGTTTGTATTGTATGTATATGATATTGAATATGGATGTCCTTCTTTATCAAGCAATGGAATAAATACTTTATTTGTATTTCCATCAGTTGCTACTATTTCATCAAAAAGTTTAATAAGAATCTTAGCATATATGTTTTCAACATCCCCATATTCTATTAATGAATATTGTTCTTTACAATATGGGTAAAGATTCTTTAAATCATCTGTGAATGAATATAATATTTGATTCTCAAGAATGTCTTGGTCATTAGAATTAGCAAATTGATTTAACATCTCTTCAGATGGAATAATTCTAAAGCTATTATATTCACATTCATAAGTAGCTGTATAATCAAATGCAGTATTTATTTCATCAGTATTATTAAGATCAATATTCTTAACAAGATTATACATATCAGTATCTGATGTTTCTGATATGTTAAGCTTTGAAAAATATAATGAAATATCGTAATTATAATTTGAATTTAATGAAGCTTTAACAAGAAGATACTTATTACCAAGTTCACCTGAGTAATGAGATTTAAATATTCTTATTCCATCAATAAGCATATCAGAATTTCTTGCATATCTCTCAGTAAACCAATATGACTTATTTAATGATGTATTTCCATCGGCTCTTCCATAAAATGAATAATATAAATCACTTACTAAGAAATTTACTCTACTATATTGAATTGATGGATTGTTTATTAAATAAAAATCAGGAAATTCTACAAAACCAGTACTTGAAGATATTGTTTGTTCAGCAAGTATTGGTTGTGTAAGACTTTCTGTATAATCAACAAGATATATTTTATATTCATCATTTGCTTTCTCTATTACAACTACGTAGTCTGATGCATTATCTGCATCAGACAATCTAAATAACTTTGTTAAAGAAAGACTATCTATACTTATACTATCTCCCTTTACATTATATCTCTGCCCAAGATTAGCTAAAGATTCAAGTATGTATTCTTTAGCAATATTGTTATAGTTGTCTGTATTCTGTAATGTATTAATTGATTGTACTGCCATTGTTTAAAGCAATGTAAATTTGTAAGTAAGTGTATATAATTTTTGAGTTTTTACTGCATTTAAGCCGATGCATTCAGTATCATACTCTATCTTATATCTATTAAATAAAAATAAAATTTCATCTTCATTATAGGCATTCAATTCATTCTCACGTACATATGATTTAAATTTTTCAAATACATATTCATCCTTTTCAAGTTCTATTAATTCTTCATATGTATGTGTACCTTTTTCAATAATTTCAAATTCTTCTGAAAGATTTATAAGTTTGCTAGAATTCAAATGCTTATATTCAATAGGTTCAAACATTTGGTAAGAACCATTACTGTCATATACTTTTAATCTATTGTAATTATATATATTGATGTCTTCAGAATAAAATACATCATTAAGATAATTAACATCAGTGTTTACATATTTATAGTCTTTATATTTCAAACAATATGTTGAATTTATTATATTAGTCTGAGGAATATATGGAACTATATTATTAAAATATCTTTGAAGTGTAACAGTATCAATTCTGTTTGGCTTCATATTGATATTATATGCATATGTATATCCTGCATCATCAATAAGAGGTGTTTGTTTATAATATGTATTAAATACACATTTTGTTGGATGAACAATCAACTCATCAAACTTAAATAGATTTTCAACAAGATTAATATTTGAGAAAGGAATAAGAAGATTAAATGAATCTAATATATTATAATTTTCATCGTATATATCATGTTCATTTACATAAGTAAAATATTTCTTCTTCTTATATTTAGTATCAATAATGTTGAATGATGAATTTGTATTGTCAATGTATGCATTCATATATATGAATCCATAAGTTGTCTTATGTTCAGCAGTTCCTATAGCAACCCCTTCTTTTTCACTTAATACAGTATATATTATGTTTCTAGTACTTGTTTTACCTACACTACCTGTTACAGCTATTACTGGTATATCATATAATGATCTTTTATAGATTGCTAATTTTTGAATAGCTTTTATTGAATTATCTACTAATATAATAGTTTTCCCATCTATGTTTTTATAATCAATTTTATCATTATCTAATATGCATACATTAGCTCCCTTATCAAATGCATCTAAATAAAATTCATTCCCATCAAAATTATCGCCTTTTATACCAACATAAACATCATTTTTATTAATAGTTCGTGTATCTTTTGAAAAATTATTAACTTCTTCTTCTAAATCTCCAAATAATAATTTACCAGAACATACATTTATTATATCTTTAAC
>JAFRDD010000033.1 GCA_017404025.1 Clostridia bacterium
AAGTATTTGATGCAACAGATTTTCGCACAGAAATTAAGATTTGATTTTAGTGATGAATGGAAAATTGTAAAATTAGAATCATTAATCAAAAAAGGAAAAGCTGGAGGAACTCCTTCATCAACTAACTCAGAATACTATAATGGAGACATTCCATTTTTAAGCATTAGAGATATGACTGAACAAGGAAAATATATTGTTAAAACTGAAAAATCCATAACAGAAGAAGGTTTAAATAATTCAAGTGCTTGGATAATACCTAAAAATTCTTTATTATACTCAATCTATGCATCTATTGGTTTAGTAGCTATTAATCGTTCAGATATTTCTACAAGTCAAGCAATCTATGGAATAATATTAAAAGATGGAGTTTCATTAGAATATATGTATTATTATTTGACTTATTTCAAAAAGAATGTTCATAAGTATATTGAAACAGGAACTCAAGGAAATCTGAATGCAAAACTATTAAAAAGTTTTGAGATACTATTGCCTTCATTAGAAGAACAAGAAATGAATGTTAATATTTTATCTCTTGTTGATGAAAAAATTGAAAATTCAAAAAAAGAAATTGAGAAAATAAATGAATTTAAAAAAGGACTTCTCCAGCAAATGTTTATTATGGCTAATTTTATATAATTGATATTGTGTTTAGTAATTATTTAACGTATTATTATATCATCCATACTTACAAATAGAATCTCTGATGCATATTCTTTAATCTCAGTTTTCATATTATCTTGATTATGATATTTATCTAAAGCAAAACAAAAAATATAGAAAAATACCATTATTGGAATCCAAATTTCATTGAAATTTAATAGGAAATGACATGATATAAAACATATTAGAAGTAACACAGAAATTATGAAACATTTTATCATTAGATGAAAATGCCATTTTTCGATTTCTTTTAAACATTCGTTTAATATCCTATTTTTATTTTGTTTAGATTTTGATTTTCTTAGATTATCTTTTAATTTTTTTAGTAGTTTTTCATACTCATTATTATAATTAGTAAGTATCAACATTGGGTAAAAAACGTTATTATAATTAATAATATCCATAACATTATCACCAATTAATTATTTTTTTCAGCCATACAATATAACTTTCATATTCAAATAAACATTTGTTGTAGTAACGATTTTTTAAATTTATTCATTTGTAAAATTTGATCTCCATTTTGATTAATTTTTTCATCAATTTTCGCCAACAAATAAACAATTCTCTGCTGTTCTTCAATTTCTGGGACGATAATTTTTATATTTAAAAATTCTTTTGGAGATATTCTTTTGGAACCTGTTCCGGTAGATAAATTCTCTAATTTTTCATAAAATGATTTTCTAGAAAAATAATAATAAAACCATTTAGGTTCTATCTCTCCTTTGAAATCAAAAGATGGAATATCGGATGAAGTTAAGTATCCATCCAGTTCTTTAGGTACAATTCCAAAGGCACCTTTATGCAAATTCTGTTTGCCATAAATAAATTGTCCAGATTTTCTAATGAATTGTTTTGTTGCACCTTCAATTTCAATAGTTTTAGATTCACGAATAGTTATTCCTTTTAAATTTAATTTAACTGTTAATCTTTTACTTATATCATCAGTACCTTCAATTTTACTTTCTACTAGAAAATCTTTAACTTTTTTTGTTTTATATTGGCAATTTTCATCAAATCTTAATTTCTGTGTGAAAATCTGTTGCATCAAATACTTCTTGAAATCTTGATAATATTCAAGTTTATTTTCTAATAATTCAATTTTTTTATCTATATGCTTTAAAAACTTTGATATTTTGAATTGTTCATGCATAGTAGGAATTTTCAATTCCATTTTTTTGAAATCTTTAGTTGTAAAACTAGCTTGATTAACAGCAGGTTTAGTAATTTTATCAATATAATTTTTATAATATGTTGTATTGAAAAAATAATAAATAAAATATGTATCGATGTCTTTTTTAAAATTTAGTCTCATTAAATTTGTTGTGAATATTGTAGGTCTTTTTAATTCATCATTATAAACTGCACTCTTACCCATTTTACCCAAACTGTTTATAAAGTTAACTAATAAATCATCTTTTTTCAAAAAATAGTTTTCAGTTCTTGATCCTTTTGTATCAATTAAATACCAAAATTTAATATCAGATACATCAATTTGCCCATTAACTATATTATTTGATCTTAGTACTGGAACTCCAATATCTTCAACAGATAATTGTCTAGATAATCCACTTTGCATTAAAGTAATTATTTCGCCTAATTTGAATGTAGCCCACTCATCATTAAATCCATTAAATCGTAGCTTTGGAACTAATTTTTCATTCATAATATCATAACCACATCTTTAAATAAACATTTGTTGGAGTAATCCCTCTTTAAATTTTTTTGTTAAAAATATTTGATTTTGAAAAATTCCCATTTTAGTATTCACTTCAAAAAAACAATTAGCAATTAAATTTTGCTCTTCTAAAGAGTTAGGTAATCTAATTGGTATTGTTTTACAGGTTTCTTTGTTTAATTTTGGTTGTATTGTTCCGGTATTGTAAATTTCAAAGTTCACAGTTTTTAAAAATTCAGTTAAATAATATTGGTTAATATTATCATTAGCTCTAAGAACATGGGCGTGATTACTAACCCAATATTTGCCTGAAGCTAAATTAACATCAATTGTTCCATCTTCACCAATGAGAATCAATTCTTCATCGAAGATGTAGTCTTCTACATAGTCTATAATTCCTGAAGCTCCATAATATGGGTAAATATCTTTTTGATTATTTCTTGTATCTTCATTTAGAGGTATTCTTTTATTATCTAAAAATTCAACAATGTCGCCTAATTTTTTTACTTCCCATTCTTCAGTAAAATCTGCAAATCTTAATTTCTGTGCGAAAATCTGTTGCATCAAATACTT
>JAFRDD010000034.1 GCA_017404025.1 Clostridia bacterium
GATATATTCTGTATTTATATGCTTTTAACATTTAATGCCACCTTCTTTCTTAACCCTGATTTTCTATATACTTTTTTAGCATTTCTTCTGATACATTTCCTACACTACAGGCAAAATACCCATCCGTCCAAAAAGTATGTTTCTTTCAAAAGTGCTTCCTTAGATAATTCGGATATCTTCTCCATATATGATATGTCGTGTAGCTTTTCATCAAATTTACAATTTTACTTATTGACATTGAAGGTTCTGTTTCTATCATATAATGAATATGGTCTTTATCGGTTTCCATATATCTAATGACAACACTATGTTTTGACATATCTCCTAGGAAAACTGCTTTATATCATCTATCATCTGCTTTGATACCAATAATTTTTTTCTATATTTGCATACAAAAATAATATGATATTGGAGTAAATACTTGTGTCTATTTTTAGATTTCCATGTTCCCATGACATAAATATAGCACAAACCACTCATTTGGGCTACCTTAACCCACCGTCTAAAGCCAGTGGGATTGCGGTAGCCTTATTTCAATTTCCTTATCTCCTCCTGTAGTATTATTTGTAATTAATGTATAAACTTCATTATAAGATGATAGATAATCTTTTTTTCTCCAATCTTTGCTCCTAATTCTCCAATACTATTTCCATAAGAATCATTAAATTTTTCTTTACCTATAACAACTTGAAAATATTCATCTCTAAGTTTATATATTGTATCTGTATACTTCTTACTCTCAATATTTTCTATCTCTTCATCTGTAAATTCACTATTATTTATTTTGCCAAGTTCTGAATCGAAAGGAATAGTTCCATATAGGTCAGTTACAACCTGCTTTGTAAAATCTAAAAGTCCATAAAATACATTAAACATTATCAGTGAAATTGTAAGAGCTATTACTGTAATTATAAATCTTGTTGGAGTTCTTCTTATATTCTTATAAGCAAGACTTCCTTCAATTCCAAATATTTTTCCAACAAGTCTTCCCTTTCTTCTTTTAATCTTTATAACACTTATTTCTTTAATATTTCTCATGGCTTCTACTGCCGAAACTTTTTTAGCTTTTCTTGCTGGCTGCATAATTGATAAATAAATTGTTACTGCAACAACTGCTGCTGTTATTAATAAAATTTTAGGATAGAATTTAACTTTAAAACTATCCATAAACATTAAATTATTGCCTAAAAATAGTTCTATACCAATCTTCAATCCAAGAAAGCCCAAAATACATCCTAAAGGAAATGCGATAATTCCAATTACTAATCCTTCTCTAAATATTATCCTTTTAATTTGTTTTGGTGATGCTCCTATTGCTTTTAAAATTCCGAAGTATCTTATCCTTTCTATTACTGAGATATTAAAGGAATTATATATTACTGTTATTGTACAAATAACTATTATTACAATTACGAATATAGCCATTGTGTTTAAAGATTTTGTAAAAGCAGAATCTCCTCCATTACCTGTTAAATAAAGAAGTTCTGAATTACCAGACTTAGTATCTCCACTTACTTCTACTCCTGAATCAGTTAAAACTTTATCTACTATATTTTGTTTGTTTTTTTCTGATTTTATATTTACAAAGACATTATACTCATCCTTTGAATTTAAACTTTTATCATCTAAGTAACTACACATTTCTACTGCTGCATCTGAAACATAATATCCGCTTTCTGTTATTCCGCATACCTTAAATTGTTTTTCTGCATTTTCTGAAAGTAGTTTAATGGTATCTCCAATATTAACATTCAAAAATTTCTTAGTATTAACATCTATTGTGACTTCATTTTCTGATGAAGGAATATCTCCCTCAACTACTTTTTGCCTCTTTATTTTTGGCTGTATTATGAATAAAAGTGATAAAATATGTCAATCATCTTAACAAAGATTTTTTAGGAGATGATATATTTGAATTCGTATAGTTACAATGAAGTATTAGAAATGATAAAACCTATGAATAATTCCTCAAAAAGAAAATTAATTGTTGATATAAGCACGCTAATTGAATTATCCTCAATTAAAAAAGATTCAAAATTAATTTGCCCTCATTGTCATAATAAATACATAGTTAAAAATGGAAAGAACAAAAATGTTCAAAGATATCTTTGTAAAACCTGCAAAAAGTCCTTCGTACAAAGTACTCATACCCCTATCTTTTCATCAAAAAAGGATATAAGTTTATGGGTAAAATTTATAGAATGCCTTGTAAATCAATACTCTATAGCTAAAACAGCAAGAATCTTAAAAATATCCGTAAGTACAGCTTTTTCTTGGCGCCATAAAATTTTAGATGCTATAAGAGAAAACTATAAGTGTTTAAAGTTAAATGACAAAATAGAATGTGATGAAACTTTTTTTCAAGAATCCTTTAAGGGAAATCATTCAAGGGATGGTTTTGTTATGCCTAGAAAAGCTCATAAAAGGGGAGGAGAGTCGAAACTTAGA
>JAFRDD010000035.1 GCA_017404025.1 Clostridia bacterium
ACTACTATTATATTTTTCGATTTCATCTTCTGCTACTATTGCTTTACCTTTTAATGCATAATTTATTATTTCTACTGCATTCTTTTTTTCTGCTAAAGCTTCTCTCATTATTTTGTCATGTACATTATTTATTGGCTTTTCTATATAATTATATTTTGCTGTATTCTCTTCTAATCTATTTATTAGAATACTTGCACATCTTATTAATTTAAAATCTTCATATGTAAAGTTTTTTATATATTTTTTTATTTCTGCCATTCTTTTCCTCCATTATAATATTAATTTGTTTGTTTATCAAGCACTTATAAGTTTATTTTATTGCTTATATTCACCCCTTTTCTTATTTTTTCTCTTTTTTTTATTATTTTTTGTTTTTTTCTTCGATAAAAAATTTTTCGAAACAACTTTTTGAATTAATTTTTAAGAAAACTTAATTTAATTTTTAATAAATATAACACAAAATGCCGAAAAATGCAACATTTTTTTATCTACGTTTTTCTGCATTTTTCGACGTATTTTTATTATTCTATAAATTGATTTTATTTTTTTATTAAATTCAATCTTTTAATATATATTAGTTATTTTTTATAAAATTAACTATTGATTTATTACTTTATTATGCTATAATTAAAAAAATTCGACAAATTATGAGGTAATATTATGGGAGATATAAATGTATTTACAGGTCCAATGAAATGCGGAAAAACACAAAAAATGCTAAATGAATTAGATAGACAATTAATTGCTGGAAAAGATATAAAAGTATTTAAGCCTTCTCTAGATGACAGATTTGGAAAAAATGTTATTCAGACACGCTCTGGCAAAAAAATAGATGCAATTAATATAGATTGTATCGATGATTTAAAAAACTATAATGCAGATATTTATTTTATTGATGAATTTCAATTTTTAAATGGTAATATTGATACTATCGAAAAAATGGCAGAACAAGGTAAAAAATTTTATATTTCAGGATTAAATCTAACTGCCGAAAAAAAGACTTTTGGCAAAATGGGAGACTTAATGTGCTTAGCAGATAATGTTCAAATGATGACATCTATTTGTGAAGTTTGTAAAAATGACAGTGCCATTTTTTCTTTTTTTAGAGGTCAAAAAAGCAATGATATTTATATAGGTGATTCTGAATATATTCCAGTGTGTAGAAATTGCTATAATAAATTAAGTAAAACTTTTCAATAAACACAATACCTAAAGTAACTTAACTTTAGGTATTTTATTTAAATAAAATATTATTATCGTTCATTTTCATCTTGTCCCATTTCTTTTTCTTTTGTTTTTTGTTCTTCTTTATAATTTTGTGACCTATAAATTGTTTCATTATCCAATTTTACTTCTAATGATCTTATGAAAGTATCTTTTTCTTTCATTTTATCTAGTATATGATTTTGTGCCTTTAATCCATACTTATTTTCTATTTCTTTAGGACTTAATTTTGATTTTTCAAAACTTCTTGCATAATCTTCAATTACCCCTGAAATATTTTCTAATCCTCCTTTTGTCATAAATGATGTAGAATATTCTTTTGCTTCAAATTTTAATCCATTCTCATTATCTGAATTTAACATTGTAATTTCGCCATCTTTGTATATTCCTATTCCTGGATTAGTGGGATCCAGTACTAAAATCAAATTATCTTCTGGTTCATCTACTAGAGTTACCATATGGTTTCCAAATGTTTTCTCCAAAATTTTATCTATCATTTTATCATCTTTTTCTTCTTGATTGTTTGCATTTGCATCATTTTTTACAATTTTTTGCTCTATATTTGCACAAGTATATTTTCCTTCTTCTCCCAGCATAACAACCATTGTTCTTGCATTATATTTAGGGTTTATTGCATTTAATTTTTTTGCTACATCTGTTGCCATATTTCTACATACGCCAACACCTTCTTCTGTTGCTAAATCCAATTCCAAAAATCCTGTTATATCTCTTTTAGGAACTCCATATCCTTCGATATTTTCCCACATATCTTTCATTACTTTCATAAATATTTCCGCATCACTTAAATTCATAGAATTTACTTTTTTAGCATATTCTTCTATCTTTGTGTTATAATCTTCTATTTCTTTTGAATATGCAATTCTATTTTTTTCAGTTTCTTCTTTAACATACTGTGCTCCTGTAACAACAATAGAAGGTGGTGCTAATAATAATGTCCCTGTTGTTACTATTAAAAGATTTTTCGTAGCATTTCTTATATTTTCTTTTATCCTCCACAATGATGCATTTAATATTCCTTTGTTTTCTTTTCTTTCTTCATACATTGCTTTTATTAGTACTTTTTCATATTCAGCAGTTCCATATTTATTATAAATATCAAAATATTTTCTTTCTTGTTTTAATTTTTTTAATTCTTGCTTTCTTAATCTTTTTGGAATATTTTTTCTATATGCTTCATTACCAAATTGTTCATAAATTTTATCGTATTGTTTTTCTTTTTTTAATTTTTCAATAGTTTCTTTAGTTTGTTTATCCATTTTTCTCTCTTCTCTCTTCACTTAATTAAATAATTATCATTGCATCTCCAAAACTGAAAAATCTATATCTTTCTTTTACAGCTTCATTATATGCTTTCATTATATAGTCTCGTCCTGCTAAAGCAGATACTAACATTAATAACGTAGATTCTGGTAAATGAAAATTTGTTATTAAACCATCTAATATTTTAAATTTATATCCTGGATAAATAAATATTTTTGTATCTCCCTCTGTAGCTTTTACAAAACCATCTTCATCAGCTATTGTCTCTAATACTCTACAAGATGTTGTTCCAACAGCAATTACCCTATGTCCTTCTTTTTTTGCATTATTAATTATATCTACATCTTCTTGTTTTATATAATAATGTTCTGAATGCATTTCATGATTTTCCACATTTTCAACTTTTACTGGTCTAAATGTTCCAATTCCTACATGTAAAGTGACATTTGCAATTTTTATTCCTTTTTGTTGAATTTTTTCTAAAAGTTCTGGTGTAAAATGCAAACCTGCAGTTGGTGCTGCAGCTGAACCATTGTATTTTGCATATACTGTTTGATATCTATCTTTTTCTTTTAATTCTTCATGTATATATGGTGGAAGTGGCATTAATCCTATTTCATCTAGTATTTCATTAAATATTCCTTTATACTCAAATTTAACTTTTCTTGTTCCACCTGGCATTACTTCTAAAACTTGCGCTACTAACAATCCATTTCCAAAAATAACTTTTGTACCAACATGAAGTTTATTTCCCGGCCTTACAATACTTTCCCAAATATCTCCTTCTATATTATTTAATAACAAAAATTCAACATTTGCTCCTGTTTCTTTTTTTCCATATAGTCTTGCTGGTATTACTTTAGTATTATTTCTAACTAGTACATCTCCTGGTTGCAAATAATCTATAACATCTTTAAATGTTTTATGTTCAATTGTTTGCTTTTTCCTATTTAATACCATAAGTCTAGATTCATCTCTTTTTTCTATTGGTGTTTGTGCAATAAGTTCTTCTGGTAAATTGTATTTAAAATCTGATACTTTCATTCTTACATCTCCCTACATCTTTTACAATATATATTATATATGTTTTTTCCAAATATATCAACTGTTTTCTAGATATTGCTTTACAATTCACATAATATATGTTATTCTATATATGTTCGTTATTATTCATGTGGCAATGCCATATATTTACAGCACAAGGAGGTTTTTATGTTTACAATACGGGACAACGGTAATTTGATAACATTTTACCCTATTTCCAAAAACGTCGTATTTGCTAAAACTAAGGTATACGGAAGTGTCTTTAATCGTTTTGAAGACTATACAATTACTTTAAAAGCAACAAACTCTTCAATCTCGATTTGGTCTAATTGCAAAGCTATAAAGACTCTCTCTGAAGATCTTTATAAAAATGACTTTTCTGCTTTAGAAAAAGCCTTTAAGGCCTATCATTGCATGATATGTACAGACCATTCCAGCAGATTTTACTCCACGATGATATTTGTTTCACCTAAAAAGATTATATTTCTTAACAACGATGGAACAATCAGTAAATTTCGCTTAACGCATCTCGAAAAATATTTTGAATTTCCTAGCGTTAAAACCGATGCTAACATCTAACCTCATTGAGCCCTCTGTTTGAGGGCTCTTTTTCATTTTTCACTCATTAATTCATTTTCATCCATTGTATATCACTTCCCATTTAAATTATATATTTGTCGTTTGCAAAACTCTAAAAGCATTGCAAATACTGACTTTTTTTATTTATAAATCTATTGAATCACTCCACTTTTTAGTATATAATTAACATATCAACTTAACAATAACATACTAAAAAGAAGGAGTGTTTCAATC
>JAFRDD010000008.1 GCA_017404025.1 Clostridia bacterium
AAAATATACAAAAAATCTTGAGCCTGCCTCCGCGGCGAGCGGAAAGACTCAAGATTAATATAATAAAATGTCCATTTTAGCGAGAATAATTTCCCGCTAATGTTTAGAAATTTTTGGGACATTTTCAAAAGTTATTGACATTTTTTTGTAATAATGCCGTAATATTATTACAGTTTTGTTGTTTGCAATTCCTCTAAAAATGGTATACTATATATTAGAATAACTTATACGAAAGAAGGTATTTCTAATGCAAGAAAATAAAAATTCAGAGAATCTAGCTCTTAAGATGTATGGAAAAGAATGTACATTAAATAAAGATGATTTTATAAAAAAATTTGAAGTGTCTAAAAAACGGTTTATCAAGTAATCAAGCAAGTTTGTTATTACATAATTTAGGATTTAATGAAATTAAACAGTCAAAGCCTAAAAAGTGGTATAATTACTTTTTCAGTAGCTTATTTAGTCCATTTAATGCGATTTTGCTAGGAATAGTTTTTATACTTATCTATACAGATGTACTATTACCAGAAAATCCAAGTTATGCAAATATTTTGGTAATAATTTTTTTAGTTTTAACTAGTACTTTTTTAGAATTTTTTGAAGAATATCGTTCTAATAAAGCTGCACAAAAATTAAAAGAACTTGTTGCAACTACTACTTCTGTAATTAGAGATAATAAAGAAATAAAAATACCAATTCGCGAAGTTGTAGTTGGAGATATTGTAAACCTTTCAGCAGGAAGTATGATTCCAGCTGATTTAAGAATATTAGAAGCAAAGGATTTGTATGTAAGCCAATCTTCTCTTACTGGTGAATCAGATGATGTCAAAAAAACCGTAAACACAGATATTAAATTGGAAAATATTGATAACATTTCAGATTTAGACACAATTTGTTTTATGGGAACAAATGTAATTAGTGGAGCAGCAAAAGGTGTTGTAATTAAAACTGGTGATTCAACATATTTCGGAAAAGTTGCAAACACTATAACTTCTGGAAAACCAAAAACATCTTTCCAAAAAGGAATTGAATCAATTTCTAAATTATTAATTAGATTTATGCTAATTTTAATTCCTATTGTTTTTATTTTAAATGCATGGAAACATGATAATTTAACAGCATTTACTTTTGCTGTTGCAATAGCAATTGGTATAACCCCTCTTCTTCTTCCTGTTATACTTTCATCTTGTCTTTCAAAAGGTGCAGTAAAAATGTCTAAGAAAAAGACAATTGTAAAAAAATTAGACTCTATACAAAGTCTTGGTGGAATGAATATTTTATGCACTGATAAAACAGGAACATTAACAAAAGATCAAATTGTTTTAGAAAAGTACTTAGATATTAATGGAAATGAAGATACTAGAATTTTAAAACATGCTTTTATTAACGCTTTTTTTCAAACAGGATTAAAGAGCAATATGGATGAATCAATTATTGATAGAGGCTTAAAAAATGGAATGGAAGAATTTGAAAAAAAATATACAAAAATTGATGAAATTCCATTTGATTTTTCAAGAAGAAGATTATCTGTAATAGTAACAGATGGAACAAAAAAACAAATGATTACTAAAGGTGCAGTAGAAGAAATTTTAAATATTTGTACAATGGTTGATTATCAAGGTGAAGTTTCAAAAATAACAAAAGAAATTAAAGAAAATATTAAGCAAATTAGTAAATCTTTAAACAAAGAAGGTTTAAGAGTAGTTGCTGTATGCCAAAAAAATGATATAAATTCTATTAAAAACTTTGACGTATCGGTAGAAAAAAATATGGTTCTTATGGGCTTTATAGGATTTTTAGATCCACCTAAAGAAAGTGCTAAAGAATCTGTTGAAAAATTAAATAAAGCTGGTATTCGTGTAATTGTTCTAACTGGAGATAATGCTGAAGTAACAAGATGTGTATGTAATAAAGTTAATATTAATTCTAAAAATATTATTTTAGGAAATCAAATTGAACGTTTACCAGATATGGCTGTTAAAAGATTATTAAAAAATACTAATATTTTTGCAAAATTGTCGCCTATTCAAAAAGCTAGAATTGTTCGCCTTTTAAAGGAGTCTGGAAATATAGTTGGATATATGGGCGATGGAATAAATGATAGTCCTTCACTTACAAATTCTGATGTAGGAATTTCTGTTGATACTGCTGTAGATATTGCAAAAGAATCAGCTGATATTATTTTATTAGAAAAAGATTTAAATGTTTTATTAGATGGTGTTCAAGAACGGTAGAAAAACTTTTGGTAATTTAATGAAATATATAAAAATGGCTGTTAGCTTTAACTTTGGTGAAGTTGTTTCTATTATAATTGCCAGTGTTTTACTCCCATTTTTGCCTGAAACTCCAATTCAATTATTAGTAGAAAGTTTACTTTATGATTTGGGTCAATTAACTTTACCTTTTGATAATGTTGATAAAGAATATTTAAAAACTCCTAAACAGTTTAATGTAAAAAGTTTATTGCATTTTATGCTTTTTATGGGACCTCTTAGTTCTATGTTTGATTTAATTGTTTTTGCTATAATGTGGTTTAATTTTGGTTTAAGAGATGTTTCTACATTTCAAACTGTATGGTTTAGCTATAGTATAGTTTCTAATTTAATTGGTATGCATATTATTAGAACTAGTAAAATACCATTTTTACAGAGCAATGCTCATAAAATGGTTTATACCTCTTCAATTTTATTGAGTGCAATTGGTATAATTGTTCCTTATACTTTTTTAGGAAGTTTAATAGGTTTAGTACCTCTTGAGCCAAAATATTTAGGAATTATATTAGGAGTTCCTGTTTTATATTGCTTTGTTGCTTTATTTGCAAAGAAAATTTATAAGAAAAAGTTTGGTGAATGGATTTAAAAAAAGCATAAGTTTGACATAATATTGTCATTCTTATGCTTTTTTTCATATATTTTTCAAGACTGCGGGTCGCAGTTTTTGTCCCTACAACCGTTGTTACTCTAAATCTAGAACAAAAGTATCGGGTATTAAGGTGCGAGGAGCCGGCAGACACAGTGGCCTGCCTGGCTCTCCCTAAAATTACTTTTGGCATATTTTTTTTTTTACACGACATACTTCTCTACTGATTTACGATACTAGATGGTAGACAAACTATTGGACGAAATCCAAAGTTACCGTAGTAGCTATAGTTAGAACAGATAATATAGCCGTCGTAGTCCACAGCCATCACGTCGTCATCGCCGGAAGCAGAAGGTGAAGCCAACCAGTATCCATAGCAATACTCATCAAACAAGTTTTCTGGACAAGGAAAGTATAATGTATTGTTAATATTTTCATATGATAAATCAAAATGACATGTAGTTGGATTTGCTGAATCTCCTATTGCATATCCTGTTGCCCAAAAATTTTCTTCATCTATATCTTCTGTATCTACATATCTAATATATGATGTATCACTTGGATAACTTGCATTCCAGCTATTTACCCATAAATCCACTGTTGGTATTCCCTTTGCCCAAGAATTTACTTTTTGTTCTGAGCTTAATGCTGTTCCATTCATTTCTCCATTATTTATTAAGTCAGCCCAATTTGATGTTGTTGTGTGATTTTTGGGTGTTTAACTCTTACATCTTCACCTCTTTTCTTTTGTTATTTTTTGTTTCATTATTTGTTTTTTTTCTAGCAAGTACTAATGCAACTACTGCTAAAATGAAAATAATTATATAAGCAATTATAATATCTCCTGTTTTGGGATTTTTTATAGTCCCTAAAATACCTTTACTCTTATTCTCATCTTCTTTAGTATCACTTGTAGAAGCATTTGCACTGTCATCTGTTTTATTTATTTGTGTATCATTTGCATTTTCATCAGCTTGTACATAACAAGCACTTAAAGAAAGTAATATATTAGTATTTTCTTTTGGTAAATCTTCTTCATTAATATCTTTTTTATATTCTAGTCTTATTCGTAACCTTGCTGTTGTTCCTGCTTTTAGTAAATCATTTTTCTTTACTTTTGTTCCATTTAAATATGTTGCTTCATATGATAAATATTTTTGTTGTCTTTCTGTTAATTGATTATCGTTTACTTCACTTACCATTGCATCTAAACTTCCACTATTTACTACATCTACTGTAAATTCATAAAATTCTCCTGGTGTTGATAAATTTACACTATACTTTATCTCTGAATTTGAACTTCCACTAATTGTAGGTTGTTGCTCTGCAACCATACTTCCATCTGTAATTTCTATATTTTCAAAATGCAAATCCCATCTTGAATCATTAGCAGCTACAGTCTTTACATTGCCTATAGTAAAAATAATTACAGCTATTATGAAATTGACTATAAGAATTTTTTTCATTCAAAATCCCTCCATATTTTATTTTTTCTCATCCTATTTTTCTTTTTCTCTCTGGTTTTTCTGTGTTTAATCTTTTAGCTTTTTTATTTTTATTAAAAAATCCAAATTTCTTTTTCTTTTCTATAGGTACCAAGTATAAGTTATTTTCCTTATCTTTTTCATTAGAACTATTTGCATTTGAATTTTTATTTAAATCCTCATTTAACTTTACTTGGCTTTTTTCTTCAGAGCTTTCTTTTAAACTTTCAAGATATTTTATTTCATTTGCTGTTAATATTTTTTCATTATCATTATTTACACTTAATAATACTTTTTCTATTTTTGTTAAAATTTCTTTTACAAATGTGTTTTTTGCATATTCATAGCTACTTATAACATGTTCTACATTACTTACTATTTGCGCATTTTCTTTTACTATATAAACATAGCATTCTGCTCCATCTAGTAATATAAATGATATACATCTTTCTTCTTGAAAATATAAAATTGGTTTTCTAGTTTCTATTTGTGCATTTATCATACCATTTATATCTTCTACCATTACAATATTTTTGTCTGATAGTGCTGGTATATTTTTGCACTTTACTAATATTGAATTATATGTTTTTAATATTTTATGTACCTTTTTTTCATAATCTTTGTTTGTTCTCATCATTCGTTTTCCTTTCTCCCTTTTGATTTTTTTATATTTTATTTATGCTTTTGCATAAATTCAGTTAAGTATACACTTGGATATGCTATACATGGAATTCGAAGTTTTACTTCTCCATATATTTTATCCATTGTTATATCTATATTGTCCCTTGTTCCATTTGCATCGCCTTTTGTTCTATAATGATTTACTCCATCTATATTTTCTATTTCTACTACCCTATGTATTAATACTTTATCCTGAGTTTGAAATACTATTACATCATTTTCTTGTATGTTTTCTTCTTTAACTTTTATAGCTATTACAGCATCTCCTTTATTTATCGCTCCTGTCATACTTTCTGAGCCTATTCCTATCATAAATATTGGGAATACTCTTGATATTAATGCTATAACTGTAAATATTAATATATATATTGGAATTTTTACTAGTTTTGATTTTTTCTCTTGGAACTCTGGTTGTACCATACCTTTTGCTTCTTCTTCATCTTGTGATGTATATATAAATATTATCATTGGAAGTATTAGTCCAAACATTGAATTTAAATAATCTCCAAATTTTGGTAAATATGGTACAAAATATATGTATAATTCTAGTATTAGCCTATATATTAAGCATGGCTTATATCCTACTTCGTAGCTCAAATAACTTAATACCATATTTTTTGCTATAACTGGTATTATTAAAGTTGTTACTACTATAAATATTTCTCTTAAGCCCCAACTTAATACTGCTGCTGTGTTCATTTGTAATTCTAAAATTGTAAGTAATGCTGTAAATAATATTATCATTTTAAATTTGTTTTTATTGGCTCGTATAATGTTATATCTAAACATTTCTGTAAATACTGCTATAAATATTGGGGTAAATGTATTTTTTATTATATTTATTAGAGCTAAAGAATATCCATTTCTTAAAAATCCTACAAACGCTCCTATACAATATGTTACCCCTATTGATAACACTACTATAATTCCTACTTTTCTTACTGTCTTTTTTTTGAATGGATTTAATTTTGCTTTAGTAAATCCATACATTATTACACTTGCTATAAATAACAGTATTAAAAATACACTTGTAATAATTGCTTCTTCATTTTTAAATAGTTTTAATATTACAAAATGATATACCAAATTATATATGGTTAATAAAAATATTATTATATAGTTGTATATGTTTTGTTTGTTATTCAAAATTTTTATACCCTACTTTCTTTTGTATTTTTAATTTGCCGGAGCCGGCAGACCTAAAAGCCTGCCTGGCTCTTTCTAAATTTATTTTTGCACAAATTCTTTTTTTCTACTTTACCTTCTTTTCTATTGATTTACGATACTAGATGGTAGACGAACTACCGGACGGAAGGCATAGCCAGAGTTGTCATAGCCGTCGTAGCGAACATAGCCGCCGTAGCTCACACGCATCACAGAGTTATCGCCACGAGCAGAAGGCGAAGCCAACCAGTATCCCCAGCAACTTGCTTCAGCTACTTGATGTGGATAATATAATGTATTATTGTATCCTGCTTTACTTGATACAGAAATATATGTTGTAGTTGGATTTGCTGAATCTCCTACATACCATCCATCAAATGTTTGTCCTGTTACTGGGTTTTCATATTTTGTATATAAAGTATCTGCTGGATAACTTGCATTCCAGCTATTTACCCATAACTCTAAATCTGGTGCTCCCTTTGCTATTACATTTGCATCACTTTTTACTGCTGAACTTAATGCTGT
>JAFRDD010000036.1 GCA_017404025.1 Clostridia bacterium
GAGGGCACTGAAAAACTTTAAGTTTTTCTAGTGCGCTATTCCAAAATCAAAAAGGAGTTAATTAAACTAATAAATTTTAGTTACATTAACTCCCTTTTTGTTTAGTTTTTTGTGCTTTATTAGGATTTCTATCCTAATAACTTCAATATTCTTTTAACATTTACCGTGAATATTGCTAACGCACCTTGCATTTTCATGGCAATTAGACCTGAAGATGATGCTATATCATATCCATGTCTATGCTTTAATTCACTATTTTTTGCTTCTATTTTATAACGTTCCTTTGATTTTTCTTTAAAATATTCAGTTTTCTGAAATTCTATTTGAGATTTATGGATATTGCTTTTTATAGTAACGGAATAAGTCTTACTTTTAGCTCCATCTTTATAACATCCTTCTTTTTGTGGACAAATGCTACACCTGTTTATATCGAAATAATAAGTATCCATTTGATTTGCAGCTACATTCTTCTTTCCCTGACGAGCTTTACGAATAGCCATATGACCTTCTTTACATACGTACATTCCAGCATCTTTATTGAATTGAAATTCATCTTCTTTTTTTCTGAAACCTTGTGTTACAGAAGGATTTAGCTTGGATACAAGTTTTATATTATTTTTATTTGCGAATTCAATATTACCTTTTTCAGAATAAGCAGCATCTCCAATAACAGTTTCAACATTCATACCTGCTTCCTTACTTTTTGTTATTAATGCTTCTAATTCTTTGCCATCATTTTTTTCACCTGTTGTAATAGTTGCAGCTGTTATTATTCTTTCCTCAGTCATAGCAATATGTGTTTTATATCCAAAAAATGATGAATCAGCTGATTTATGTCCAATCCTTGCATCCGCGTCGGCGGAAGCCTGCATGTGATAAATATTATCATCTAAATTTTCCTTTAATGTATTTAACTTCTCTTTAACCTTTGGATAAGATGAAACGACATCATTTTTTTCAATAGATTTAACTAGCCTTTGGCAATATCTAATTTCAGATTCTATATCATCTGTTAAATTTTTCTTGGGTAAAGTCTTTTTTATATTTTCATCTATTTCATAAACAGATTTTCTTAATTTTTTAGAACGCTCTTTTAATATTTCTATAGGTGATTTTTGATTATATCTAGCCGATGTATGCGTAGCATCAACAATAATAGAATTTGATTTAATAATTCCTTTTTCAAGGGCAATTTCAACCGTCTTATTTATTAACATATCTAATATATTTATATCTTTAAGTCTTAGCCTGCGAAACTTAGTTAAAGAACTTGAATCTATAACTGATTCTTCTGGTGCCATATCAAGAAAATACTTAAATGACATATCATATTTTGAACGTTCTACAACATCTACATCTGATAAATCGAAGATAGACTTTAATAAAAGATATTTAAACATACGAATTGGATCTATAGCATTTCTACCATTATTAGAACAATATTTATTAGAAAGTTCGTCATAAACAAATGAAAAGTCAATTAATTCATTAATTTTTCTCAGCATATTGTCTTTGGGAACAACCAAATCATAAATTCCTGTATATTCACTTAAAATCATTGTTTCTTGCTTTTTTATCACTCTAATCACCCTTATTATTTAATAAATTAAGTATAACATAAAAAGCCCAAAAGATTGTTGAATAACAATCTTTTGGACTTAATTTTCC
>JAFRDD010000001.1 GCA_017404025.1 Clostridia bacterium
AAAATATACAAAAAATCTTGAGCCTGCCTCCGCGGCGAGCGGAAAGACTCAAGATTAATATAATAAAATGTCCATTTTAGCGAGAATAATTTCCCGCTAATGTTTAGAAATTTTTGGGACATTTTCAAAAGTTATTGACAAATATTTACTATTTTTTTGCAAGATTTTTTAACTGTAAAACAATGTTTTTAGTGAGACTTATTTTTTATTTATATTTTGTTTTAGTATTTCTTTTTTTTATATATTATTATATAATAATTTTAAGTTTAGGGGTTGATTTTAATGAATATAGACAAAATAGAAACAAATATAAAAAGGAATATGTATCTTCATAAATCTATTAATATAAAGATGCATTCTAATAATGAAAAAATAGAAAATGAAAGAATAAATATATATCCTGAAATAAAATTCCAAGAAATTATAGGATTTGGTGCTGCTCTTACACAAAGTGCAGGATATTTATTATCAAATGTAAATAAAAATGTCGCTAATGAAATAATTAATGAATATTTTTCAAAAGAAGGCTTGAATTATTCGATTTTAAGACTTCCAATTGGCAGTTCAGATTTTTCGACACATTCTTATTCATATTCAAATAAAAAAGATCTATCTGATTTTAATATTGATGAAGATGAAAAATATATTATACCTATTATAGAAAAAGCAAAATCAAATTCTTCAAATATACAATTTTTAGCTACTCCATGGTCTCCACCTAGTTTCATGAAAAATAATAAAATGCTAAGATTTGGCGGAAAATTACAAGATAGATATAAAGATTTATATGCAGAATATTTAACAAAATATATATTAGAATACCAAAAAAGAAATATTGATATTAATTATATTACTGTTCAAAATGAACCTAATGCGGTTCAAATATGGGAATCTTGCATCTATTCCGCTTCTGAAGAGGCTGATTTTATAAAAAATTATTTATACCCTAAATTAAAAGCAAATAATTTAAATACAAAAATTTTTATATGGGATCACAATAAAGATAATATGCTATATAGAGTTTTTAATACTATTTCTGATAGTGAAATTAATGAATATATATATGGTATTGCATTTCATTGGTATACAGGATCTCATTTTGAAAATATTAAATTAGTACATGACCTATTCCCTAGTAAATTAATGTTTCATACAGAAGGATGTACCGGCTACTCACACTTCAATCCAAAAGATGAATTGTTTAATGGTGAATTGTATGCAAATGAAATTATTGGAGATTTTAATAATGGAACGAATGCTTTTATCGATTGGAATATTCTTCTTGATTATAATGGTGGTCCTAATCATAAAAACAATTACTGTAACTCCCCTATTATGCTTAATGAAGATAAAACTGATTATATAAAGACTCCTTCTTTTTATTATATTGCACAATTTGGTAAATATATTAAACCAGGTGCAAAAAGAATAGCATTTAGTAGATATACCGAAAATATTCAAGTTACAGCTTTTCAAAATCCTGATAAGAGTGTTATAATAATTTTGCTAAATAAAAATGATTATAATATTGAGTATAATTTATGCTACAAAAATTATTATTTTCACGACAATATGGATAGTCACGCAATAGTCACTTTTGTAATAAATGGAGATGAGAAAAATGATTAATAGAGATTTTAACCCAGATTATTTAAATTCTTTTTTAGACTATTCTGCAACAATTTTAAACAAATCGCCTAATTCTATAAAAGAATATAATTATGATATTACAAATTTTTTAAAATTTATAAAGATTCATTTTAATTTAACTACAGAAACTGAATTAGAAAGTATTGATATTAAAGATATTGATATTAATACTTTAAAAAAAATTACTTTAAATGATATTCATGCATATCTTGCCTTTATGACAAACACATTTCATAGTAAAGCTGCTACTAGAGCGAGAAAAGCTTCAACCATAAGAATATTTTTTAAATATTTGACACAAAAGGAGAATTTATTAGAAATTAATCCTGCTCAAAATCTTGAAAATCCAAAACTTGATAGGAGACTTCCAAGATATTTAACATTGGATGATAGTAAAAAACTTTTAGAAATTACCGCTAATGAGGATGAAAATAGAAATGCAAAAAGAGATTTTGCAATTATCACATTGTTTTTAAATTGCGGAATGCGTCTATCTGAATTAGTTGGAATCAATATTTCAGATATAGAGTTCTCCGAATGTAAGATGAAGGTAATTGGAAAAGGAAATAAAGAAAGAACTATATATTTAAACAAGGCTTGTATGAAAGCCATTGAAGACTATTTGGCAATTAAGCCAGAAGGAAAAAAAGATACATCTAATTCATACAAAGCATTATTTTTAAGTGAGAGACATACTAGAATTAGTAGACGTACAGTTCAACATATAGTTGAAAAAGAACTTTCAGCTGCAGGTTTAGATTCTAAAAAATGCTCTGTACATAAATTGAGGCATACTGCAGCAACTTTAATGTATCAATATGGACAAGTTGATATAAGAGCTCTTCAAGAGCTTTTAGGACATGAAAGTATTTCAACTACTGAAATTTATACTCATGTAGACAATTCTCAAGTTAGAAATGCAGTTGAAAGTAATCCATTGGCTAATTTATAAAAAATGAATTCTAACAATTCCTATATGTATCTTGTACGAAAACTCTTCATACTAGAAGAAGTTTATTACAATATAAAAAATATCCTCTTTTATATCAGAGGATATTTTTTAATTTATCAATTTTATATAATATGTTTTTATATTTGGATAAAGATCTTTAACTTGTATTATTTCTCCATTATTTTTTTCTATTTTTATCCTTGGAAATGTTTTTAACATTTTTTCATCTCCAAAATATTTATATACAAAATTTGATATATAATTTGTACTATATATTATTCTATATTCATTTTGTATTTTTGTTTGATTTGATACTTGTAGATTATTATTTATTATTGTTCGTGATAAAAAAGCTCTTATTGCAAAACTTGAGATTATATAATCAAGGGCCATAAATATGACTATACCAAGTAAAAGAGTTTTTAATAGATTTAAATTGAATTTTTGTTTTATAAATATAAAGAATTTGTCGATTAATGGGTTAATGTATTTTAATAAAAAGAAAGCTAATATTCCCCAGAATATCGAATATAATAAACATACTCTACCATTTATGTTTAGTGGAAATCCTGAATAGTCCCACCACTTTGTATTAAATAACCATTCTCCTATTAGACTTACTAGGTATTCAGTTAGAGATCCAACTAGGATGCCTCCAAAAAATAATGTAAAATCATTCTTTTTAAAGAATTGTAATATTATAATCATAACACATGCACCTAAGCCATATATAGCGCAAAATGGACCATATAAAAAACTTTGTCTGCTTTCTAAATAACCGTGTTCTAACTATTCCAAAAATTGTTTCTATAATAAATCCTGCAATACTATAAACAACAAAATAAGCAAATAACTTCCAAAGACTTAAGTTACCAATCATAAAAGCTTTTCGTTTTTTTGTATATTGATTTATAGTTGGTTCTTTTGTAATTTTGTTCATATTATCCCCCTTAATTCGACTTAATTATACATTATACGTTATTTTATTTCAACTAGATTTTTCAAATTTATATTCATAAAATTATTGGTTGTATTTGCTCATTTTGTGTAGCAAATTCTATGGTTTTTATAATGTATTCAGGGTCAAAAACAATTGAACGTGGTTTGGTTATAGGGTTATCTTGCTTAAAAGGTACAAAATATATGTTTTTCCTATTAAGCAATTTGCCTATGTTCTCTGCATTTCCGCTCAAAGCATTGTTTGTAGACGGTGCAATTACTACTGGTAAATTATTTCTTAAATGCGATTTAACTGCCATTGTAACAGGGGTGTCTGTTATGTCATTTGCAATTTTTGACATTGTATTTCCAGAAGCAGGTGCAACAACTAAAATATCAGTCATTTGTTTTGGACCTATTGGTTCAGCATCAATTATGGAATGGATTATTTTTTTATTTGTTATTTCTTCTATTCTATTTCTAAAATCTTCTGCTTTTCCGAATTTTGTATTCATGTTATATGCATTATATGACATTATAGGCAAAACATCAGCTCCTTTTTTTACTAACTCTTCTATTATGGGAATAGTTTTATTAAATGTACAAAAAGAGCCAGTAAGTGCAAATCCAACTTTTAGATTAATTAATTCCAATATTTTTTCCTCCTTTCTTATATATAATATGAAATTATGTAAATAAATGTTTTTTATATTTTTATTTTTTTGCTATTATGCATTATAAAAGTGGGCATCCATATTACTTCATATTGTATGAAATAATATATATGCCCACATTATTAATTGTAAATTAAAAGTTATTTTGTTAACCTTTCAGTATCTCTTGCAATCATAAGTTCTTCATTTGTTGGAATAACATAAACTTTAACAGGAGAGTCAGATGTAGAAATCATTTTTTCTTCGCCTCTCATATTATTTGCATCTACATCTAATTTAACTCCCATAAATTCTAATTGTTCACAAATACCTTTTCTAATATTTATTTGGTTCTCTCCTACACCACCTGTAAAAATTATTGCATCAACACCATTCATTGCTACAGCGTATTTCGCGATATAACTTGCAACAGAGTATTTAAAGCTATCCATAGCAAGTTTTGCTCTTTCATTATCTCCATAAGATTCTGACTCAATAACTCTAAAGTCTGGAGCTAAGCCAGATATACCTTGAACACCTGATTTTTTATTTAAAATATTTTCTATTTCATCAGCTGATAGATTTTCTTTTCTCATTAAATATGTTACAACAGATGGATCTAAATCTCCACTTCTAGTAACCATAGGTATTCCTCCAAGAGGTGTTAATCCCATACTTGTATCTATTGACTTTCCACCTTCAACAGCACATATACTTGAACCTTGTCCTAAGTGGCAAGTAACTATTTTTAAATTCTCAATTGGTGTATTTGTAATTTCTGCTAATCTTTTTGAAACATAAGAATGAGATGTACCATGTGCACCATATTTACGAACACCATATTTTTTATAATACTCATAAGGTATTGGGTATATATATTTATCTTTTGGCATTGTTTGATGGAAAGCTGTGTCAAAAACTGCTACCATTGGTTTTCCTGGCATAACATTTTTACAAGCTTTCATTCCTTGAGCAGCAGCAATATTATGTAGTGGTGCAAGCTCTGCACATTCTTCGACTTTTGCTATGACATCATCTGTAATAACAACAGAATCCTTAAAATATTCTCCACCATGAACAACTCTATGTCCAATAGCATTAATTTCGTTTAATGAGTCTACAACTTTATATTCTGGATTTGTTAATTGTTTTAATGTAAAATCAATAGCTTCTTCATGATTATAAGCAGGGTTTTTTATTTCTATTTTTTGTCCATGAGCTTTATGTGTTATAAAAGCTTCATCTTCTCCTATTCTTTCATATTTTCCAGATGCTAAAACTTCATCTTTCTCCATATTTATTAATTGATATTTTAGTGATGAACTACCACAATTTAAAACTAATATTTTCATTTTTATTCCTCCTAGTTTATATTTAAATATTTTAATTATATAGAATTTTCAAAAAGGACCGTCCCTGTTGAAAATTTTTTTAAATTTATGATATAATTTGTGCTGTTTCTTTTGCAATCATAAGTTCTTCATTTGTTGGAACTATGTATATTTTTACTTTAGAATTTGAAGTTGAAATTAGTTTTTCTTCTCCTCTTGTTTGATTAGCTTCTTCATCTAACTCAGCACCAAAAATTTTTAATCTGTTACATATTTCTTTTCTTGAATAAGGACTTTTCTCTCCTACTCCTGCAGTAAATGTAATTACATCTATTCCTCCCATTGCAACAGCGCATTTTGCAATATATTTTGCTATTTCATTATGAAATATATCAAGAGCCAGCTTTGCATGAGTTCCTCCTGCTAAAGCTTCATTTTCAATATCTCTAAAATCCATTGAAACAGAAGATACACCATATACACCAGATTTTTTGTTTAAAACATTTTCCATTTCTTCTGCATTTAAGTTTTCTTTTTTCATTAAATATGTTAAAACAGATGGATCTAAATCTCCGCTTCTAGTCCCCATAGGAATTCCTCCAAGGGGAGTTAATCCCATACTTGTTTCAACAGATTTTCCATTTTTTATTGCACATATACTTGCACCTTGCCCCAAATGGCAATTTACAATTTTTAAATTATTAATATCTTCCTTTAAAATTTCAGCTATTCTATATGCTACATATTGATGTGACGTGCCATGAAAACCATATTTTCTCACACCATATTTTTCATAATATTCATAAGGAATACTGTATATGTATTTAGATTTATCTATAGTTTGATGAAATGCTGTATCAAACACTGCAACCATTTTTATATTTGGGACAATTTTTTTACAAGCTTCTATACCAAGTATAGCTGCAGGATTATGAAGTGGAGCTAAATCAGAACTTTTTCTTATTTCTTCAATTACTTCGTCAGTAATTAAAGTAGCTTTGCAAAAGTGTTCACCACCATGTACTATTCTATGCCCTATTCCTCCTAGCTCGTCCAAACTTTTTATAACTCCATAATGGTCATTTGTTAATCTATTTAAAACAAAATTTATTGCTTCTTCATGATTTAAAGCTGTTCTTTCAAATTTATGTTTTATGCCATTTACTTTATGAGTAAGAAATGAATTGGCTTGTCCTATTCTTTCAAAATATCCCTTAGCTAACATTTCATTTGTTTCCATATCAATTATTTGATATTTTAATGATGAGCTTCCAGAATTTAAAACTAGTATTTTCATATATATTTTTTCTCCCCTTTATTATTTTGAATTTTCAAAAAGGACCGTCCCTGTTGAAAATTATTTAACTTGTGCTTGAACTGCAGTTATTGCAATTACACCAGCAATATCTTCACTACTGCAACCTCTTGATAAATCATTAACAGGTTTTGCAATACCTTGACAAAGTGGTCCATAAGCTTCTGCTTTTGCTAATCTTTGGGTTAGTTTATAACCTATATTACCTGCATTTAAATCTGGGAATATAAGTACATTTGCTTTTCCTTCAACGGGACTTCCTGGTGCTTTGGATTTTGCAATTTCTGGTATTATGGCACTGTCTACTTGTAGTTCTCCATCAACAATTAGATTAGGTGCTTTTGCCTTTACAAGATTTGTTGCATTTATAACTTTTTCTGTTAATTCTGATTTTGCACTACCATATGTTGAATAAGATAACATAGCAACTTTTGGTTCTTTTTGTACTAATTGTTCAAAACTTTTTGCAGATGATATTGCAATTTCAGATAATTCATCTTCATTCGGATTTTGATTTAGGCCACAATCTCCATATACAAAAGTGCCATTTTCACCAAATTCTGGATTTGGGACTACCATTACAAAAAATGCAGAAACAAGTTTAGTTCCTTCTTGTGTTTTTAGAATTTGAAGTGCAGGTCTTAATGTATCTGATGTTGAATGAACTGCACCAGAAACTAATCCATCAGCATTGGTGTTTTCATCTTTTAACATCAACATTCCATAATATACAGGGTCTTTCACAAGTTCTTTTGCTTGTTCCATTGTCATACCTTTTTTACTTCTTATTTCGAATAATAAATTCACATATTCTTCATATTTTGAGGAATTAGTAGGGTTAATAATTTCCGCTTCTTCAATATTAATGCTATTTTCTTTAGCTTTAGCTAAAATTTTTTCTGTATCTCCAATTAATACAATTTTAGCATATTTTTCTTTTAATGCTGTTTCAGCTGCTTTTAAAGTACGAATATCTTCCGCTTCTGGTAATACTATAGTTTTAATGTCTTGTTTAGCTCTGTTTTTAATATTATCAATAAATGACATATTATTTTTCTCCTTTCTTATTAAATAATTTTAAATCTTTAGGTAATTTTTTAAAATCTGGCTTAGGTAATTTAGCAAGGCTAGGTTTTGGAATTTTAATATTTTCTCTTGCTACTTGAAATAAGATTGATAAAGATTTTGATAATAATTCTTTATCTTTTTTATCTATGTTGCTATATGATTTTAATAATACTTGAGCCGTTTCTAATTTTTTACTACTCATTTCAGCTAATGTTGTAGCTCCAGTTGTATTTATAATTTCGAATAATATGTTTACAAATCTTTCTCTTTGCTCTTGACTTTCTTTGTTTAGCCAATCTGTTAATGTTGTGTCTATATATTCACTTGATGTTGTAGTTTTATCTTCTATAAAGTGATCTCCAATTAGTTGCCAAGAATATGAATCATGTTGCATAATTCCTGTTTCAGAGCTTTTTAAAGCAACAGTTTCTCCATCATGATTTAATAATCGTCCAATAACAGAATCCTGAGGAATATATCTTTTGGTTTTATTTTTTATATTTTTAAATTCTTTTGAATTTATGACTTCTTTATGGAATCCTGGGCCATCAAAATTATAAATTTCAATTATTCTATCCAAAATATCTTTGTTACAAAAAATTGCAGAATATACTGCCAAATTTCCACCTTTTGAATGTCCAAGTATTCTTATTCTTTTATCTTTATAAATATTAGCTATTTTATTTAAATAATCAACAGCTTCTACTTGTGCTGGTACTTGAGACATGTAACTCATATTAAAATCTTCTTTCCAGCCTATAATGGTATTATCAGTACCTTCATAACAAACACATATGGTGTTATCTGGTAGTTCAACTACTATTGCAGAAAATTGTTTTTCGACTTCAGTATCTATATTTCTAACAAAATTAGAAATAACTAGTTTTCCAAATCTTTTACTTTGGGCTAATACTGGGAAAAACTTTAAATCTCTAAGCATTACTGCATGTCCTTTTTTTTCTGACTTCTTAAATTTTTTATAACTTTCTTCAATTGTCATTTTTTTAGTTTCTAAGCCTAAATATTCAAGTGGAAAATATGCAAAACGTGATAATATAGCACTATCTACTTCATTAAATTCTACTTTAGATATTTCTATGTCTCTCCATTCAATATAATCGAAAAAGTTAGCCATTTACTTCCCTCCAAATCTAAATAATTTCATTGGAATTATATCACAGTAAATTATAAAATTGCAACAAAAATAGCAAGATAAATTCTTGCTATTTTTAATATTATTTTTATTCTGTTCTTAATGCATCAACAGGATCTTTTTTAGCAGCAATTTTTGCTGGTATATAACCACCAATTACAGTAATTATAGTACTTATTATAATTAAAATTATAGCATGCATAGGTTGTAAATTAGAAACATTTTCTAAATCAGCAATTGATTTGATTATATTATTTATTGGAATTGATACAAGATATGCAACTCCTATTCCAAGTGCACCTGAAAAAATTCCAAGTATAAATGTTTCTGCATTAAATACTCTTGTAATATCTTTCTTTCTAGCTCCTAATGCTTTTAAAATGCCTATTTCTTTTGTTCTTTCTAATACAGATGTATAAGTTATAATACAAATCATAATTGAACTTACTACTAAAGAGATAGCTGCAAAAGCAATTAATACTGCAGTAATTCCGTCCATTATTCCAGATGTCATTTTAGTTATAGTTTCAGATAAATCTTGATATATTATTTTATCATCATCAGATTTTCCTTCATTATACTCGTCTAGGTATTTACATAATTTATCTTTACTTTCAAAAGATGTTGGATATATGATAGCAAATAATGGTATATCGCTTCCTCCAAAATATGAAATCATTTGATCTTTTACAGCATCTACTTCAAAAGGCTCTCTAGTTAATATATTATAATCAACTTCTTTTTGATCTTTAACTATATCAGAATCTTTTGCTCTTTCTTCTACCAATTTATTAAGATCACTACCATAAGCAATTCCATCTGCTAATAATGATATTTTTACACTTTCTTTTGCTCTAATAACACCAACAACATTTAATGTTATAGAGTCTTTTGAATTATACATTTTTTCATAATCTGTATTAAATGTATATGTTCCATAAGGTGTTTTTGCATAATAATCATTATTACTAATAAGTTTTAATTCAGTTCCAACAATATCTTTAAATTTCATACTTTCTATATCTTCGTCATACCCTAAAGCTTTTAATGTATCTTTAGAAATTCTATTTTTATAATCTACTACTAATACTACGTCTGTTTCTTTACTTGGATATTCACCTTCTAGTACATCATAATACTCTTTTAAATAATCTCTATTTTCATCTAACATTTTAGGGTATGTTGTTGCGTTTATAGATGTCATTCCTCTAGCATCTGAACTTGCTGTTTGATTAACTCCCCCCTCTACTTTCACATCTTTATATTTGTCTGCGTCTTTACGAACCAAATTTAGCTTTGTAAGTGAAATATAGCCTATTGTATTGCAAATATCTTTATCTACTTTTGATAAATAATCCATATAATCTTTATTTAATTTATTTATATGAACTTTACTTACCATACTTGTATCATAAACATACATTTCGTCGCTATCAGCATATTCTCTTGAGCCTTTAACCAAGTCAGACATCTCGTTTTGAGTATCTGTAATATCACTTTCATCCATTTTCATAGAAGATTGATTAATAATTATTGGAAATTGATCCATTGTATCTTTTATATAACCATCAATTTTTGTTTGAAAACCAGTTGATAAACTTAATATTACAGCAATTCCTATAATTCCTATACTAGAAGCAAAAGCTGTTAAAAATGTTCTTCCTTTTTTTGTTCTTATATTATTAAATGATAAATGAAGTGCTGTAAAGAAATTCATGCTTGTTTTCTTTAGTTTAAATTCATCTTGTTTTTTTCCTTCTACGTGAGGATGTGAATCAGATAAAATTTTTCCATCTTTAAATTCTATTATTCTGTCTGAATATTGTTTAGCAAGTTCTGGATTATGTGTAACCATTATAACAAGCTTATCTTTTGATATTTCTTTTATTAGTTCCATTATTTGAACACTAGTTGCTGTATCTAAAGCTCCAGTAGGTTCATCACATAAAAGTATTTCTGGATTATTTACTAATGCTCTTGCAATAGCTACTCTTTGCATTTGCCCTCCAGATAATTGATTTGGTCTTTTATGTATATGATCTTTTAGTCCAACTTTTTCTAAGACTTCTATTGCTCTTTTTTTCTTTTCTTTTCCTTTAACTCCACTTAGTGTCATACCTAATTCGACATTTGCTAAAACACTTATATGCCCTATTAAATTATAATTTTGGAATACAAATCCAATTGAGTTATTTCTATATGCATCCCAATCTTTGTTTTTAAAATCTTTTGTCTTTTTTCCTTTTATAATTAAGTCTCCTGAATCATATCTATCTAGTCCTCCTATTATATTAAGACATGTACTTTTTCCTGAACCAGATGGTCCTAAAATTGATACAAATTCTTTTTTTCTAAAAGCTACACTTACATCATCTAAGGCTTTTGTTTCTATATCACCTATTTTGTAGCTTTTCTTTATGTTTTTTAATTCTAACATATTTCCTCCCTATTTTTATAAAAAATTTGCTTTTGACATTATATCATATTAATATTTTTTTGGCTAGTAGTATTTTGATTATATTTTTTATACGAAAGAACTCGGGAAATATCCCGAGCTCTTTACAGTTTAAAAGATTGATTTTACTTTGTTTTTGACTTTTTTTCTTTATTGTCAGTAACTTCTTTTAACGCTTTTAGGTTATCACTAATGCAAGTCATACAACAAACTATACTGAAGATTGTATGAGCTGGCATTACACTGTTCAATGGAATTAATTCAATACTAGCCAACTTACGCATGACTATGTAGAAAAATATTTGTAGTGCTACTGCTAAAGCACAATGCAATACAAATTTCACATAATAAATCTTCATTTTTTTCCTCCTTGCCGGTACACCGGCGGTTATGAGCCATATAAGACTCTTCAACTATTACGTATTACCATTATTATACCATATTTGAAGCATAAAATTCAAATTATACAAATTTTATTTTTTACTTATGGTTTATATCTTTTCTATAAAGTTAAATTTAATGAGGATGGAGAAGATAATAATCAATATAGTAAGAAAACATCTTTTTAATATACAGCTTTAAGCGCTTCTTCTAAGGCAGCTTTTGGCGTAGTAGCTTCAATACATTTAAGCCTTTTTCTATCATCAATAAATGTATTAGAAACATCTTTAGCCCATCCTCCAAAGTTAGGTACAGTTATAATTGGAATTCCCGCTTGATATGCAATTGCCATTTCTGTAAGAGTTCCTGAACCTCCGCTTATTGCAATAATTACATCACAAGAAAGAACCAAAGTAAATTCTCTTCCCCCTCCAATTTCAAGTCCACTTGATATCAATATATCAGGTCTGAAATCACCATAAATTAACTTGTCTTTTCCACCTGTAATTCCAACAGTTAACCCACCATTTTTATTAGCTTCAATAGCTGCATTTGTGGATAATGAACTATATTCTTTTTCTGCACCATAAACTAATATGTTACCGCTTTTAGCAATTAAATTTCCTAATTCTTTTACAAATTCAATTGCATCATCACCATAGTTTAAATCAGCTGCACTTCCCATTATTCCAATTTGTATCTTTTTCATAAAACCTTCCTCCATTTCCATTTTATATCTCATTTATTTTAAACTTTTAAATATAATTTTAGTATCTACTTGATTATATAAAGCCTTTTCCTTCTTTACGATAAATATACCATCATCTTTTTTTATTATAGTATCAGTAGTGTTAAGAAGCGGAATTTCACACCAAGCTTTCTTATTATCATAAACACCTGCATTTATTATATTATTGGAATTTATGATTATTTCTAAATCACCTTTTTTACCATTTAAATACATAAAAGCTGTGCTCCTAGTTGCATTACCACAAAATTCTCCTCCTGCCATTTGCAACTCTGGATTTTTATCTAAACTAACAAAACCAACTTGTTCAACATTAGAATGTTTTTTCATAATTTCATCATTAATTATCTTTTTTTCTTTTTTACTATAATACACACCATATACCAGTGCTGTATCATTTCCAGCTGGTCTATAGATTGAATATTTAACTTCTTTCATATTAAAACACCTTCTTTATTATTTCTTCTAATTCAAGCTTTTCTTGTAAACCATTTACCATATCTTTAAAAATAAATTTATTTTCTTTTAATTCATCTTCTCCAACAATAATTACAAAAGGTATTTTTTCTGCATTTGCATAATTCAAAGCTTTTTTTAATTTAGTGTTATTCATCTTTAAGTCAACATTTATATTTTTTTTCCTTAAAACATTAGCTATTTCTAACGCCTCAATATTATTTCCCATTGGAATAATATAAACATCTGTATTTGTATTTTTCAAATTTTCTCTATCTTTAATAATTTCATATATAGAATCTAACCCAAAACTTATGCCGCATGCAGGATATTCTTTTCCGTCTTCAATAAAATCTCCTATTATTTTGTCATATCTACCTCCTCCTCCTATGCTTGATTTAATTTTTCCATTTTTTTCATATACTTCAAATATTGTTCCTGTATAATATTCTTGACCTCTTGCAAGTGAACAAGAGAATTGTACATATTTTTGTAATCCAAGTGTTTCAATATATTCGTTTAATTCTGTCATTTCTTTAATACCTTCTTGCAATAATACATTCTTTGTTTCTGAAAACTCTTGTTGCAATTCGTTAAAACTCATGTTTAAATAACTAATTAGTTTTTCTATTTGTTCTTCTTGTAACCCAATTTTTATAAACTCTACTTTAATTTCTTCTTTAGTTAACTTTTCAAATTTGTCTATTATCGTTATAGTTTGACTAATCTTGTCTTCTTCTATTTTACAGGTTTCGAGTAGTCCTGACATTATTTTTCTATTATTATATTTTATTGTAATATCAATGCCTAATTTGCTGTAGCCTTCAACAAATAAACTAATATATTCCGCTTCTAACATTTGTCCTTTTATTCCAACACAATCAACATCACATTGAATAAACTCTCTAAGTCTTCCTTGTTTTACAGGCCCATCTCTAAATACTTTACCTATTTCATATCTTTTATATGGCAAATTAATATTTTGATTACTTGCTATAAATTTAGCAAATGGAACTGTTAAGTCATACCTTAAAGCCAACTTTCTATTTGCTTGGTCTGTCACCTTATAAATTTCATTTAATAAATCATTATCTTCATCATATTTTAATGCTAATAAATCATAATAGCATATAATTGATGTTGACAAAGGTTTATATCCATATTTTTCAAAAACCTCTCTTAATGTATCAGAAATATAATTTCTAATAATTTGTTCCTTACTTTCATAATCATAACTTCCTTTTACATTTTGTAATTTTAAATTTTTCATAAAAATCAATCCTTTCTTTTCGAATAATTACAAAGTTTTATATTTAAAACCAAAAAATAGATACACAAAAAGACTACTTGTAAAAATTTTTACTTCCTACAAATAGTCTTTAAAAATGTATCTATTAAAAATATTTTTAAACTATCGTAGGCACATGACATTAAGCCTGTACCTACGCTAACTAATAGCTATAGTTACAAGCTCCTACGATGATGATGTAATTGGTTTAAAAATATTCTAAATTTCATAATTATTCCTTCTTTTCTATTTATATATATCTTTATATTAGCACACAATCGAATATCTGTCAAATTTAATACTTTTAGAAAAAACTTAGGAACTGTCCTAAGTTTTTTTGATTTTTGAGAGCTTTATTGTTTCTCCCCTTTTTTTTCATCTTTAGTATTCTCTTTATCTCTTTCTTCATATATCGAATTAATTTCCCATACAAAAAAAATTAAAACTATAAGACCAAAGATAAAAAAGACTGGCATAGAGAACTTTAAAGGAACTCCTTTATCATAAGAAATTTCTATGCCGATACCCGCCAAACGGATGATAAGTATAGATAAAAAAAGTTTAAGGAAATACTTGAAAATATATTTCATCTGTTCTCCCCTATCTACCGGAAATCCGGTGGTCATGGCCATTGCTGGCCTTCAACATTGCGTGCAGACCTTATTATAGCATATTCAAATTAATATTTCAAATGTTTTCTAAAGACTTTTCAATCATAGCCATTCTAACAAATACTCCGTTTTCTATTTGTTTAAAGATACGAGATTTGTCACATTCAACTATTTCATCTGTAATTTCTACATTTCTATTAAATGGCGCTGGATGCATTATAATAGCGTTTCCTTTCATTTTATTTATATTATTCTTGTTTAATCCATATTTACTATTATATTCTTCTTTATTTACTATTGTGTCTTTTTCATGTCTTTCTAATTGTATTCTAAGTAGCATTACAACATCTACTTTAGGTAAATATTCATCAAAATTAACAAATTCTAAATCATCATCTTTATATTCCTCTGGGCCTGAAGTATATACTTTCATTCCTAATCTTTCCATTACTTTTATATTTGAATGAGCAACTCTTGAATGTTTTATATCTCCTACAATTAGTACTTTAAGTCCTTCGAAATGTCCAAATTCTTCTTTTATTGTATACAAATCCAAAAGAGATTGTGATGGATGATCTTTTGTTCCATCTCCCCCATTTAATATTGGAATTTTTATATTTGCTAATTGTTTATAATATTCATCTTCTTTATGTCTTATAACAACAGCATTTACCCCCAGACTTTCAAAAGTTTTTACAGTATCATATAAAGTTTCTCCTTTTTTCATGCTTGACGTTTCTGCTTCAAAATTCATTGTTTTGCATCCTAATTTTAATTCTGCCGTTTCAAAACTATAATGTGTTCTTGTTGAAGGCTCAAAAAAAAGATTAGCTATAATTTTTTCTCCATTATAGTTAATCTTTTTTTTGCCACTTTTAAAAGCAGCTGCATTTTCTAATATTTCTTCAATTTCTTTTACTTCAAAATCTGCTAATTTTAAAATATTCATAATTTTTACCAACCTTTCTTTTTTACTTCATAAATTTTATCATTAATGATTTTTTTTGACAATATTTTTTTAATTATTTTTATAATAAAACCAAAAAGCTAAAGGAAATCCTTTAGCTTATATTTCATCTAGATTATTAGGTTCATCATTGTTTGAAATATCATCATTTAATTTATTTTCATGTTTTTTAGGATGTATACCTGCATATCTTTCACAATTATGTATATTAATAAATTTTCCTTTAGAAATAAATCCAATAATGTTATTTTGACTATCAAAAACAGGCTTATCTCCTTCTGCAATGTTTCTACCATGTGACATAGTAATTTCAGGATATTCTTTTACTTTCATTTCAGCTTTAAAAGTTTTTATTTTAACAGGTGTCCCTTTTTCTCCTTCTTTTTTTTCTAATAATGTATGTTCATCTACATTATATCCCATTCCTAATGCAATTTCTCTAAGAATTACATATTCTGGTTTTTTTACTCCTCTATAATTTGCTATATTAGGAAATGAAGCTTTTATATATCCAACTGTTCTAGAAAACTCATCTTTTTTTGGATTAATAGGAATTTTGGTTATATATATTGCTCTTTTTTCGTTCATAAATTCATCCATTGCAATTTGCCCACTTCCACTAACATACTCCCATCCAGGAACTTTTGACATTTCTCTACGAGCAACGCTTTCATGGTAGTCGTTATCAGCTACTTCTAGCCTTTGAGTTCCTTCTAATAAAAATCCTCTAAAATCGTCTATTAAAGCACTACTTAAACTTTTTTCTACTTCTTTAAAATTATAATCTGACAATTTTCTTTATTCCTCCTTTTATTTTGCTCTTCTTTATATTATATATGTTTTTTTTTATATGTCAATTAACTTTTTACTTATATCAAAAAAATTTAAAGAAAAAGGGAGTGGAAAATATCCTCTCCCAATAAGATAAGTAATAAAATTATACAGTTTTTCTTCTTCTTTGTTTGTCTTTATACATTCTTTCATCTGCTATTTTTATGGCTTCATTTATTGTATGTGATGTATGATCAAATTCACTACTAATTTCATAGTATATTGCATACCCTTTAGAAACACCATTTTTTAGCATTGGAAATTCTTCATATTGTTTAACCAACAATTCGTCAAAGTCATTATTCAGAATGTCAATAATTTGACACTTGTTATACAGATTTTTGTGCTTACTAATGAGCTCTTCAAGTTTTCTTGGTTTCAATATAACACAAAATTCATCGCCACCAATACGATAACAGTATCCATATTTTCCATATGCTTGCAGTATTGTTTTAGCAATAATTTTCAAAATTTTATCTCCAAATTGATGTCCATATGTGTCATTGATATTTTTGAAATAATCTGCATCTAACAATATAATTGCTGTTTCATAATCTATTTTCTTTAATCTATTTTCATAAGATTTGCGATTTAACAAAGATGTCAAAGGATCGACCTTTAAAGATAAATCACTATAATAAATTATGAATAACAATAATGATATGGATACTACTAACCAATCAGTATGAATATTTTCGTAGAAAATCCTAACAGAGAAACCTAAAATCAAAAAAATAACAATTGCCAATAAGGTTGTATTGTTTCTACGCTGATATTTAGCCGTATACCTAAACAACTCAAAGATAAAAAATATTATTCCCGAAAAATATGTAAGTACATAAAGAATATAAAACTTACCATGTACATATATATTATTCTCATCGATATAAAATGTAAATGGAGTAAAAATACTAATACATTCACACACTACATTTAATATCAATGCTCCTAATATTATAGATTTACATTTCATTTTCATATCTTTCGCACTAACAACTTTAACGTATAATATAGGAATAATAGGGGCTCCTGAAAACTCAATAGCTTTTATAATACCATGAATTGTAACATAATGAGTATCAGTCCCATTTAAATAAATTCCCAAAAATTCACATATAGTACAAACCAAAATAAGAATTGCAATACATGTAAACTCTTTTTTTGCTCTCCGAGACAATGTTTCGTTATCGACCAAGTGAATAATTGTAGTTAACAACATCGCTAATATTATAAATATTATGGATGAATAATACCGTTCCATTTTATATACTCCTTTCATAATTGTTCATTTGAACTGACTTAATTAATAATATTAATCAACATTTAATATTATACCACTGACTTTTGTTTTTTCAAGTACAAATTTTTTCTAATTCTTTAATTTTATCTCTTATTTCTGCTGCTTTTTCAAATTCCATAGAAGCGGCATATTCTAACATTTCATCAGTAAGTTTAGAAATAGTTTCTTTAATATCTTCTTCTTTTTCAAGTTTATATTCTACACTTATATCTTCAAGTATTGTTGCTTTTATGGAATCTCTTACATCTTTTCTTATAGTTTGTGGAGTAATGTTATGTTGTTCATTGTATTCTTCTTGAATCCTTCTTCTTCTATTTGTTTCAAATATTGCTTTTTCCATACTTTCTGTTAATTCATCAGCATACATTATAACAGTTCCATTTGTATTTCTTGCAGCACGTCCTATTGTTTGGATTAAAGAACGTTCTGAACGTAAAAAACCTTCTTTATCTGCATCAAGTATTGCAACTAATGAAACTTCTGGAATATCCAAACCTTCTCTAAGTAAATTAATACCAACTAAAACATCAAATTCTCCTAAACGTAAGTTTCTTATTATTTCCATTCTTTCTAATGCCTTTGTATCAGAATGCATATAATTTACTTTTATATCTAAACTTTTTAAATAAGCGGTCAAATCTTCTGCCATTTTTTTTGTAAGAGTTGTAACTAATACTCTTTCACCTTTTTTAGTCCTTATTCTAATTTGTTCTAATAAATCATCTATTTGATTTGCAACTGGTTTTACTTCTATTTTCGGATCTAGTAATCCAGTAGGCCTAATAATTTGTTCAACAACATTTTCTTTAGAATGTTCTTTCTCATAATCAGCTGGTGTCGCACTAACAAATACTACTTGATTTATTCTTTTTTCAAATTCTTCAAATTTTAGTGGTCTATTATCAAAGGCTGATGGAAGTCTAAAACCGTAATTTACAAGTGATTCTTTTCTTGCTTTATCGCCATTATACATTGCCTTTACTTGTGGGATTGTTGCATGGGATTCATCTATTAGTAATAAGAAATCATCTGGAAAATAGTCAAATAATGTATATGGTGGACTTCCTGCAGGTCTTTGACTTATATGTCTTGAATAATTTTCTATTCCAGAACAAAATCCTGTTTCTTTCATCATTTCTATGTCGAAATTTGTTCTTTCTTCTATTCTTTGAGCTTCTATTAGCTTATTTTGAGATTTGAAATATTTTATACGCTCATCAAGTTCTTGCTCTATTGTTTCTATTGCTTTAGTCATTTTCTCTTTACTTGTTACATATTGAGAAGCGGGTGGTACTAATATATGTTTTCTTAATCCTATAATTTTCCCTGTTAAAGGGTTTATTTCATTTATTTTTTCTATTTCGTCTCCCCAAAATTCAATTCTAACTGCAGATTCACTTTCAGATGATGGATAGATTTCTAAAACATCTCCTTTGGCTCTAAATGTTCCTCTTTTAAAATCTATTTCATTTCGTGTATATTGCATACTTATTAATTTTTTCATTACATCATCTCTAGATTTATTCATTCCAGGTCTTAGTGATAACATCATCTGTTCATAATCTATAGGGTCTCCTAAACCATAAATACATGAAACTGATGCAACTATTATTACATCTCTTGTTTCAAATAATGATAGAGTTGCTGAATGGCGAAGCTTGTCTATTTCATCATTAATAGATGAATCTTTTTCTATATAAGTATCTGTCTGTGCAATATAACTTTCTGGTTGATAATAGTCATAATAAGATACAAAATACTCAACATTGTTCTCAGGAAAAAACTCTTTGAATTCCGAATAGAGTTGTCCAGCTAATGTTTTGTTATGTGCTAACACCAATGTTGGCTTCTGAACTTGCTGTATTATGTTAGCCATTGTAAAAGTTTTTCCAGAACCGAGTTACTCCTAAAAGCGTCTGGAATTTCTTACCTTCTTTAATTCCTTTTGATAAGTATTCAATTGCTTTTGGTTGATCGCCAGTAGGTTTATAATTTGATACTAATTTAAACATTTTTCCTCCCGCTATAACGTTTTTTATTTTTTATGCAAATACAATGTATCTTGTGTCGCATAATTATAAGCTTGCGCTTCTTTATCATTTACATAAACAAAAAGTAACTTCATATCGAATTCATCTGTAAGAGTTGATGTTTTATTTACCCCTCCACTAATTAAATATGTAGGATGTAATTTTATACAATATATATCATTCAAATTTACATTTCCTTTTGAATTACTCATAACTGTTAGAACTTGACTATATTTTATTCCTAACTCTTGTATAGCATCATCACCCTTTAAGATTTCCATTTTCCCTTCATAATAATTATCTTTTAAATTATCAGAACTTTTGTACCAACGATATGTCCCATCTGAATTAAAAACATAATATGAATTATATTCCCATCCGCCATATACATCTGAAAATTCATCTTTTTTATTTTTTTCATTTAATATATTTGCTACTTTACTATTATCTACTGAAATATCACCAGTTTCTTCTGTTAGCATTTTTAAACCAAATGCTGCAAATATAGCAACAGCAACTATTGCAAAAATAGAAATTATTAATATGACTGATATTATTATAACTATTATTAATGCTTTATTATTTTTTTTATTATTTTCCATATTTAGCCCTTTCTTTTCTAATCTGTTACATCTAAATCTATAATAATATTACAATTATAGTTTGGATATTTTTCTTTAAGTTTAGTAATAATTTCTTTTTTTATTTTTTCTTTGTCCTTAGCTTTAAAGTCTAGTATTAAATCAAAGAATATATTTTTTGATTTATCAACATAGAAACCATGAACTTGCAAAATTTCTTTATATTCTTTTATAATATTATTTAATTCTTTCTTTATTTCTCCAAATTCGCCTTTATCATTTGCAGCATAAATTCCAAGTGTAAGAATTATTTTGAATTCATCATATATAGCATATTCAATTTCACGTGTTAAAATATGTATTTCTTCTGCTGTCATATTATTTCTTACTTGAATATGGGCCGAACCAATAATATTTGATGGACCATAGTTATGCAAATTTAAATCATAAGTCCCCTGTACTTCAGAAAATTGATTTATTCTTTCTTTTAAACTTTTAGAAAGTTCTCCATCAGCTCTTACTCCTAATATCAAATTTAAGGATTCTTTTAAAATTTCATATGAAGCTTTAATAATAAAAATTCCAATTAAAACACCTAAATATCCTTCTATTGATATATGCCATATAAAATTTAATACTCCAGCTATTAATGTAGTAAATGATAAAACAGCATCCATCAAGGCGTCTTGACCTGACGCCATCAGACTATGTGAATCTATTTTTTTTCCTATACCTTTTACATATGTTCCTAAAAGAATCTTGGTTAAAACTGCAACTGTTATTATAATAAGAGTTATTATTGAATAATCTACTTCTGATGGATTTATTATTTTTGTAATTGATTCTTTTATTGCTAGTATTCCAGCAAGCAAAATAATTGCTCCTATAATAATTGATGTAAAATATTCTATTCTTCCATGCCCATATGGATGTTCTTTGTCTGGTTTCTTATTTGCAAGTTTTGTTCCTACTATTGTAATTAATGATGATAAAACGTCTGTTAAGTTGTTTACAGCATCTAAAATAATGGCAATAGAATTTGCAATTACTCCTATTGCCATTTTAAATCCAACTAATAAAATATTAACTATTATTCCAATTATACTGGTTTTAACAATTTTTTTATTTCTATCCATAATTTGCTCCTATATTATTTTCTTAATGAATCATTCATAATTTTCCAAAAATTATAGTCTTTATCGGCCACCGCCGCCTCCGACCTCCTCCGGCCGCCGGCCTCCACCGCCAGAGAATCCTCCGCCTCCGCCTGTGCCAGAAGAATATGCTGAAGACATTGCACTACTTATAGAATGTGAAAAGCTTGTTGAAAAACTAGAATTCATCATTAATCCCATATAAACTCCAGTATGAAAATTATTAATATCTTCAATATTTGGATATACAATTTTTAATTGTTTTATAACTTTATCTGCTATACCAAATGCAGTAGCATAAACTAAATATTTTTCCCAAATTACTATTTCTGGAACTTCTCTTTTATCTAAAAGTGAAAATTCTTCCATAAATTTTTTTAATCCATTCCACTCGTTCGCTTTATCTATACCTATTTGTGTAAAAACATTAACTTTGTTTGCTGTTTTATTTTTTATAATTATATTAATAATTGCAATAATGCTTAATAGAAATCCAGACATTACAAATATGCCACCATAAACATCTCCCATACTACCTAAAACTGGAGCTTCATCATCCATAATGATTGGGAATAATAGCATACTTACTAATGTAAAAACTAATAAAACAATATATCCTGCCATATAACCAGTATGATTTTCTCTTATTTTTTTCTCATTTTTATTTGCATAATTTTTGTTATAAATTCTATGTTCTGTTTCTGCGTCTATTTTTTTCTTTAAATTAATTACTTTTGTTTCATGATTTTTAATATATTTTTCTAAATCTTTTACTGTTATAGTTTTCCCCTTAGTAGCATCTTGTAAAAAACGATGTATTGCAAGTTCATCAAGATTATCAGCAATTGCTGAGTTATCAACATTTTTCATAATTATTTTTATATTAGACTTTTCAGAATTATCATTTTCAAATTCTATTAATCCTTTTAAACTTAAATCTAGTAATGTTGCAGCAAAAATATTTCCAATTTCAGTACTATAAAATTCAGTCAATTTACTTTTTAGCATTCTATACGCTTCACCAGGTGTTGAATTTTCATCTGGTAAATCTCTATAATATTTAATATCCTGAGATTTTTTGAATTTTTCAGGAAGTTTTTTATATATACTTATATTTTTAATTATTCTATAAATAAACAATACACATAGTCCAATTACGAAAAGAATAGCTAAAATATAAATTAATGTAGCTCCTACTATACTTCTTTCTCTTCTTCTGTTTGCAGCATCTGCCCATTTCGTTTCTTCATTTATAATATCTTGTATGCTCAGTTCATGATCGACTCTATTTGAATAGATATGTATTTCTTCTGGTATTGCAACTCTTATTTCAACGAATCTTCCATGGCGAAATTTATCTATTTCAAATTCAACAGTATTTGGACTTGTTGCATATATTTCTCCATTTAAACTTTCAATATGCCCCCATACTTTAATATTCCTTTTATCTCTGGCATTACTTGGTAATGTTATCTTTCCAGTTATATTTTCTGCATTTATTTCGAAATCTTTTCCCACAAATTGCCAATATAATTCTGAAAAGTTATCACAATTTTTTATAGTATCTTTAACAGTGTAACTTATTTTGTATGTTCTTCTAGCACTTCCTGAGTCTAGACCAACTCCCCATGCAATTTCAAAATTGCCTTCTTTATTTTTTAAACCATAATAGCAATTTTTTGTTACATGATACATTAATTCATTTATCTCTTTTAATTCAGTTACTGTGCCATTTTTTTCTACTTGTGAAACTTTTACATTTTCTATGCCAGAATATTTACTTTTGTCTGTTTTAAAAGTTTTAAATAAAGTATTTGTATCTTCAATATCAATATCCCATGTTTCAGTAACATCCATGCTTCCATCAGAATTTACAATTGCATCAAAATTTAGATTATTTAAAAATAAATCACTTGATGAAGCATTAGATTGACTATTAAATGAGAATAATGAAAAAATTATAAATGCTAATAAAAATGTTAAAACTATACTTTTAATCTTTTGCATTACAGATCTCCTCACTTTCAGATAAGATTATAACATACTTTTATAAATTAATGCAATAAATTGAAAAAAATAATACAATATGATATTATATAAAAAAATGTAAAGGAGACTATTTTATGGCATTTGATGGAATTGTAACAAAAGCAATAACTTCTGAACTTCAAAATCTTTCAGGAGCAAGAATAGATAAAGTTTTTCAACCTAATAAAAACAATATCATATTAGGGTTTTATTTAAATGGAACAAATTATAGTTTAAATATTTGTATAGACTCTCAAAATTGTAGACTAAACCTTACAAAGCATCTAAAACAAAATCCAACAGTTGCACCAAGCTTTTGTATGCTTTTAAGAAAACATTTAATTGGACTCAAAATTAAAAATTTTATCACATTTGGTTTAGAAAGAATAATTATAATTGAATTTGAAGGTTTTGATGAAGTAGATGACTTAATTAATAAAAAAATGGTTATTGAATTAATGGGAAAGCATAGCAATATTATTTTAGTAGATGATAACAATGTTATTATTGATAGTATGAGACATATATACCCAAATTCTGAAATTTATAGAACTATTACCTCTCACACAAAATATATATTCCCTACTACAAATAAAATGGATTTTTTTGAAATAAAAAATTTTGAAGAATTTAGCTCATATTTTAATGATTGTAATGAATGTGATTTACCTAAATTAATTTCATCAAAATTTAATGGAATAAGTCAGTCTTTTATTGAAGCAATAATGGCTAATGCAAAAAAAATAAATTTGAATGATATTTATGCATATATAAATGAGATATTGGATTCTATTGGAAACAATGACTTGCAATTTGAATATTATAAAAATGATTATTTTTTAACAAAATTTAAAATTAATAATGAAAATAATTTTTCTCATTTTAACTTAAACTTTTTTATAGATGAATTCTATTACAAAAAAGAAACATCTGAACAGTTTAAATCATATAGAGATTCACTTTTAAAAATGATTTTAAGTACACTAAAAAAATATAGAACACGTCTAGCAAATATCGACAAAAAGCTCGAAGAATGCAATAATATGGATAAATATAAACTTTATGGAGAATTGATAACAGCTAATTTATATAGATTACCAAACTATAACGTAAAGGAAGTTGAACTTGAAAATTACTATGACAATAATAAATTGTTAAAAATACCTCTAAATGATAGATATACTCCAAGCATAAATGCTAAACGTTTTTTTAAAAAATATAACAAATTGAAGAATACGTTAATTGTTGTAAATGAACAAAAAAAAGAAACTATGTTAGAATTAAATTATATTGAAAGCATTGCATATGAACTTCAAAATACAAATACCATTGATGATGTTATAGAAATTTATGAAGAAATTTCGGAAAATATAATTTTTAAAGATAATAATCATCAATCAAAAAGTTCATATAAATTGAAAAAGTCAAAGCTGACTAGAAATAAAACTGCATCCTTTAATCCAATAAAATATAAAATAGGAAATTTCACATTATTTGTTGGACGTAATAATGTAGAAAATGATTATTTGACATTAAAGTTTGCCAAAAAAAGTGATATATGGTTTCATACAAAAGATATCCATGGTAGCCATGCCATATTAAAATTAGAAGATTCTAAAACAAGACCTGATTATAATATTCTAATAAAATGTGCTGAAATTACCGCTTACCATAGTAAAGCTAGAAACTCTTCAAATGTACCTGTAGATTTTTGTGAAGTAAAATATGTTAAAAAGCCTAATAGAGCAAAACCAGGAATGGTTATTTATACAAATAATGAAACATTGAACGTAAATCCTAGTTGCCAAGGGGACGGTTCTCATGGCAACTTGGAGTAAAAATAAAAAGTTGCCATGAGAACCGTCCCCTTGGCAACTTAATTTTTTATACCTTAAATATTATTGCAATTATTAACCAACGAATTATTTTACGTTTTGCTGCATCTTTAAGAAAGAATAATGAACTATCAACCTCTTCTTTTTCATCTGCAATGCTAATATCATAATAACTAGAATTTTGTAATTTATAAAAAACTTCAAAAGGTTGTTTTTCTCCAACTTTTAAATTAGTTAAATCAATATAGTCAGTTCCAAGTTTAACATTTCTTTCACTATAAATATCTACTTTTAAATATTTTCCTTCTATATTCGGATTTCCGGTATTTTCAACATTTCCTCTAATTCTTCCATTAACCAATGTTGACTCTGCTTGGTAAACAGATACCCCAGTAGGCAAGCTACTTTTTTGACTCATATCTTTGTAAGAAGAATTTAATGAAACATTTATAACTAATTCAGATACTATAATAAATGCTATTCCAAATAATACCCATCCTATTATTTTTTTCATTGTTTTCATTTCTTTTTTCTCCAATTCTTATAACTTTACATATTATTATAGCAGATTTTTTAAATTTTTTCAACATGTTTTTTTTGAGTGTCCCATAAAACAGGTTTTCCTAAGAAAACACTATATATATAAGTTCTATCTACCTCTCTTCCTAATGCTTCTTTTAATGCTTGTGAATATAAAGATAATTGTGTTTCATATTTATTAATTAGTTCTTGTTCATGCCCCTTTTCTACATAATCAGTTTTATAGTCCAATAAAATTAGTTCATCATTTTTATTTATATAATATAAATCTATTATACCTTGTACTAAAACTTGTTCTTCATCTTGAATTACATTTATATAAAATGGTTTTTCTCTATAAACTTCTTTTGCTTTTTTTAAATCTTCAAATATTGATGATTTCGTAAATTGCAAAATTTTATTAATATTAATACTTTGTGCTTCTTTTTCAGTTATAATTTGCTTTAATTGTAAATCTTTTATTAATTCCATTATTTTATTTTCATCATAATCCAATTTTTCATTTAATTTTTCCATAACTAAATGTATTAATGTTCCTTTTTGAGCTGATGTTAGAGGTCTATCACTATTATCTAAAAATTGAGGTTTTGCAAGATTTACAGCTTCAATTGTATTTCCTTTTTTCAATTTTGTAACAGATGTTTTCGTAGGTATTGTAGTTGCTATTTCATATTTATATATCCATTCATCTACTTCATCATCTATCGTTTTGTCTTCATCAATTTTTATATTTTTTTCTTTTTTTCTAAAATTCTTAATTACTTCATCCTTATCTAGCACATTAATATCTGCTAAATCTTTTATTCTTATTTTTTCATAAAAATTTACTAATAATATCCAATCAATATATCTTTGATATTTTTTTATAATAATTGGATTTATTTTTCCATTTTGTTTTTTATACATTTGACTATTTTTTTCCATTTTTTCTAGTTCATCTTCTGCATTATTTAATAATGAAACAATAAATAATTTTTCTTTTGCCCTTGTTAGAGCTACATATAACACCCTCATTTCTTCCGAAATATTTTCATTAATTATTGTACTTTTTAATGCAGCTCTTGTTAAAGTATCATATTGAATTTGTTTTTCATAATCAATATATTTAAAGCCTAGACCTAGTTTTTGATTCAATAAAATTGCATCTTTTTTTACATCTTGCATATTAAACTGCTTCCCACAATTTGCTAAGAAAACCACAGGAAACTCTAATCCTTTACTTTTATGAATACTCATAATTCTAACAACATTATCATTTTCTCCTATTAATTTTGCAGCTCCTAAATCTCCACTACTTAATTTTATTTTATCTATAAATTTTATAAAATTATATAATCCTTTAAAACTAACTTTTTCATATTGTTTTGCTCTTTCAAAAAGCATTTTTAAATTTTCTTGTCTTATTACTCCATTAGGCATTTTTAATACATCATTAAAAAAGTTAGTATCTACATATATAATCTTCCAAATTAATTCATCTAACGCTAAATACTCTTGCTCTTTTCTCCATTTTTTTAACTGTTCTAAGAAGTTTTTAATTTTTATACTTAATTCTTCATCAACATTTATAATTGCCTTTTTCATTGTATTATAGAAATTATCTTGATTATCACATAACCTTATTCCGAATTAATTCATTATCTGTAAATCCAAAAATACTAGACCTTAAAACAGTTACAAGCGGAATATCTTGAACTGGATTATCTATTATTTTTAATAATGACATTATCGTTTCTATTTCTATAGAATTTAAATATTCTTGTGAAGTATCAGAAAATACAGGAATATTCAAATTTGTTAATTCTCTTTCAAAAACATTAGCTTTATCTTTGGTTGAACGAAGTAAAATCACAATATCTTTGTAAGTTATATTTCTAAACGATTCTTTTTTTCTATCATATATTTGATAATTGTTTTCCATTAAGTCTTTTATTTTATTAGCAGTAAATCTTGCTTCTAGCTCTATATTTTCTAGTGTATCTTCTTCATTGTTTTCAATATTAGAATCATCATCTTCTTCATCAAAAGAATTAGATTTTTCTTTTTTTAAGTCTATAATATCAACTTCTGTTTTTAAATTTTGACTTATTTCTTTATAATCTTCTGCTCCTAAATTTAAAAACTCTTCTTCAGTATAGTCTACATCTCCTAATTGTTGTTCCATAATATTTTCAAAAATAATGTTTGTAAAATCTAATACATTTTTTCTGCTTCTGAAATTTTTAAATAATTTTATTTTAAATCCTATATCTTCATTTTTTTCAGAATAATTATAATATTTATTTAAAAATAATTCTGGCATAGCTTGTCTGAATTTGTAAATACTTTGCTTTACATCTCCAACCATAAATATATTATTATTTCTTGATACAGCATTCATAATATATTCTTGAACCATATTACTATCCTGGTATTCATCTATAGCAATTTCTTCAAATTGTTCTTGATATTTTTTTGCTATTTCTGTTGTACATAATTTCCCTTCAGAGTCTTCTCGTAATAAAATTTGTAAAGCAAAATGTTCAATGTCATTAAAGTCTACTAAATTTTTTTCTCTTTTCTTTTTAGAAAATTCAGTTTCAAATTCTATAATTAATTGTTCTAAATCTTTTATTTTTAGATACATTTCATATATATCTTCATTTGCTTGCTTAGATTCACATACAAAAATTTTGTCTAATTTATTTTTGAATTTTTTCTTTATATTATCTCTTATATTTTTTGCCTCATCTTTTTCTTCTGATTGAACTCTTTTTCTTGACCAATCTGAAAAAGAAAACAATTTATACATTTTAAAAGCTTTATCCCAATTTTCAAGATTTGCATCTAGCATTTCTAACATTTTTATATCTTGTTCAATTGTTTGAATAAATGGCTCTAATTTTTCGTCATTAAGGAGTAACTGTCTTGCAATTTCTAGATTCTTTAAATCATCTATAATTTCCTCTTTAGCTTCTTGTAATAATATTTCTCCCCATTGAGTTTTACTAAAATCTTTGTCTAATTCTTCTTTTAAATTGAACATTTCAATATGTTCTTCAAGCCATTTTTTAGGGAATGGATTACTTTGAATATATGTATATATTTTTATTATCATATCTTTTAATGGAGTATCATCTCTATAACTCGTATATATATTTATAAGTTTTATAAACTGTTCATTATTTTCTTCATATTTTTTTTCAAATAATTCATCTAGTACTTCTAATTTCATAATTTCAATTTCAGAAGTATCTGCAATTCTAAAGTTTGGAGATATATTATCTAGTTCAAAAAAATTATTTTTTACAATATCTAAACAAAATGAATCTATTGTACATATACTTGCTTTATTAAGTAATATTATTTGTCTTTGTAGATTTTTATTGTCTGGCTCTTCTTCTAATTTTTTATATATTGCATTTAATATTCTTTCTTTCATCTCAGCTGCTGCAGCATTTGTAAATGTAACTATTAATAATTTATCAATATCTATATTGTCTTTTAAAATTTTATTAATTATTCTTTCTACTAATACTGCTGTTTTTCCACTTCCAGCAGCTGCAGCAACTAACATATTATTACCTTTTTCGTAAATCGCTTGTTCTTGTTCTTTTGTCCATTTTACGTCTGACATAGTTTTCCTCCGTTATTTCAAATATTTATATAATTATAAATAAAAAAGCCAAGTTATGCAACTATTTATACATAACTGGCTTATTTTATTTTATATATTTCTTAAATTAAAATATTTCAATGCAAATAGTAATCCTAATGCAGCTACTAGTCCTATAATTATAGTCAATATTGTGTTAATTCCAGTATTAGGCAATTTAGTCGGTGCTTCAGTATTATCAGTGATTTCTACAGATTTTGCTTCTGCTATAATTGTTTCATATATTCCATCTTCATCTTTATCTATTGAAGCTATCATTTTTGTTTTGTCTTCACTTGCTTTTATTAATACTTGTGTTTTATCTGTGCTTATATTTAATTCTGCTTGTTCTTTTGAGTTATTTCCTTTTACAGTTACGTTTTTTAAGTTATCTCCTGTAATTAATGCTCCTTCATCTGTCATTTCTATTTTTATTTCTTTTGCATCTTTTCCTGTTGCTGTTATTGTATACCATGGAAGTTTTACATATTCTTCGTTTAGCGTAATTTTTGTTTCAAATTCTTGCCCACTTGGATTTGAAAGTGAAACTGCTTTTTTGTTTTCAAATGTTGCTTTTCCTCCAGCTGTCGTTTTTGCTAGCATATATGAATCTTCTGTTAAAATGTTAATGTCTAGTGCATCAGTATCGTTTACTGTTTCAACAGAATAATCACTTCCACCATCTAAAACAACATTTGCTTCTGATATATTTTTATTTTGTTGATCTGGTGTATTACCAAGTTTTGTGCTTATTTCACATTCTAATGAGCCATCATTTATATTTATACCATCAGTTACTACATATTCACCATCTTCATTAGTCGCTTTAAATAATGAACCTAATTTTATTACCAAATAGGTCTTAGCTGAACCAATTTCTATTTTTCCATTGTCTTTTATTATTTCTTCTAAATTTAGAATCTTTGAATAATTTATCTTATTTACTTCTAAATCAACATCTTCATATTCCTGTTCATCACCTTCTGCTGTTGTTTTGAAAACAGTTGTTATATGTTCATTATCTCCAAAAGCAATTGAAGAGAAATCATTTTTTATATACATATACCTTTGGTCATACCAATTTACATCATAAATTGGTATTCTATATCCATAGTAATTATTAGGATAAAATTCATATCCACGTTCTCTATAGAAATTCATATCCAATTCTTCTGGTGCTCCTGTTATTAAAACTGCATGTCCTTCCTCACCATCGTCCCACCTATAGCCTAATTGAAGTAAGCCATTTTCATTTTCATCATAAAATTTTTTTACTTCATTATAAGTAATTTCATTATTTACTTTAGCAATATCCTCAACAACTCCTCCATACCAAAAATCTGACTTATTAGCATATGTGTTAATTCTTTCATACCATTCACAATCTATAAGTTTTTGCAATACATAATATAAATTTATTAAATTTTTTAATCTCTCATTTTCATTAGGTGGTGCTAAATCATATGTAGTATTATCTACTTTTCCATCTATTTGCCAGTAGTCTTGCGATAATTGTCCGTATTTTAAATAATAATGCTGTTGCTGCCATACCATAGCAAGAACCATCCCATTCAGCATATTTATCTTCATCTTTATATTTTTCTATTAATGTATTTGATAAATATTTTTCAAATTCACCTATATCATATGATGAAAAAAATTCAGAGCTATTATTAAAACCATAATTATCTATAGTCCATCTAAAATAAGGCAATTCTCCTAAACTTTCAAAATTAATATTATGCTGTGTTGCATATCTTTGTGCATAACTATCATTATACCCTTGTATTGTAATTTTATCTTCTACTCCATCAAAAGCATAATATCCTATTTTATTAACTTGTGCACCTATTTTTATTTTTTGTAATTTTGTGCAGTACTTAAATGCTCTATCGCCTATTTCAGTTACATATTCTGGAATTGTAAGATGTATAACATTATCTGATTCCCTGTAAATTCCGTAAAATTTATTTGGAATTCTTTCTGCACTCGTTAATATATTATCACTTAATGTATAGTATGGATTTTCTGCATTTATTGTAATATTAGCTTCATGTGTTGCAAATGCATTTATATCTAATTCTTCTACATTTTTAGAAATTTCTACATCTCCTGTGTATTTTGTAAATGCATTATTTCTTATTGTCTTTAATGTTTCTGGTAATGTTACATTATTAATGCCATCTATACTAACTGCTCCTGCGCCTATTTCTGTTACTATATATTGTTCTTTCTTTTTAGATTCTATTTTATCTGGAAAGAAAAGTTTTCCATCACTGCTTATTGCCTCGCCTTTTACTTCTGTTACTTTTGCCGTTTTATTATCTTCATCTAATAAATATGTTATTCCATCAATTGTAATTGGATTTTCTTCGTCTTCATCAGGTAACATTTCAAATTTTATACCATTTTCATTAGCATATTCTTCAACTCTTGACCCCTCATATCCATAAATAACCAAATTATTACAACCATAAAAAATTCCGCCATTCCCTAAATCGTTCATTCCAAATTTATACTTACCTTTTGAGAATGTTATTCTACTTAAATTTTCACAATTATAAAATGCATGATCTTCTATATGAAGTTGTTTTGATAAAATTGTAACATCAGTAAGATTAGAACATCCCTCAAATGCATCCATATCTATATGAATCAAACTTTCAGGAAGTATAATGTTTTTTATTTCTGTACAATTTCTGAAAGCTGCATAATCTATGTTTTCTACTCCCTCCGGAACTACATATGTAGTGTCAGTTTTACTTATAGGATAAGCAACTAAAGTTTTTTTGTCTTTACTAAACAAAACTCCATCTTCACTTACATGATCTTGATTATCTTTATGTACTTCAAATTCTTCCAAATTAGTATATGCTTCATTAAAAACTTCTTTGCCTTGAAATATAAAAATATTAGAATCAATGAAAACTTTTTTAACATTCTTACATGCATGAAAATTTTCCACAGTATAAAGCATACAATCTCCTGTAATAACTAGCGTATCTTGATTATATAATACATATTTTACTCCATTATTTTCATATAATACATTTTCTTCATCAGCTTTAGAAATATTTGGCATTAATGAAATTAAAATAATTAATATCATCAAAATTGATAAAATTTTATTTATGACTGTATTTTTATTTTTCATATGTTTTCCTCCTAAATTTTTTGTTAACCTAAACAATTTTACCTAAATCCTCCGCCAGAAGAACCTCCTGCAGATCTTCCACCAGAACTATAACTACTTCCTCCTCCACCAGAATCTCTACTAGTACCACTATAATCATGTCTACTACTGTTATCACTGCTGCTATTATCTTCGTTGTAATTGTCTCTTTCCATTTTCTTCTCTTGCATTATTCTTATTCCTTCTCTCATTCCCTGATATCCTATTTCTGCAATTCTATCAGCGACTTCTTCTGCAATATCATAATTATATTCTATTTCTTTTTCTATATTTGGATATAATTTTCTAAATTGTTCTTGCACTTTATCTGCAATGCCCATTAAATGTGCAAACATTAAATATTCTTCCCATATATGTACTTCTATTGCTTGTTTTTCATTTATTAGACTATAATCTAATAAAAATTTTTTTAACCCCTTTATATTTACAGCATCATCATATAACTGTTTAGATACATAATACTTGTTTTTACCAACTTGTTGTTTTAACTCCAATAATCCTTCATTATATAAATTTTCACACTCTTTATGTATAATACTGTCAAACCAAAATGAAAGTATCTCATTATTTTTTATACTCCATTTTTTAAATTCTTTTGCTTCCAATATTTTATTTATCCCTGCTGCTTCTAATAAAATTTTTTGCAATGCTTTTTCTGTTTGATTATTAGAATATTTAACATTTTTTAAATCAATTGCATAATTATCATCTTTTAGACTAAATAATCCTTTTTTGGTTTTGCATATTTTTACGCTACCATCTTTTATCCATTTTAAAAATAAAGCTCCTATAAATCCTTTTTTCAAATCAGAGCTATTAGCTAAATCATAATTATAACATACCCAATATGCCCTATGTATGTCTTTATTACATGGAATATTCCTGTACATAGGAATTTCATTTGGCATTTCTTTTCCGTATGGACTAAATACTACTTCTGCATTGTTTATCTTAGAACTGTTTATATTTCTTCTTTTTTGCATTTTTACTGTAAAAATTATCACAATTATAATTAAAGTAATTGGATTCAAAAGTAAAAAAATAGCTATTTTTATAATTCCTTTTGGTGTAGAAAAATTTTCCTTAAGTACATGTTTCAAATTATTCATACTTTTTTTCAAATCATTTATACTTTGTTCTAATTCAGATGTATTTTTATTTGAATAATTTTCAGTTCCTACCATAGCAAAATCATATATGTCGTCAAAAGTTTTATCATTATCTTTATAATTTACATTAAATATTTTTTCTTGAAATCTAATTAAACCAGATATATATTGACTTTTACTTATACTTTTATTTGATATAAATTGTATTGAGTCATTTTTAAAAATACTGTCTCCATCATATCCGAAACTCCATATTCTAGAATTATCTAGACTTAACTTTGTATTTGAACGTATTCTAATATAACATTCATTTACAGGTTGATCTATATCTAAAAAATTAAAATAAATTCCTTGTATATCGTCTGAATATTGTACTACAAAATTTTTTATTTTATAGTTTAATTTATATTTTTTATTTCCATATTCAGAAATTCCCCAACATAGTTCAATACCACCAGTAGTTTTATTTATTCCACACTTATATGCTTTTTGTGAAAAGCTATTTTTGGAATTCCAACTACTCACTGTTTCATACGTTTTTCCTGTATTATCTACTACAGAAAAATCTGTTATTACTTTTTCTCCTAAATTATTATAGGTTCTATATCCTTCTGTTCCTTGATTTAAAGTTGTTTCCCATACCTCAGTAACATTTGCATCTCCATTATCTTCAATAAAAATATCCATAGTTATTTTAGAAATTGAATTTGCATTTGCAATATTGGGTATTAATATTATAAAAGATATAAATAATAAACCTAAAATAAATAATTTAATTGACTTATTTTTCATATAAACCACTCTCTACCTAAATCCTCCACCAGAAGAGCCTCCTGCAGATTTTCCGCCAGAACTATAGCTTCTTCCTCCTCCTCCTGAATTTCTGCTACTACCACTATAATCGTGACTACTACTACTGCTACTACTTCTTCTTTGTCTTCTTCGTCTTATTCTAATTCCTTCATCCATTCCTTCATAGCCCATTTCTACAATTCTTTTAATGGCTTCTTCTGTAATATTATTATATTCTATTTCTTGTTCTATTCTTGGATATAATTTTCTAAATTGTTCTTGTACTTTATCTGCAATTCCCATTAAATGTGCTAGCATTAGATATTCTTCCCAAATATGTACTTCTATTGCTTGTTTTTCATTTATTAAGCTATAATCTAATAAAAATTTTTCTAATCCTTTTATATTAACAGCATCATCATATAATTGCTTTGTTACATGGTAATCATTAATTACTATTTTTGTCTTAAATAAACTACCTATAACTTCTTCCTTTTGTTTTACATTTAATAATCCTTCATTAACTAAATTCTCAGTTTCATTATTTGAAATACTTTCTAGCCAAGTTGTAAGTCTATCACTGTTTTTTATACTCCACTTTTTAAATTCTTTTGCTTCTAATATTTTGTTTCCACCAGCTGCTTCTAGTAATATTTCTAATAAATCTTTTTCAGATTGATTATTTGAAAACATAACATTATTTAAATCTAATGCATAATTATCATCTTTAATACTAAATAATCCTTTTTTCGTTTCACATATTCTTACATTACCATTTTTTATCCATTTTAAAAATAAAGCTCCAATAAATCCTTTTTTTAATTTATTTCTATTAAATAAATTATAATTATAACATACCCAATAAGCTCTATGTAAATCCTTGTTACATGGTATATCTCTATATAAAGGAATTTCATCTGGCAATTTTTTTCCATAAGGACTAAATATTATTTTTCCCTCTTTGTCATAAACCTTAGTATTAGCTCTTTTTTTACGTCTTCTTGTAACCCAGAAAGATATAAATATAAGTATTGTAAATGGATTTATTAGAAAAATAAGAATTATAAATAATATTATTTTTATAATTCCTCCTGGTGTTAATAATACTTCATTAATTAATTCTTTTAGTTCCTCTATCTCTTTTCTTATATCCTCTTCTGTTCCTATCATAGCTGAATCATATACATCATCAAAAGATTTATACTTATCTTTGTAATTTACATTAAATATATTTTCTTGAAATCTTACTAATCCTACCACATACTGACTTGAATTTATTTTTCCGGTTGAAACAAAATATATTGTTCCATCATCAAAACTACTATTTCCATCATATCCAAAACTCCATATTCTAGAATTATCTAGACTTAACTTTGTGTTTGAACGTATTCTTACATAACACTCATTTACTGGTTGATCTATATTTAAAAAATTAAAATAAATTCCTTGCACATTATCTGAATATTGAACTACAAGATTTTTTATTTTATAAGTTAATCTATATTTTTTATTTCCATATTCGGAAATTCCCCAACATAATTCATAGCCACCGGAAATTTTATTTATACCACATTTATATGCTTTTTGTGAAAAGCTACCTTTTGTATTCCAATTATTTACTGTTTCATAAGTCTTTCCTGTATTATCTACTACAGAAAAATCTGTTATTGCCTTTTCTCCTAAGTTTTTATATGTTTTATATCCTTCTGTCCCTTGATTTAATGTCGTTTCCCATACCTCAGTAACAGTTGCATCTCCATTTTCTTCTATAAAAACATCCATAGTTATTTTAGAAATTGAATTTGCATTTGCAATATTGGGTATTAATATTATAAAACATGTAAACAATAAACACAAAATAAATAGTTTAATTAACTTACTTTTCATATTATTCCTCTTTATCGTATATATTAGAATTATTGATAGTTTTTTTCTTTCTTTTTGATACGAAAATAATTATAATTATAATTATAACCAATAAACTTATAACTGAGAAAATAACTACAAATATTATGATTTTCACTATACTCTTACCTGCTGTTGAAACTTCACCTTTTAATTCTTGTTCCAATTTATCTTTACTTTGTTTTAATTCGTCCATATTATCACTTGAAGAGTTTTCAAATTCTATAGTATTAAAATTATCTATATTATCACTTGAAGAATTATCAGTTCCCTCCATAGCCAAATCATATATATCATCAAAAGTTTTATACTTATCTTTATACTTTACATTAAATAAATTGTCTTGAAATCTAATTAAGCCAACTATGTTTTGGCTTTTACTTACGGTTCCATCTGAAATAAAAAGAATCGAACCATCTTTTAAACTGCTATTTCCATAAAATCCCAAACTCCATATTTTAGAATTATCTTGACTCAACTTTGTATTTGAACGTATTCTAATATAACATTTATCCACAGGCATGTCTATATTTAAAAAATCAAAATAAATACCTTGTACATCATCTGAGTATTTTATTACAAAATTTTCAATTTTATATGTTAATTTGTATTTTCTATTTCCATATTCTGAAATTCCCCAACATAATTCATAGCCACCGGCAATTTTAGTTATACCACATTTATATGCTTTTTGTGAAAAGCTACTTTGTGTATTCCAATTATTTACGGTTTCATAAGCTTTTCCTGTATTATCTACTACAGAAAAATCTGTTATTGACTTTTCACCTAAATTTTTATAGGTTTTATATCCTTCTGTTCCCTGATTTAAATTGGTTTCCCATACTTCTGTAACCTTTGCATCTCCATTATCTTCAATAAAAATATCCATAGTTATTTTAGAAATTGAATTTGCATTTGCAATATTGGGTATTAATATTATAAAAGATATAAATAATAAACCTAAAATAAATAATTTAATTGATTTGCTTTTCATCATTTGCTTCCTCTTTTCTATATTTTTAATTTAATAATATCAATAATAATAATGCAGTTCAATATTTTATTAAAATTGTAATGAAATTGTAACAAAACTGTAACATTATATTTTTTTATTTTATCTAAAAAATATTGGAGCAGAAATTTTTAAAATCTCTACTCCAATTTTCATTTTTTTGTTATTAATATTTTTTATATTCTTTTTAAAGCAAATTAATAATTATTGATATAATTGAAAAACCAAAGCCAATAACTCCGATTCCTAAATCGATACATGATATAACAATACCTGCAATTGCCATACCTTTAGAGCTTTTATCTTCCAATTCTTTTATTTTCTTTAATGCTAAAATTCCAGTAATTATACCTGCAATCCCTAAAGCAGTTTTAAATATTAAAAGTCCAACTAAAGAGCAAACTAAACTTGCAATGGCAAGTCCTCTTGAATTATCTGAATTTGTGCTAGTTTGATTATATTGTCCGTTGTTAACATTATTAACTATTTCAGCTTCTTTTACAACTGGTTGTTCTTCTACATCTGGAATTTGCTCATTTTGATTTTGAACATTTTCATTATTTTCAATTTTTGGTTGTACTACATTTTGATTATTTTCTTCCATATTTTTATCCCCTTTTCTACATTTTTTTAATTATTTTATAAAAAATATTGTAAATATTCAATATTAAATTGAAATTTAATAAAAATGTTACTATATCGTAACATTTTCGTAATACTTATGTAATTTAATATCATTCTTCAACTTCTTCAAATTGACTATTGTAAAGTTCTGCATAAAATCCTTTTTTCTCAAGCAGTTCCTCATGTTTTCCTTGTTCTACAATATCTCCATGATTCATTACTAAAATTAAATCAGCATTTTTTATTGTTGATAGTCTGTGTGCTATTATAAAACTTGTTCTTCCTTTCATTAAATTATCCATTGCAGATTGAATTTGAATTTCTGTTCTAGTATCTATTGAACTTGTTGCTTCATCTAAAATTAATATTTTAGGATCTGCCAAAATAACTCTAGCAATTGTTAATAATTGCTTTTGTCCAGCAGAAACATTGCTTGATTCTTCGTTTAAAAGTGAATTATATCCATTAGGCAGTGTTTTAATAAAATGGTGAACATGTGCAGCTTTAGCAGCATTTATAACTTCATCATCAGAGGCATCTTCTTTGGCATATTTAATATTATCTTTTACAGTTCCACCAAATAGCCATGTATCTTGAAGAACCATACCAAATAGTTTTCTAAGTTCTCCCCTATCAAATTCTTTTATATTATGTCCATCAACTTTTATTTCTCCGTCCAATACGTCATAAAATCTCATTAGCAATTTTACCATTGTTGTTTTTCCAGCTCCTGTAGGACCTACAATTGCAATTTTTTGACCCTCTTTAACACTAGCATTAAAATTGTTTATTATTATTTTTTCTGGATTATATCCAAATTTAACGTTTTTAAAATCAATATTTCCTTTTATATTTTTTGTATCTTTTATTTCTGATATAGTTTCAGGTTCTTCCTCTTCTTCTAAAAATTCAAAAATTCTTTCTGCTGCCGCAACCATTGATTGTAACATGCTTGAAACTTGTGCTATTTGTCCTATTGGCTGAGTAAATTGTTTATTATATTGAATAAAGCTTTGTATATCACCAACTGAAATCTTTCCTTGTATTGTTAAATAACCTCCAGCTACGGCTACAGCAACATACCCTATGTTTCCAATAAAATTCATTAATGGATGCATAAGTCCAGATAAAAACTGAGATCTCCATCCTGCTCTATATAATTTTTTATTAGCTTTACTAAATTCTTTTATAGCTTTTTCTTCACCATTAAAAGCTTTTACAATATTTAACCCACTATATATTTCTTCAACTTGACCATTAACATGTCCTAAATATTCCTGTTGTTCTTTGAAGTATTTTTGAGATTTTTTTACTATAAACCCAACTATTACTCCAGATATTGGGAGTATTATTAAAGATATTAGAGTCATTTGTATACTAATTGAAAACATCATAATTATTATTCCAACCACTGTACAAACTGACGTGATAATTTGAGTTACACTTTGGTTTAAACTAGTATTTAAAGTATCAATATCATTTGTAATAATTGATAAAACTTCTCCATTAGTTTTTTTATCAAAAAATTTCATAGGCATTCTATTGATTTTAGTAATTAATTCATTACGTAATTTATAAGTTAAGTTTTGAGCTACATTTGCCATTGTAATTCCTTGGATGAATGAAAATAAACTACTTATAAGATATAATGCTAATAATGTAAGAAGTATTTGTCCTATTTTTCCAAAATCAATTCCTACTCCACCAGAAAGTTTGCTGACTATTCCTGTAAATATTTCAGTTGTAGCATTTCCTAATATTTTAGGCCCAACTATGTTGAATATTGTACTTCCAATAGCAAAAACAAATACTATAATTAGAGAAACTTTATATTTTGATAAATAATTATTTATTAATTTTTTTGAAGTAGCTTTAAAGTCTTTTGCCTTAACTATTTCTTTACCAGCTGTGCCTCTTCTTCCCATCGGTCCTGGCATTTTAAATTCCTCCCTTCTATCCTAGCTCTTCTTCAGACAATTGAGATAATGCAATTTGTCTATAAGTTTCGTTATTTTTCATTAATTCTTCATGTTTTCCTGTTCCAACTATTTTTCCTTCTTCTAAAACAATAATTTTATCTGCATTTAATATAGTACTTATTCTTTGAGCAACTATAATTACAGTTTTATTAGCAGTTTTATTAGCTAAATTTTCACGAAGCTTGCTGTCTGTTTTAAAATCTAATGCAGAAAAGCTATCATCAAATATAAATATTTCAGGGTCTTTAGCTATTGCTCTTGCAATGGCTAATCTTTGTTTTTGTCCTCCAGAAATATTATTTCCACCTTGTGCAATTTCTGATTTGTATTTTTTATCTTTTTTATCTATAAATTCACTTGCTTGTGCAATTTTAGCTGCTTCATACATTATTTCATCTGACATATTTTCATCAGAATATTTAATGTTTGACTCTATAGTTCCTGAAAATAAAACTCCTTTTTGAGGAACCAATCCTATAATATCTCTTAAAGATTTTTGCGAAACGTCTTTAATATTTACTCCATCTATTAAAATTTCTCCTTCAGTTACATCATAAAATCTAGGAATTAAATTTATAATAGTTGATTTACCACTACCTGTACTTCCAATTATTGCAGTAGTTTCTCCTGGTACAGCTGTAAAATTAATATCTTCTAAGATTTCTGTATCTGCATCTGGATACCTAAAAGAAACATTTTTAAATTCTACCAAACCTTTCTTTTCTTTGTTGAATAATTTTACTGTTTCATTGTCTTTTATACTTGGATCTGTTTCAATTATTTCAACTATACGATTTGCAGAAACCGTAGCTCTTGGGAGTATAATTGAAAGCATTGCAATAAATAAAAAGCTTATAACAATTTGCATTGTATATTGAATAAATGCCATCATATTACCAACTTGCAATATTCCTTCATCTACTCCATGTCCACCAATCCAAATAATTAATAAAGTAATTCCATTCATAATAAGCATCAATAACGGCATCATCATTGACATTGCTTTATTTACAAATAAATTTACTTTTGTTAAATTGCTATTTGCTTGTTCAAATCTTGCTTCTTCATTTTTTTCTTTATTAAATGCTCTAATAACCGGTAAACCTGTTAAAATTTCTCTTGAAACTTGATTTAATTTATCAATTAATTCTTGCAATTTTTTAAATTTTGGTATTGCAAACATGAACAAAGATCCCATTACTAATACAATAGAAAGTATTGCAACTCCAATTATCCAAGCCATGGAATTATCACTTTCTGATAATACTTTTACAAAAGCTCCTATACCTATAATAGGTGCATATACTAAAGTTCTAAACATCATTGATAATAATTGTTGTATTTGTTGTATATCATTAGTACTACGTGTTATTAGAGATGCTGTACTAAATTTAGTAAATTCTCCATGAGAAAAACTTAAAACTTTTTTAAAAACTTTTTCTCTTACAATTTGTCCAAGCTTTGCTGCAACTCTTGAAGATAGCAACATTATAGCAACTGCCGAAATAGCACTAATTAACGAAATACCTAGCATTTGTAAACCACTATTAAAAATATATTCAACCCCTTTACCTGCTTGTATCCCTTCATTTACTATTTTTGATGTATAATTTGGTAATTCTAAATCTGCCTCTGCTTGAATACATAATAAAATTATTATAGCTATAACTGACAAATAGGATTCTTTTAAATTTTTTAATAATTTAAGCATTTTTTATCTCCTTTCACCCAAAAAGGGTACTGCGCCAATATTATATTTGACACAGTACCCTTTAGTCAACTATTTATATTGTAAATTTTTTGTGAACATTACATTTTTCTAAATACTCCAGATACTTTACCAAGTATTTTACAATCTGGAACAATAATAGGATCCATAGTGCTATTTTCAGGTTGTAATCTTATATGATCTTTTTCCTTATAGAATGTTTTTACAGTTGCCTCATCTCCTATTAATGCAACAACAATTTCTCCATTTCTAGCATCATTTTGTTTTCTTACTAAGATATAATCTCCATCAAGAATTCCTGCTTCAATCATACTTTCGCCTCTAACTGTAAGCATAAAGCTTTCAGAATTTCCAACAAAATCAACCGGAATAGGAAATGTGTCTGTAACATTTTCAACTGCTAATATTGGTTGTCCAGCTGTTATTTTACCAATAATAGGTACTTCTACTAATTCTTTTTGTGCATAAAAATCTTTACTTGAAGTATTTTTGTTTTCTCCAGAGCCACCTTTTAATAGTCTTAATGTTCTTCCTTTTTTATCTTGTTTTTTTATGTACCCTTTTTCATCTAATCTTGCTAAATACCCATGAACTGTTGCTGTTGAGCTTAACCCTACAGCTTTTCCAATTTCTCTAACTGATGGTGGGTAACCATCTGTCATAATTTGCTTTTCAATAAATTTTAATATTGCTTTTTCTCTTTTATTTAATTCTTCCTTTTTTCTAGGCATTTTCTCATCACTCCATTTTTTTATTTTTTAATATATTATCATACAAACAAAAAAATGTCAAACATATTTTTGACATTTTCAAAATTTTTGTGAAATTTTCAAGAGGGACGGTCCTTTTTGAAAAAAATAAAAAAATTTTCAAAAAGGACCGTCCCTCTTGAAAATCTTTTGAAAATCTCTCGAAAACTTGAAATCTTTATTTTAAATATAAATTAGGATCAACTTGCACAGAATCTTTTAATATTTCAAAATGTAAATGTGGTTCATCTGCTATTTCAAATATAGCTGTATTTCCAACTGTTCCTATGCTTTGCCCTTTTTCTACATTTTCTCCTTCAACTACAAATTCTGATGTTAAAAGATTAGAATATACCGTTTCAAATCCATTTGAGTGTTCAATTACTACTGTAATTCCAAACCTTGGATCATTTTTAATTGTTTTAACTTTTCCTGCTTCTGCTGATTTTACAACTGTTGTTTTATCTGCTTTTATATCTATTCCTAAATGTGTTACCCATTCTTTTAATGTTTCAGAATAGACTAGACTATCTTTTGAAAAATCTCTTACTATATCTCCTTCTACAGGTTTTTGAAAACTTAGTTCACTAGCTGAAGATGTTTCTTCTGTTTTGTCTTTTTTTTCTGATATATCCTTTTCTTTTATTTCTTCGTTATCTGATGTATTATTTGTTTTATTTGAAGTAGTTTTTGTAGTTTTATTTATTGAATTTTCTACAGCTTTAGTAGTTGGTGTAATTAGATTATTATTTATAGTTGTATTATCTCTAACAGTATTATTTTGAGATTCTTCTACTGTTTTTCCTATTGAACTACTGGTCTTTTCAGTATCTCCTAAATCTTCAAAATCTTTAGAATTATCTAAAATACTTGCAATTTCTTCAGTGTTTAATAAATCTTCTTGTGTATTTTTATTTATATTTTGGCTGTAAATAAAAAATGCAAAAACTATTACTGCCAAAATACTTAATCCGATTGCACTAAACTTTAAAATTTTTTCATCAACACTTCTTTTACTTTTTCTTATTTGATTTTTGTTCTCTCTCATATAAACCTCCTAAAAAATTTATTATTACAAGTATTTCCTTTTTCAAAAAATTTATACATTAAAGAGAATTAATATCTTTTATTTCTATATCTTTATAAAAATGTTTTATTATTTCTTCAGCTGAATTTCCTTGTTTTGCCATATTGTCTGCACCTGTTTGACTCATTCCAACTCCGTGTCCATAACCCTTTACAGAAAACTTTATACTTCCATTTTTATTTAATATTGTAAAATTTGTTGACTTTAATCCAAATATAGTTCTTACTTCAACACCAGATAAGTTTTGATTTCCAAATTTTACTGTTTTTACTCTTCCACTTTCAGTGAGTTCTATTATTTTTATATCTTCCGAATTTTCAAAATCAATATTAATATCGTTATATTTTTCTTTAAGCTTTTTTAACAATTCTTCATTTGACAATTCTACTTCTGAACTGTATTGAGAATATTCACTTTCGCCAGCTGTTTCAACTATTTGTAAATATGGGTATCCACTTCCTCCCCAAACATTTACTGGAATTTCTGTAGTTCCTCCACTATTTGAATGAAAAAAAGCATTTATAGGTTCATTTTCATATGTAATTATTTTTCCTTTTGTCTCATCTACAGCTTCTTGTATTTTTTTCCAATTAGCTTCTCTTAAGTTTTCTTCCCATCTTTCAAATCTATTTTCTTTTGAAATCCATGCTTGGCAACAATTTGAACTATCACATATATCTGCATTTTCATGTTTTTTGTTTTTTATTTTATAAATTGTATATGTTCTTGCAACTATTGCTTGGGCTTTTAATGCTTCTTTTTCAAATGTTGCTGGCATTTCTGCTGAAACTACTCCATACAAATATTCATCTATTGGTATTTCTTCAATTTCTCCTGTTTTTTCGTGTAATAATCTGATTGTTCCATAATTTTTATATTTATATTCTTGTATATCATTATTTTGACTATTATTCGAATTAGTGTTTTCTTCAAGATTATTTTGATTGGTTAGATCGTTTTCTAGCTTAGTTTCTTCTAATATTGTTGTTTCTTTTGATTCTTGAATATTTCTTCTTTTTGTTAATAAAGCAGGTAAAATAAAACAGATTAGAATAAATAAGAATAAATATAGCAATATTTTTTTCAAACTCTCACCCTCTTTTATGAAATTAATTTTGCCTTCATATTATTTAATATCTTTCTTTCAATTCTTGAAACTTGTACTTGTGTAATTCCTAAAATTTTTGCAACTTGGCTCTGAGTTTTTTCTTTGTAAAATCTTAATAATATTACTTGTTTTTCTTTATTTTCTAATCCATCCATTAATTTTCTAATTGTTAATTTATTTACTACTAATTCTTGTTCATCTTTTCCTGTTGAAATTCGTTCAATCAGATTAATATTGCTTCCATCATTATTATTCTCATATGTCATACTATCTATAGATTCTATTCCTCCGCTTGATTCTATTGCCATCGCAATATCTTCTTTTGATACATTTAATTCTTGCGAAATTTCGCTTAGGGTTATCTCTCTTCCTTCTTTTATTAAATAATGTTTTTTTAACTCATTTATCTTTACATTAAGTTCTTTTATACTTCGGCTAACTTTTATAGGTCCATCATCTCTTATAAATCTTTTTATTTCTCCTAGTATATATGGAACTGAATATGTAGAAAGTTTCACTTCAAAGCTTGTATCAAATCTTTTTATAGATTTGATAAAACCTATACAACCAATTTGATATAAATCTTCTAATTCATGACCTCTACCATTAAATCTTTTTACTATACTCCATATTAGTCCATTATTTTCATTTATTAGTTTCTCTAATTCTTCTTTATCTCCTTTTTGGGCCTTTATTATTGATTCTACTGTATTTTCATACATAATCTATACCCCATTTCTTATTTTGGACTATTTTACTAATTCAAATTCATTTTGACTTTCAGTAGTTTCTTTACTTTTTACTACTTTTCTCATAGTTATTTTAGTACCAACACCAATGATTGATTCTACTTCTACATTATCCATAAAACTTTCCATTATTGTAAATCCCATTCCTGAACGTTCCAAATTTGGTTTTGTGGTATATAGTGGTTCTTTAGCCATATCTACATTTTCTATCCCTTTTCCACTATCAGATACTTCAATTTTAATTTCGTTTCCTTTTATTAAACAATGTATTTTTACAATTCCTTGTTTGTTTTCATAACCATGTATGATTGAATTAGTTACTGCTTCTGAAACAGCAGTTTTTATGTCTTGAAGTTCTTCTAAATTTGGATCTAACTGTGATGCAAAAGCGGCTACTGCAATTCTTGCAAATGCTTCATTACATGATTTACTTATAAATTCTAATTTCATTTCATTTTCAAAAACTTTTTCCATTTTTTAATTTTCCTTCCTTCTTAAATTTGTGTTACTGGTATTAATTTTAAAATGCCACTCATTTCAAAAATTCTTTCAACACTTTTGGTTAAATTTGCAATTTCTAGTTTTCCTCCAAGCATACTTGCAAACTTATATCTACCTATAATCAGCCCTATTCCCGCACTATCCATAAAAGAAACATTATTAAAATCAAATACAACTTTTTTAGGCATATATCTTTCAATTTCATAATCAGCCCTCCTTCTTATCTCTTGTACTTTAAATTCGTCTATTTCTTCTGTAATTTTTAAAACTAGAAGCTTGTCTTTTTTATAAAATTTCGTTTCCATTTTTTTCCTCCTTCGTTTTTGATATATGAATTATAGCTTATTTTACAATATTTTCAAGAGTGAATATTAAGAAGTTTTGTCGTTATTTTAGAAGTTTATGACAAAATTCGATTTATTTTTTCGCATAACAAAAGAGCACCCAACAAAATGTCGAGTACTCTTCCTCCTTGGTTTTAGCAGTATTCTTCAGCATTTTTTGTAATGTTGACTACTGCCACTTCATTGCCATTTTCGTCCTTCTGGACTTCAAAGACAATGAAGCCATTACGGCCTGGTGCTATAAAAAACGGGTAACTTTCAATCAAATGCCTAAACTTGGCTTTTACTAAGATTTGTCCATTGAGTTCTAGACCAAATAGTTCGTTACCAAATTGATCTTTTTCTGTAAATTTTCTGACCATTTCTGCCAAGGAACTCACCTCCTTTGCAAGTCACTGGACCTGTACAAAAGAATCAACTCGCTGAAGGAAAAGCTGATTAGAATGTACTGAAAACGAATGATGTATATAACTAGCTTTCCCTTAGCTAGATTGTTTTAGGTGAATCTATTAAGCTGTTTAGCTTTATAATTTATTATACTATATTTTTATGCATTAGTCAAACGTTTTATGACATATTTTCCAGTTTTTGTAAATTAAAAACAACTAACAAAAATATTTATTAGTTGTTTTTTCGTTGAAATAACTATTATTCAACACTTCTATTAGCTATTTCAATTGCTTTTTTTACAATATTTCCGCATTGTTTAGATGATACATTTGCCCAACTTCCACCATCATTTTTAACTTGGTCATATACACCTAATTCTTTTGCAATTTCTTCTCTTAAATTTTCAGATATTAATTTGCTATTTCTAGACATAACATCCTCCTATTTAAAATTAGTTTAATATAAAACTTAAATTTAAGTTTTATATTAATATTATTAGCGAAAATCTTTATTATATTTTGCCAATTTTTAGTTTTTTAATTCATTTAATCTTTGTATAGTGTTTTCTAGCATTTCTTTATATTTGGCAAGTTTTGCTTTTTCTTCGTTAACTTTTGCTTCTGGCGCTTTATTTATAAAACCTGGATTTGAAAGCATTTTTTCTCCTCTTGCAACTTCTGCTTCTAATTTTTCTTTTTCGCTCTCAAGTCTTTTCTTTTCTTCTTCAATATCAACTATATCTGTAAATGGAATATAACATTCAATTCCATTTGCCATAACACTTATTGCATTTTCAGGGATATTTGTTTTATCTTGTTTTATTTCAATTTCATTTGCAAATCCTAATTTTTCAATAAAGGTTTTAGAATCTTCTATTTCCTTAGAATATTCAGTTGTTACAAAGATTAATTTTGATTTTTTTGAAGGATGAACATTTAAATTTGCTCTTTTATTTCTTATACCTACAATTATTTCTTTAATTGATTCTAACATTTTCTCTTCTTTTTCATAATGTAGGTTATTATTTGTTTTAGGCCATTTTGAAATCATCAATTCTTTGTCATTATATTCAACTAAATGTCTATAAATTTTAGTAGTTAAAAATGGCATAAATGGATGTAGTAATTTCATAGAAACTCCAAATACATAGTCTAGTACAAAACAAACTTGAACTTTTTCTTCTTCATTTTCACTATATAATCTTGATTTTACAATTTCTATATACCAATCACAAAATTCATTCCATATAAATCCATATATTTTGTCTAAAGCAATTCCTAAATCATAATTTTCCATATTTTTAGTTACTTCATCTATTAATGTGTTTAATTTTGATATAATCCATTTATCTTCAACTTTTAAACTATTTTCTTTATAAGAATCTGTTTCTTTATTGTAATTATCTTGCATAAATTTTATTATTTTTTCATCATCCACAAGATTCATAGTAATAAATTTAGCTGCATTCCAAATTTTATTTGCAAAATTTGCTGCTTGATCTAATTTTTCTGGCATAAATCTTATGTCATTTCCCATTGTTGTTCCAGAAATAACTGAAAATCTTAAAGCGTCTGCTCCATATTTTTCAATTACATCCATTGGATCTATACCATTACCAAGTGTTTTAGACATCTTTCTTCCTTGACTATCACGAACTAATCCATGTATTACTACATCTTTAAATGGAGCTACATTTGTAAATTCTAATCCTTGTGTCATCATTCTTGATACCCAGAAAGTTATAATATCAAATCCAGTAACTAATACATTTGTTGGATAAAATGTTTTATAGTCTTCATTTTCTGTGTTAGGCCAACCCAATGTTGAGAATGGCCATAAAGCTGAGCTAAACCAAGTGTCTAATGTATCTTCATCTTGATGTAAATGGGTACTTCCACACTTTTTACATTTTTCTGGTGCTGTTTTTGCTACATTTATTTCTCCACATTCTTCACAATAATATGCTGGAATTCTATGTCCCCACCATAACTGACGAGATATACACCAATCTTGTATATTATCTAACCAATGAAAATATTGTTTTTCATACCTTTTGGGAATAAATCTCATTTCATTATTTCTACAACTATCTGCTGCTCTTTTACCCATTTTTTTCATATCCACAAACCATTGTGTAGAAATTTTTGGTTCTATTGTATTTTTACATCTTTCGCATTTTGCAACATTGTGTATATAATCTTCTTCTTTAACTAATGCGCCGATTTCTTTTAATTTTTCTACAATTAATTTACGAGCTTCTAATAATTCCATTCCTTTATATTCAGGAACTAAATCTCCCATTTTAAAGTTTTCATCAAATACTTCTATAATATCTAAATTATGTCTTAATCCTGCCTGATAATCATTCATATCATGTGCTGGTGTAATTTTAACACAACCTGTTCCAAATTCTTTTTCTACAAATTCATCTGCTATAATAGGGATTTCTTTATTCATTATTGGTAATATACATGTTTTTCCTACTAAATCTTTATACCTTTCGTCTGTTGGATGAACTGCAACTGCTGTATCTCCAAGCATCGTTTCAGGTCTTGTTGTAGCAACAATTATATATTCATCATCAGTTCCTGTAATCTTATATCTTATATGCCATAAATGAGATGGTTCTTCTTTAAATTCAACTTCAGCATCAGAAATAGAAGTATTACAACTTGGGCACCAGTTAACCATTCTTTTACCTTTATAAATTAAGCCTTTGCCATAAAGTTTTACAAATTGTTCTAAAACGCTATCAGACATCCCTTCATCTAAAGTAAATCTATTTCTTTCCCAATCGCAAGAACATCCAAGTTTACGTTGTTGTTCTTGAATTATTCCACCATATTTATGTGTCCAATCCCATGTTTCTTCTAGGAATTTTTCTCTTCCTAAATCTTGTTTTGTTTTACCTTCAGACGCTAATTTTTGAACAACCTTCATTTCTGTTGATATAGCAGCATGGTCTGAACCAGGAAGCCATAATGTATTAAATCCTTGCATTCTTTTAAATCTAATTAAAATATCTTGAATTGTATCATCTAAAGCATGTCCCATATGTAATTTTCCTGTTACATTTGGTGGTGGCATCATTATACAATAAGGTTCTTTTGTTTTATCCATGTTCGGTTTAAAATAACCATTTTGCTCCCATTCCTCATATAACTTTTCTTCAAAATCTTTTGGATTAAATTTTCCTTCTAATTCATGTTTACTCATTTTTATTCCTCCTTTTTTCAAGAGGGCCGGTCCTTTTTGAAAATTTTCAACGGATTTTCAACAGGGACGGTCCTTTTTGAAAATTTTTATTTTTAATCATTAAATATTACTTTATATTTACATTCAAATTTCTCATTACTTCTTAATTTTATTATATCTTCCTTTTCACAAAACTCACCATTAGAATTAATACTATCAGTATGGTTTTGCCATGGTTCAATACAGACGAACGGTGCACCTTTTTTTGACCAAATTGCCAAATATGGAAATCCTGTAAAATCGAATTCTAATACTTTTTTATTGTTTTTTAAATTTATTAAAGTTACTCTATCAGAAGTTATATTTTTCATTATTATTGCATCTTCATCAAATATATTTTTTGTCAATTTTATTTTATTATTCTCTAATATATTATTTATTGGCTTTGTTTTAATTAGTCCTTCTTGTAGTTTGTAAAATTCAATTTTATCTTCTTGTTTTTCAAATTCTAATTCATAATTTTCTGTGCAGTAATTACATATAAATGCAGGATGTCCTCCAATTCCAAATAACATATCTTTATTGTCTTTATTTATTACTGTATATTTTGTTGTTAATTCATTTCCAATGATTTCATATTCAACATATAATTCAAATTTAAATGGAAATTTTTTTAATGTTTCAGAATTAAATTTTAATACATATTTATGCTTTTTTTCTGTTTTTTCTAACTCTTTAAAGTCCATATCTCTTGCAAATCCATGCTGATTCATCTCGTAAATGTTACCATTAATTTTTGTTTTATTATCCTTTAACTTTCCTACAATAGGAAATAATACTGGTGCATGTCTACCCCAAAACGGTTTTCCGTTTTCATCTAAAACACTATTTCCTTGATGGAGCATTTCTTTTCCATTTAGTTTGATACTTATAAGTTCTGCTCCATGATTAGAACTTTCAATTGTTAACATTTGAATTCCTCCTCTAAGAATTTGTGAAATCTTTTTCAAAAAGGACCGTCCCTGATGAAAATTTTTGAAAAACAAAAAACTCAACCCTATATAAGGGCGAGTTCTATCTCACGGTACCACCTTAATTATAAACTATTAATAAGTTTATATCTCACTTAGCTTTTAACGTTGCTTAAACGAATATACTTAAATTTATATTTCTCAGTATATTAACTCCAAAGCTACATTCTGTTTATCTTTTTCATAAGAAGCTTTCAGCCTATGACTTCTTTTCTCTTTTATGTAAGTATAAACATACTCCTCTTTTTCATTGTTTTTTATCTATTTTTATTATTATTGCATAAATTATTGAAAAAATCAAGATTTTTTCTTAAAAAAATTGTTCCTGCAAAATTATATATAACAAAACCCACCAAAGAGATAATAGTACTTTTCTTTGGCGGGTACTTTTTTATTGTTTTTCAACATCAATATTTACAATTTCACCATTTATATTTGTTTCTGTATAAGTATCTCTTGCTTCATTATATTTTACATCTAATGCAAGTGTATCATGTTTTATTGTGTCTTCATATTTTTTAACAACATTTTCTATTGTTTCATTTCCTGCAATATATAAAACTATATTATCAAGAACTTCAAAACCTTTATCTTTTCTCATATTTTGAACTTTTGAAAGCACTTCTCTTAAATATCCTTCTTCTTTTAATTCAGCAGTAATATGGGTATCTAATACAACACCAATTTCACCTTCCCCTGCAAAAGCAAATCCTTCTTTGCCTTGCATTGTAATTAAAAGATTATCTGAATTTAAAGCAATTTCTGTTTCATCTATTAATATTTGTTCTACTCCACCATTTTTTACTTTATTTGCTAAATCCATTTGATTTTTCTTTGCAATTTCTTCTTTAATTTTTGGAATTAATTTGCCATATTCTCTACCAAGAACTGGAAGGTTTGGCTTAATTTCAAAATTAACGTATTCAGACATTTCTGCTCCAAGTTCAACTGTTTTTACATTAAGTTCTTCCTTAACTATGTCTGCATAATAATCTGGAAGTGTATCTACAGAAATTAACATTTCTGAAAGTGGTTGTCTATTCTTAATATTTGCTGAATTTCTAGCACTTCTTCCTAATTTTACAATTTTATATGCCAAATCCATTTCTTTTTCTAATTCTGAATCTACTTTATTTTCATCAACTTCTGGCCAAGTGCATAAGTGAACACTTTCAGGTGCATCTTTATCTAATCCCACTACTAGGTTTTGATAAATTTCTTCTGTCATAAATGGAACAAATGGTGCTGCAACTTTAGAAAGAGTTGTTAATACTTTATATAATGTTACATAAGCACCAATTTTTTCATCATTAAGTTCTTGTGCCCAGAACCTTTCTCTATTTCTACGTACATACCAGTTAGAAAGTTCATCTGTAAAGTTTTCAATTGCTAAACCTGCATTAGTTATATCATAATGTTCTAATTTATTATCTACATCTTTTATTAATGAATTTAATTTTGAAATAATCCATTTATCCATAATATTTGTAACTTTAAAATCTTTATATTCTAATGGATTAAATTTGTCAATTTCAGCATATAGTACATAGAATGAATATACATTCCAAAGTGTACTTAAAAATCCTCTTTGACTTTCTTTAACATTTTCAATTGATAGTCTAGATGATAACCAAGGCATACATCCTGTATAGAAATACCAACGTGTAGCATCTGCTCCTACTGAATCTAATAATACTAATGGATCTACGCCATTTTTCTTAGATTTAGACATTTTTTGTCCTTTTCCATCTAATACGTGACCTAAAACTATGCAATTTTCAAATGGTGTTTTATCAAATAAAGCTGTTCCAAGAGCTGTTAATGTATAGAACCATCCTCTAGTTTGGTCTATAGCTTCTGATATAAATTGTGCTGGGAAGTTATTTTCAAACATTTCCTTATTTTCAAATGGATAATGCCATTGTGCAAAAGGCATTGAACCAGAATCAAACCAAACATCTATAACTTCTTTAAATCTTGTCATTTCTTTACCACAGTCTGGGCATTTTAAATGTACTTCATCAATATAAGGTTTGTGCAATTCAATATCTTCTGGGCAATCTACAGCCATCTTCTTTAATTCTTCAATTGAACCAATACATTCTTGATGCCCACATTCACATTGCCATACTGGTAATGGTGTTCCCCAATATCTATCTCTTGAAATTCCCCAATCTATAACATTTTCTAAGAATTTTCCAAATCTTCCTGTTTTTATTGTTTCTGGATACCAGTTAACTTTGTTATTATTAGCAATTAAGTTGTCTCTTAAAGATGTCATTCTTACAAACCAACTTTCTTTTGGATAATAAAGAAGTGGTGTGTCACATCTCCAACAATGTGGGTATGAATGTAAGTGTTTTTCTTTACAAAATAATTTATTTTGGTCAGCAAGCCATTTGCAAATGTCTTCATTACAGTCTCTTACAAATCTTCCAGCCCAAGGTTCAACTTCAGGCACAAATTTTCCTGTTTTATCAACTAAGTTAACAAAAGCAATTCCATTTTGTTTTGAAACCAAACTATCGTCTTCACCATAAGCAGGTGCAATATGTACTATTCCAGTACCATCTTCTAAATTTACATAGTCACCATGAATTACTACAAATGCTTTTCCATCTGGCTTAGCATAAGGCATTAATTGTTCATATTTTGTTCCAAGTAATTCTTCCCCTTTGAATTCTTTTACTATATCATAAGGTGTTTCTTTTAAAACTGCCTCTAACAAGTCTTTTGCTAAAATATAGTTTTCATATTTTGGAGCCTCTTCTTCTCCTATATTAGCTTTTACTAAAACATAATCATAAGATTTATTTAAACATAATGCCAAGTTTGATGGTAATGTCCATGGAGTTGTTGTCCATGCTAAAATATATGTATTTGGTTCAAATTCATAATCTCCAAGTTTTTGTCCATCTTCTACTTTAAATTTAGCAACACATGTTAAATCTTTTACATCTTTATATCCTTGTGCAACTTCGTGTGAAGATAAAGCTGTACCACATCTTGGACAATATGGCATAACTTTGTGTCCTTCATATAAAAGGCCTTTATTCCATAATTCTTTTATACACCACCAAATTGATTCAATATATTTATTTTCATATGTAATATATGGGTCATCCATATCTACCCAGAAACCAACTTTATTAGTCATTTCTTCCCAAACATTTACATATTGGAAAACACTTTCCTTGCATTCTTTTACGAATTTTTCAACACCATATTCTTCAATTTGAGCTTTACCAGATATTCCAAGTTTTTTCTCAATTTCGAGTTCAACAGGAAGTCCTTGTGTATCCCATCCTGCTTTTCTAATTACTCTGTAACCTTTCATAATTTTATATCTTGGAATTATATCTTTCATAACTCTTGTTAAAATATGTCCTGCATGAGGCATTCCATTAGCAGTTGGTGGCCCATCATAAAAAGTAAAATATCTTTTTCCTTCATTTGAATTTAAACTCTTTTTAATTATGTCTTTTTCTTTCCATTTGTTAAAAACTTCGTGTTCCATTCCAACAAATCCATCTTCTTTTAATTCAACTTTTTTGTACATAAATTTTTCCTCCTTCTTTGAACAATTTTCAAAAAGGACCGTCCCTGATGAAAAATATAATGAATTTTCAAAAAGGACCGTCCCCGTTGAAAATCAAAAAATCCATTTCGCCTATATTTTAGGACGAAATGGATTTAAATTTCCGCGGTACCACCTAATTTAGTAACTTTCATTACTCTCTTCATTTTCCTTTAACGCAGGTATACGACATAACTTACTGTTATTTCAGTAATGTAGCCAATTAAGATGATAATAAATAATTTTTACTTCCTCTACTCACAGCAAATGCAGAGTTCTCTTTAAGCTATTATATTATTTATGTTGTTCTTAATATTGCTTTTTTTCTATTTTTAATATATTAACATATTTTTTTATATTTTTCAATATTTTTTTATTATTTTTATAATTTTATGTGACTAGTAAATGAAAATGTCTCAAATTTTTAATTTGTTTGTAAATAAAAATGTCTTAAAAATAATATGTTAATTTACAGATTTTAGTAATTTGTAAATTAAAATGTCTTATTAAAAACTAGCTTTTGTAAGCTAG
>JAFRDD010000037.1 GCA_017404025.1 Clostridia bacterium
AGTGATTTAAGTAACGGATTTGTGGAAGGAACTAATAGTAAATTAAAAATGATAAAAAGAACTATGTACGGAAGGTGCGGTAAAAAATTACTTGCGGCAAAATTAATGCTATGCCTAAACGGATAAATGCGGAAGAACCATAAGAATGTACAGAGTTGCTAATATTTTTATGTATAGTACAAAGTAATATTTACCAAAGTATTAATGGTGATGAAAATGATATTTAAAACAACTATTAATACTGAAATAAATATTAAAACAACAAAAGACTTACCTAAACTTAAAATTATGATAGAGGTAAATAATTTGGATAAACCTAATTTTAGTGCTATAGCAAGAGAATTAGGAGTTGATCGAAGAACAGTTAAAAAGTACTATGATGGAAATATTAATAAAACAAGAAAGCCTAAAAAGTCAAAGATAGATGACTTTTATGATATCATCTCGAACCTGCTTTCAGCAGAGACGGATCAAATCTTTTACTATAAAACACATCTATACAGATATTTGGTCCGAGAAAAGGGGTTACAGTGCTCTCGAAGCGATTTTAATTACTATATTTTGAAACATAAAGAATTTGCAGAATATTTTAAGCCTAAATCTAAAAAAAATTCTGTAAAATCTGAAACTCCATTTGGAAAACAAGCACAATTTGACTGGAAAGAGAAACTTAACTTTACATTTAAAAATGGTGAAAAATTTATATTTAATATAGGAAGCTTAGTTTTATCTGCTTCCAGATTCAAATATTGGGCAATTTGCCCTTCAACATCACAAGCTTATTTATTTGATTTCTTAGCAACTGCTTTCGAAGAATTAGGTGGAGTTCCTAAAGAAATAGTTATAGATAATGCTTCAACAATGATGGATAAAGCTAGAACGGAACATTCTGAAGGAAAGGTTAATCCTAAGTTTCAACAGTTAGCTGATGATTTCGGATTTAATATCGTTCCTTGCGTTAGAGCAAGACCGAATACCAAAGCTAAAGTTGAAAATCCAATGAGAATTATAGATGAAATAATGACTTATAATGGACTTTTGAATAATGAAGAAGAACTATATGAGAAGATGAGTCTTATAACAAATGAGGCTAATTCAAGGATATGTCAAGCTACAGGGGTTCCTCCTATATTGGCATTTAAAAAGGAAAAAGAACATCTTTTACCTTTGCCAAATGATAAAATATGTTCTTCTTATAAAAATACAACAATATCAACAAAAGTTAATTCAAATGCCTTATTTAAATATAAGGGAAATCTATATTCCGTTCCTAAAGATTTCATTGATAAAAATATCATTGTAAAAGTTATAGATAATAATCTATATGTTTATTATGCTCATAAATTAATAACTTTACACACGATTTCAGATAAAAAACTAAATTATCATGAAAATCATCATTTAGAAATGCTAGGATTAACTTTTAAAAACTCATCAGATGAAGATTTAAAAGACTATGCAGCTAAACATTTAGAGGAGATGAGAAAGTTCAATGAACAATTATCAACAATTACAAAAGAATTTAGATAAGCTTAAATTAACACAGATGAGTCTACATTTAGATGATTATATTAATAAGATAAATGATCATCAAATTAGTGTTGTAGACGCTCTATATGAATTGACATCCAAAGAAGTTAAAGTCAAGGATTTTAACGCAGCGAATGCTATGGTCAAAGTAGCTGGATTTCCACATTTGAAGGAGTTGAAAGATTTTGATTTTGACTTTCAGCCTAAAATAAATAAGCAACAATTTTTAGATTTCGAAAGTCTAAGATTTTTAGAAAATAACAATAATATTATATTAATTGGAAACAGCGGTGTGGGTAAAACCCACCTTGCGACCTCCATAGGAATTGCTGCTGCCAAAAAGAGAGTCAGTACATATTTTATAAAATGCCAAGATTTAATAGAGCAGCTAAAGAAGGCATATTTAGAAAATAAATTAGATTCTAGAATAAAACATTTTAGTAAGTATAAGCTTCTTATAATCGATGAAATAGGCTATCTTCCTATTGGTGAGCAAGAAGCAAAGATGTTCTTTCAACTAATAGATAGGCGCTATGAAAAGAAAAGTACAATTGTTACTAGCAACATAAACTTAGCCGACTGGAATCAAATATTTGTTGATAATTTACTTGCAAGTGCTATTTTAGATAGACTTGTCCATCATTCTACTATTGTAACTATCTTAGGAAACTCTTATAGAACCGCAACTGCACTTTCTAAGATATCTGATAAAAATAATTAAACAATTGTACATAAAAATATTGGCACAATTGTTCAAAATAAT
>JAFRDD010000038.1 GCA_017404025.1 Clostridia bacterium
ACCTCCATTCTATGAAGGTATTATAAGACATTTTTATTTACAAACGCAAAAAAAGAAGTTAAGTTAATAACTTCAGTTTTTGAGACATTTTCATTTACAAATACAATACTTTTTTGAGACATTTTCATTTACTAGTCACAATTTTTTTATTATTTTTATAATTTTACACATAATAGTATTATGAACCAAATTTTATATGTAAAAAATAAAAAGATAAATCCATTTTATAGATTTCAATTATATTTTTCTATAATAATTATTATAGTCATTGTTATTAGTTTTATTATACATAAATACAATATATATAATAAAGAAACAATTTCTAAAGAATTATTATATAATTATAGCATCTCTAAACTTTATTCTAATTCTAATTCAAATTATGATTGTGAATTTGATTTTGACTCAAGTTCAACTTCAAATTTGGTTTCTAATTATATTAAAGATTTAGAATTTCCTGCAGAAACTACTGAAAATATAATTGGAATTATTCAAATTCCTAAAATAAATATTTCATATCCCATTTTTTCTAATTTAACTGATGAATTATTAAAAATATCGCCTTGTAGATTTTATGGAGAGATGCCAAACAAAATTAGTAATTTATGCATTGCTGGTCATAATTACGATAATGGAAAATTTTTTAGTAATCTCTATAAATTAGATATTGGTGATGCTATTTATATTTATGACAATAATATTAACAAATTCCAATATATAGTTACTGACATTTATGAAGTTGAAGAAATAGATTGGTCACCAATAAAATCGAAATCACTAAAAAATCCAACATTAACTCTTATAACTTGCAATAATAAAAATAAAAAAAGACTTATAATTAAGTCTAATCTTCAAAAAAATAAAAAGTAGTTAATAATTATTATTATCAACTACTTTAAAACATTCAATTATAAGTTTTTATAATCGCTTACTTTTTTATAAGCAAATAATGCTGAAACGCCAAATACAACAACTAAAGCAGCAATTGGTAAAACATCTTCAGCTCCTGTTTTAGGTAAATTTGAATTGTTATAAGAACTGTTTTTATTAGTATTCTTATTAGCGTTAGTATTAGTAACATTATTTACATTTTTATTTTCAACAACATTGTTTTGTGTTTCTTCTATTTGGTTTTGCACTGCAGGTGTTTCGTTTGTTGTATTTTGTGTAAAGTCTACTGCATTCTCAAAAGGTTCATCCCAATTATCAACTACAGGATCTGCTGCAAAAACTTGTGTAGATGCTAAAGTTGTTACTACTCCTACCAAAATCACTAAAAATAATCTTCTTACATTTTTCATTTTTTTATTCTCCTTTATCCCTTGTTATATTCTTTAATCATTTTATACTTATTATTTACAATAGTCAATACTTTTAATTATTTTTTAATATTTCATTTTTATTACAGAAATATTACGTTTTTATTACAAAAAGTTTCAAAACATTACAATATATTTCATATATTACACATTAAATTTAAATAAAACAATATCTCCATCTTGCATAATATAGTCTTTTCCTTCTGATCGTACAAGTCCTTTTTCCCTTGCTTGTACCATTGAACCGGCATCCATTAAATCATTAAATGAGACAACTTCTGCTTTTATAAATCCTCTTTCTATATCCGAATGTATCTTTCCTGCAGCTTCTGGAGCTTTAGTTCCTTTTTTTATTGTCCAAGCTCTTACTTCTGGTTCACCTGCTGTTAAAAATGACATTAATCCTAATAAATCATAACTTCTTCTTATAACTTTATCTAGTCCAGATTCATCTAATCCAAGAGCTTCTAGCATTTCTTTTTTATCATCATCACCTAAACCAGATAATTCTTCTTCAATTTTTACGCATAAAGGTATTACTTCTGCTTTTTCTTTTGAAGCATATTCTTTTACTTTCAAAACTAAAGGTTCATTTTCCATGTTTTCTATTTGATTTTCATTAACATTTGCAATATATAAAATTGGTTTAGTTGTTAATAAAAACATTTCTTTTACTAGCTCTTTTTCTTCTTCATTGTAATCTATAGCTCTTGCTGAAATTCCATTTTCCAAATTTTCTTTGATTTTTTCTAATAAATCAATTTCTACTTGATATTTTTTATCTGCTTTTAAATTTTTTCTTGCTTTATCTAAACGTTTATTTACTGTTTCTATATCTGCAAAAATCAATTCTAAATTTATTGTTTCTATATCTCTTATAGGGTCTACGCTTCCATCAACATGAACAACATTAGGGTCTTCAAAACATCTTACAACTTCTACTATTGCGTCAGTTTCTCGAATATGTGATAAAAATTTATTTCCAAGACCTTCTCCTTTACTTGCTCCTTTCACTAAACCTGCAATATCTACAAATTCAACTACTGCATGTGTTGTTTTTTGTGGATTATACATTTTAGCTAATTCTTCTAATCTTTCATCTGGAACAGGTACAACACCTACATTAGGTTCTATTGTACAAAATGGATAGTTTGCACATTCTGCTCCGGCTTTTGTTATACTATTAAACATCGTGCTTTTTCCTACATTAGGAAGACCTACTATTCCTAATTTCATTGAATTTTCCTCCTACTCTTTATTTTCAATTTCTGTTTTAATTTTTGAAATAAAGTCTTTCATCTTCATTGTTCCAGCGTCTGTTTCTCTTCTAGAACGAACTGTTACTTCTTCATTTTCTTTTTCTTTATCTCCAATTACTAACATATATGGTATTTTTTCCATCTGGGCTTCACGAATTTTGTAACCGATTTTTTCATTTCTACTATCAAATTTTACCCTTAGTCCCTCTTTTTGTAACTCTTCTTGAAGTTTTTTGCAGTATTCATGCTGTTTTTCACTTATTGGTAATATTTTTATTTGTATAGGAGCAAGCCATAATGGTAAATTTCCCTTCGTTTCTTCTAGCAAGAAAGAAATAAATCTATCTGATGTACCAAGTATTGCTCTATGTATTACAACTGGTCTATGTTTTTGTCCATCTTCACCTATATAAGACAAATCAAATCTTTCTGGAAGTGCAAAATCTAATTGACATGTTGGTATTGTTACATCATGTCCTAAGGCTGTTTTTATTTGTATATCTATTTTTGGTCCATAAAAGGCAGCTTCTCCTTCTGCTTCATAAAAATCGATATTCAAATCTTTTAGAATTTCTCTCAATTGACTTTCTGCTGTTTCCCACATTTCATCATTATCAATATACTTTTCTTTTTCCTTGCTTCTTAAAGATAATCTAAATGCAAAATTCTCTCTTGCAAATCCAAAATCTTTTAGATAAACTTCAAATATTAAATTTAATACTTTTCCAACTTCTTCTTTTATTTGATCTGGTCTTACAAATAAATGTGAATCATTTTGACACATTTGGCGAACTCTTTCTAATCCACATACAGCACCAGAGTTTTCATATCTAAAATCATGTGCAAGTTCTGCTATTTTAATTGGTAAATCTTTATAAGAACGCAAAGAATTTTTATAAATTAACATATGGTGCGGACAATTCATTGGTCTTAAAACCAATTCCTCATTATCCATTTTCATTATTGGAAACATATCATCTTTGTAATGATCCCAATGTCCACTAGTTTTATAAAGCTCTGTTGTAGCTAAACTTGGTGTATAAACATGTTCATATCCCATTTTTAGTTCTTTGTCTTGAATATATCTTTCAAGTATTCTTCTTATTGTTGCTCCATTTGGTAAGTACATTGGAAGACCTGCTCCAACTAAAGGATGTGTCATAAATAAATCTAGATCTTTTCCGATTTTTCTATGGTCACGTGCTTTTCTATCTTCAAGTATTTGCATATATTCATCTAATTGACTTGCCTTTGGAAATGAAATTGCATAAATTCTTTGTAACATTTTATTATGCTCATCCCCTCTCCAATAAGCTCCGGAAGAAGATAATAATTTTATTGATTTTATTTTGCCTGTACTTTCTAGATGTGGTCCAGCACATAAATCTATAAATTCCCCTTGTTTATAGAAACTTATTTCTTCTCCTTCTTTTAAATCATTTATTAATTCTTGTTTATATGGCTCATCTTTCATTAATTCTAAAGCTTCTTTTTTTGATAAAGAAAATTTTTCTATTTCTAAATTTTCTTTTATGATTTTCTTCATTTCTGCTTCTATTTTCTCTTTATCTTCATCTGTAAAAGGATTTTCTATATCAAAATCATAATAAAAACCTTCTTCAATTGCAGGTCCTATAGCAAGTTTTGCATTTGGAAACAATCTTTTTATAGCTTGTGCCATCACATGAGACGTAGTATGCCAATAAGCTTTTTTTCCCTCTAAACTTGATTCAAAAGTTTCAATTGTAAGTGAACAATCTTCATTTAATTCATATCTTAAATCTTTAACTTCACCATTTACTATTCCACAAGTTGCCACTCTAGCCAATCCCTCACTAATTTTTTTGGCTAAGTTTAATATTGATATTCCTTTTTCAACTTCTAAATTTGTTCCATCTTTCAATGTTACTTTAATCATAATTTTCCTCCGATTTTTAATTTTATTTCTAATATATATATTTTAACTTTTTTTTAGAAAAAGTCAATAAAAATCATTTACTTTTTTGAAAATCTACTGTATAATTTTTTAAGTTGCTTCCATAGCTCAGTAGGTAGAGTGCATCCTTGGTAAGGATGAGGTCACGGGTTCAATTCCCGTTGGAAGCCCCATAAATAACTTAAAAGCGAGAAGGTATTAACCTCCTCGCTTTCTTGCCTGGTTTACTCTCTAACAAACAATTCGAGGGGTTCTCCTAAAAACCCTCCTCTTTGCTCATCCATAAAAATGCGCCAGGAAGAATCTTCATCGTATACGTCATAGAGTGCCGCTATCTGGAACTTCTTTGTCATTTTTTACAATCGTTCTACCTAAAGAAATTTGTTATTGCTTTTTTTCTTATTCGTTGAATTGCATTATCAACCGATTTTACTGGTGCATCCAATTTGCTTGCTATTGTAACATAGCTATCACCTTGCATATATCTATTTAATACTTGTTTTTCAAATTTACTTAAATTTTTATCTATTGCATCTTCTACTTCTTCATAATACTCTCTTTTAGTTATTGTATCTAATGGATCTTCTATTGTTTTACTATTAAATGTGTCTATTAATTCATTACTATCTTCATCATTTTCATATGCAGAAATATTTAACGAAAGATATGAATTAAGTGGCATATGTTTTTGCCTATTTGAACTTTTAATTGCTGTTATCATTTGGCGTTCTATACATATATTTGCAAAAGTTTTAAAAGTATTTTGTTTTTCTTCATCAAAATCTTTTATTGCTTTGAAAAGGCCTATCATTCCTTCTTGAATCATATCATCTTTTTCAGAGCCAATCATGTAATATTTGCCAGCTTTAATGCATACTAAATCTTTATATTTTTCTAATAAAAATGATAAAGCTTGTTCATCTCCATTTTTTATTAGTTCTATTATTTTCTCGTCATTTAAATTAGTATATTTATCTGTAGAATAAAATATTTTGTTTTCTTGTTGCATTAGACTTAAATACCTCCAAAAGTAATTCTTTATGTATTATAGTTTTCAACTACTGAAAAGTCAAGTTTTTTTAATTATTTTATACTTAATTCTTCTTTAAATACTTTCCATATATCTTCGTTTTCCATACCTTTTGCCCAAGCTCCTACGCCGGCTAAGTTATTTTCATTAATTAAGTTTAGTTTCGTTTTTAAAGACTCTATGTCTTCTATCCACATTTTTTTAGTGTTAGAGCCTTCTAAATATTCAACATAATTTTGTTTTGCACCATCATCCCATTTTTTTTCAATATTGCTATTTGGAAGCGCTCGATTAATATTTTTCATAGTTACAACAGAACTCTTTACATATCCTTTGGAATCTATTGTCCATAATCTTGTAAAAAATGGAACACCTAATATTATTTTATTTGACTCTATTTCTTCTGTTTTTAAAAATTTATTTAAACTTAGTTTAACCCAATCATATCCCGCTGTTGGTCCTGCTTCTGAACTTGATGATCCAAACTCATCATAAGCCATAAATATTATATAATCTGCAACATCTCCAATCACATGTCTATCAAAGCATAAAGACCATGTATCTCCACCATCTGGTGCTGTGACATCAACTGTTGTTACTAATCCCAATTCTTGCATTCTTGGAGTAAGCTCTATAATAAATCTTGAATATAAATCTTTATCTTCTTTTTTCATATTTTCAAAATCTATATTTATTCCATCTATTTTATATGTTTTACACATTCTAACAATTTGCTCTATTAAGTTTTGTCTTTTATTATAGTCATTCATTATGCCTGAAGTAACTTTTAGCATTCCATCTCCTGCATTTTGCACCATTGGCCATATTTTGTAACCATTTTTATGAGCCCATTCTATATATTTTTGACCACTTTCGCCTATATTAGCTTGTATTACTCCTTTGGAATCCAAATGGAAAAATGCGGGTGAAACAACATTAACTCCTTCTATTCTAGTATTAGTTCTATCAGGTGCAGTGGCCACTTCAGAATAGTAATCCCATACCAAATTAACTTTTCCATTTATTTGTTTTGATTTTTCTTCGGCTTTTACTCTTAGTGTAGTTTCATTTGTTAATTTTGCTGTTTTTACAAATCCTAATTTTCCATTTTCAGTTCTAATCTTTGACCAACCATTATTCTCTGAAGAAATTAAATATACATTTTCACCTTTTTTTACTTTATCTACTGTTTTTGCAATAAAATTAGTAGATGACTTTACCGTAGAATTACTTGTTAATGTTGCTCTTTTTAGTTCTCTATCTTTTGAATCAATAGTTACAACTTTAGAGCTTGAAATATTTTTAATTTCTATATTATAAATATCTGTCATCTCTGAAATTGGTATATAAATAGTATCATTTTTATTTATAGCATGTGCTTTTATTCTTTTATCAGATCCATTTACATTTATAGTATCAGAATTAAATCCAATACTCGCAACTTTGTCTTCATTTGTAGTAATTATTTTTTGTACTTTTGAATCTTCATAGATGTACTTATCAAAAAAATTAGCTATATCTTGTTTTGATAAATATATTACATCATCTTGTATTAATACTTGTTTTTTTAAATTTGAAGTTATATTTTTATTATTTATTACTAAATTTGTACTCGCATTTTGATCAAAAACTATTACATTGTTTACTATATAAAATCCTACAAATATTGCTATAATTATGAACATAATTATAAAAGTTATAATTAATTTTTTTCCTTTTTTATTTTCTTTTGTTATCTTTTCCATACCTTTTCTCCTCTATATATTTTATATATATCATCATTATATCAATATATTATAAATAAAATCAATATTTTTGTAATAAAATTTTAAACAGATTTTCAACAGGGACGGTCCTTTTTGAAAATTTTCTAATTTTTTTCAAAAAGGACCGTCCCTGTTGAAAATCCAATAAAGAATTACAAATATTTCTTTAAAAATTTGCCTGTATAACTTTCTGTTATTTTGCAAATTTCTTCTGGAGTTCCAGTGGCAACTAGTGTTCCTCCTTTTTCTCCACCTTCTGGTCCTAAATCTATTATATTGTCACAAGTTTTTATTAAATCTAAATTATGTTCAATAACAATAATTGTATTTCCTGTGTCAACTAATCTTTGCAAAATATCAACTAATCTGTGAACATCTGCTATATGGAGTCCAGTTGTTGGTTCATCTAAAATGTATAATGTTTTTCCAGTTGGCTTTTTAGATAATTCTGTTGCAAGTTTAACACGCTGTGCTTCTCCTCCTGAAAGTGTAGTTGAAGGCTGTCCTAATTTTATATATCCAAGACCAACATCATATAATGTTTGAATTTTGTTTTTAATTTTTGGTATCTTATCAAAAAATGTTAATGCATCTTCAACAGTCATTTCTAATACATCAGAAATATTTTTTCCTTTATATTTAACTTCTAAAGTTTCTCTATTATATCTTTTTCCTTTGCAAACTTCGCAAGGCACATATATATCAGGTAAAAAATGCATTTCAATTTTATGCACACCATCTCCAGAACAGCTTTCGCATCTTCCTCCTGCAACATTAAAACTAAATCTTCCTTTTTCATATCCTCTTATTTTTGCCTCTTCGGTTGAAGCAAAAATATCTCTTATAAAATCAAATACCCCTGTATATGTTGCTGGATTTGAACGTGGTGTTCTTCCAATTGGAGATTGGTCTATATTAATTATTTTATCGATATTTTCAAGTCCTTTAACACCTTTACATTTTCCTGGCTTTTCATTTGAACCATTTAGTTCTTTTGCAATTGTTTTATAAAGCACTTCATTTACAAGTGTTGATTTTCCAGAACCTGAAACACCAGTAACACAATTAAACACACTAAGAGGTATCTTAACATTAATGTTTTTAAGGTTATTTTCTGTTGCACCTTGTATTTCAATATATTTTGATTTAGTCTGTTTTCTTCTCTTTTTAGGTACTTCTATTTTTTTAGTACCACTTAAATATTGCCCTGTTATAGATTCTTTAATATTTTTTATTTCTTCTGCTGTTCCTTGGGCTAATACTTGTCCACCATGAATTCCAGCACCAGGTCCAATATCTATTATTTGGTCTGCTGCATACATTGTATCTTCATCATGTTCAACTACTAAAAGTGTATTTCCTAAGTCTCTCAATTTTTTTAATGTTGCAAGTAACCTATCATTGTCTCTTTGATGTAAACCTATACTTGGTTCATCAAGTATATACAAAACGCCTGTTAGCCCTGAGCCTATCTGAGTTGCAAGACGTATACGTTGTGCTTCTCCACCAGATAATGTTCCACTACTTCTTGATAATGTTAAATATTCTAACCCTACATCAATTAAGAATTGCAATCTTTGATTAATTTCTTTTAAAATCAAATCAGATATCATTGCTTGTGTTTTATTTAATTTTAAAGAGTTTAAGTATTTTTGTATTTTATTTATTGGCATTTCCGTTAATTCATTTATGTTCTTTGTTCCGATTTTTATTGATAATATCTCTGGCTTTAATCTTGCGCCATGGCAGTCATTACATGGTAAATCTGTCATGTACATCTCATAGAAATCTCTCATTCCTTGTGATTTTGTTTCATTATGTCGTCTGTCCAATGTAGGAAGTACCCCTTCAAACGGAGCTTTAAATTTTCTTGTTCCTGCATATGATGTATATTCAAAATCGATTTCTTCATCCCCTGTACCATATAAAATCTTTTCCATAAACCAGCGAGGTAATGTTTTTATTTTTTTATTTTTTATTTCAACTCCATAATGTTTTCCTAAGCTTTCAAAGTACATTTTTGCCATTGTATCACCTTTTTTCATTGTACTTGCCCCAAAAGCTTTAATTCCGTCATATAAAGTTTTGTTTTTGTCTGGTACTATTAAATCTTCATCCATTTTCATCAAATATCCAATTCCTGTACATGTTGGACACGCTCCAAATGGATTATTAAAAGAAAACATTCTTGGACTTAATTCTGGGAAACTAAATCCGCACGATGGACATGCATAATTAGAACTATATAAGATTGGCTCTTTTCCAATTATATCTATTAAAACCAAATTATCTGCATGTTTTAAAGCTATTTCAACAGATTCTGTTAATCTGCTACTAATATCTGGTTTTATAACTAATCTATCAACTACTAGTTCTACCTCATGTTTTTTATTCTTATCTAATTTTATTTCATCTTCTCCCAGCTGAAAAATCTCTCCATCTATTTTTACTCTTACAAATCCTTCCTTTTGATAATCTTCTAATTGTTTTGTAAACTCTCCTTTACGTCCTCTTACAACTGGTGCTAAGACTTGAATTTTTGTTCCTTCTTCAAGATTCATTATATTATCTATTATTTGGTCGATCGATTGTTTTTCAATTTTTAAATTACAATTTGGACAATATGGTACCCCAATTCTTGCATATAATAAACGAATATAATCATATATTTCAGTAACTGTTCCTACTGTTGAACGAGGATTTTTTGATGTTGTTTTTTGATCTATAGATATTGCTGGTGAAAGTCCTTCTATACTTTCAACATCTGGCTTTTCCATTAATCCTAAAAATTGTCTTGCATAAGATGATAAACTTTCTACATATCTTCTTTGTCCTTCTGCATATAAAGTATCAAATGCTAAACTTGATTTTCCTGACCCAGAAAGTCCTGTAATAACAACTAATTTGTCTCTTGGAATTTCTAAATCTATATTTTTTAAATTATGTTCTTTTGCCCCTTTTATTATTATCTTATCATTATTCATTTTTTCCCCCTAAAAATTTTAATATACTATATACTAGTCATTTTTTTGCAAGCTACATTCGGCTAAAGAAGCTATTAGAGCTTTTATCTTTATACCTTGTTCAGAAAACATTCTTTCATGTTCTGTTTCTATATTATTTCCATTAAAAATATCTTTATCATGTAAATCATAAGAAATAGCTTCTATTTTAAATCCACTTTCCTTAAAATATGTAATGCTTGATTCAAATAATCCATCATCATCTGTTTTAAAATATATTTTGCCTTCTTTTGATAAAAATTCTTTATATTTTTCAAGTTGTCTTGTATGTGTTAATCTCTTTTTTCTGTGTTTTCCTTTTGGCCAAGGATTACAAAAATTTATATATATTCTTTCTATTTTATCCGTTTTATCTAAAATCAGCAAAATTCTTTCTATGTCGAATCTTGTAATTACAACATTATTAGGTTCGATATTTTTTTCTTTATATATTTCCTCTATATTTCTTTTAGCTAATCCTAACATAGCATCTACTAAGTCAATTGCTATATAATTTATATTTAAATTTTTAGATGCTAATCTAGATATAAATTGTCCTTTTCCGCATCCAAGTTCTAAATGTATAGGGTTTTCATTGTTTTTAAAAAAATTTTTCCATTTTCCTTTCCATTCTTCTGGATTATCTACATAAAATTTACTTGCTTCTAATTCTGGCCTTGCCCATTTTTTATATCTTATTCTCATTTTCGACTCCTTTTTACAATATACCTAAGATTTTATCATATTTTTAGTTTTTTGTAAATTATTGTTTTTTATACCATAATTCCCTTTTATTTTTATTTAATTTGTTATATACTTATTATATGAAAGTTAAATATATAGTAAGAAAAAATGATAATTATTTAAATATTAATGATGTACTAAATTTAGAATTTAAAATTTCTTCAAGACTAAAATTAAAACTAATAAAAAATAATTGTATTTTATTAAATGGAACATCCTGTGATACTAGATTAAAAGTAAAAGAAAATGATATAATTACTGTTAATTTTGACTATGAAGAAGCAAACTCTAATATTGTACCTAAAAAAATGAATCTCAATATTATATATGAAGATGACTGGCTTTTAGCTATAGATAAACCTGCAGGTTTTGCAACTCATCCTTCAATTTTACATTATAAAGATTCTATTTCCAATGGTGTTAAGTATTATTTTGATAAAATCGGTTTAAAGAAAAAAATAAGGCCTATCAATAGGCTTGATTTAAATACATCTGGTTTAATTATTTTTGCAAAATGCGAATATATACAAGACTGCCTAAATAAACAAATGCAAAATAGAAATTTTGTTAAAGAATATTTAGCTTTAGCAAGCGGTATTTTTAAAAATAAAAAAGGAACTATAAACCTTCCTATTGCTAGAAAAGAAGGCAGTATTATTGAAAGATGTATATCTTCTTGTGGTCAACCTTCTATTACTCATTATGAAGTATTAGAAGAGTCTAATACTTATAGTTTAATAAAATGCACATTAGAAACAGGAAGAACTCATCAAATTAGAGTTCATATGGCATCTTTTGAGCATCCTCTTATTGGTGATACTCTATATGGTAATTCTTCCAATTTAATTGATAGGCACGCTCTTCATTGTTATAAATTAAAATTCATTCATCCTATTACCAAAAAAAGAGTTAATCTTGTGGCACAACTACCAGAAGATATGAATTCATTAATAATCTCAAGGACACATATATTTTAATATGTGTCCTTTTTTGTCTAAATTCCTAAATTAATTCCTATATTTCTTGCTGTTTTTACCAATTCATCATCCATTGAAATTTTTCTTATATTGCTTTTTGCTGTATTTCCAGAAGCAGCTCCAATTTCTTTATTTTCTCCAACAACTTCTTCTAATGAAATGTATCCTAATTTTCCTTCTTTATAAGTTACTAAATTATTAAATTTTCCTTCCATAGCAAGTTCCATAGCTTTTACACCATATTTAGTTGATAAAACCCTATCATAAGCTGTAGGAGTTCCTCCTCTTTGTACATATCCAAGTACTGTACATCTTGAAACTAAACCTGTTAATCTTTCTAAGTCTTCAGCTACTCTTTCACCAATTCCACCAAGTCTAATATTATCTAATCCTTTTCCATTATCTAATTGTCTTTTTATAACAATATCTCCATCAATTGGCTTAGCACCTTCTGAAACAACTATTATACTAAATAATTTTCCTTCTGAAATTCTTTCTTTTACTTTATCTGCAACCTTATTTATATCATAAGGTATTTCAGGAATTAAAGCAACATCTGCACCTCCTCCTATTGCAGACTCAAGTGCAATCCATCCTGCATACCTTCCCATAACTTCCAAAACCATAATTCTATGATGTGAAGCTGCTGTTGTGTGCAATCTATCTAAAGCTTCTGTTGCAACAGATACAGCTGTATTATATCCAAATGTTATATCAGTATGTGCAACATCATTATCTATTGTTTTTGGCACACCTATAACATTTACTCCTCTTAAAGAAAAATCTCTTCCAGACTTTTGTGTTCCGTCTCCTCCTAATGTAAAAATGCAATCAAATCCTGCTTCTTTAATATTGTCTATACATTTTTGAGACATATCTTTATATACTACTTGTCCATTTTCTTCACATTTTAAGTTAAACACGTTTGTACTATTTGAAGTTCCTATTATTGTTCCTCCTCTGTGTAATAAACCTGATGCATTAGTTCTAGAATCTAATTTTATATAATTATTTTCTAGTAATCCTCTATATCCTTCTATATACCCATAGCATTCTATTCCGTTATTTTCAGCTGTTTTAACTATTGCTCTTATTACAGCATTTAGTCCTGGTGCATCTCCTCCATTTGTTATTATTGCTACTTTCTTTACCATAAAAAATCCTCCTTAGTCTTACTTTAATTTTATTATATCAATAAAATTAAATTTTACAACACTTTTAGAGGATTTTTTTATTTTAATTATTTTTATTTCATAGCGATATGTATATTTTCTATTTGAGCTTTCATTTCTCTTGAAACAATATTTTGAATTTGTGCAATTTGTTCAGGCTTCAATTGATTTGTGCCTATAATAACATTTACACTATCTCCATTAACAAATAGAATATTTTTTGAAAAACCTTTCGTACCAATTAAATTTTCACATACCATTATTCCATTTTTTATATTATTAATTTTAGCAATTTCTGTTGTTGCTGATTGTCTTTGCGTTTCAGATGAATTTGAACTATTTAATATTTTTTGATATGCTTCCAACATTTGTGAATACATTGTATCTCTTTCTAATTTTGATTTTGTAAAATAATCTTCAATATTATTATTGACTGTATTTGTTTGTACAACATCATTGCTACTTACTAATGCAGCATCGCCAATATCTGCCACCTTACTATTATTTTTATTTTCATTATTTTCATTATTTTCTATACTTTCTGTGTTTTCTAAACTTTCATTGTAGTCTGCCTCTTCTTTAATTTTATTAATATCTTCTGTTTCTAAATTTGCTGTTTCTTGAGTATTATTACTATTTAAAGAAGAGAAATTCAAATATCCAGCTGTTACAAGTAACAATGCTATTGCATAAATAACAACTTGGTTTTTCTTTAATAAATTCTTTTTTAAAAAATCAATTTTCATTACTTTAAATTCCTCCTAATTCATTTCAAAAACTTGTATTTTATGTGTTGCAAGACCAGTAGCTGCTTCTACCGCTTGAATTATATTTGCTTTAACATTAACATCACCTGCCCCTTTTGCAGTTATAATGGCTCCTTCTATTTTAGGCTGAATTATTTTTTGTGTAATTGGTACTTTTTCGCCATTATTTTCTTGATATACTATATCTTTTTGAGTATCAGTTTCTTCAATTTTTCTTATTCCCCCAGAAGTGTCTGTCTCTTCTGTACTACTACTTTTTGAATTTTGGTTATACATTGCAACTATTTCACTGCTTTCAGAATAATTAATAAAAACTTTTACTTCACCTACTCCGACAATATTGCTAAGTATATTTTCTAATTTTTTATTCAAATCAGTTGAATAATTATCTTCTACTTTATAATTTTCTTCTGTATTAGTATTTGCCAATCTTTTTCCTGTTATATTTTGTTCACCTTTTGTAGTTTCTTTTTTATCATTTAAAATAAAATTTATTGCAATTATTGTTATAATTATAATAATTATGAATACTACTAAATTTTCAATCTTTTTTTTGTTATTACCCTCACTTGTATTATTAAAATTTAAAAATTCTTTTAATCTATCTTTAAACATTTTTCATCAACTCCATATTCTTCTTTTAAAAATTTTTTCAGATTATTTTTGTCTCTATCACTTATTTTTTTGTCATTTTTTGTCTTACTTTTGGCTGATATATTTATATCTTTTATTTTATCCACTTCATCTATTAATTTTTCTTCTATATCTTGATTGTTTTCTTTTAGATTATTTTCATTCTTTTCTAACTTTAGTATAATTTTTTTTATTCCTGCCTGCTTTTCATCTCCACTTATAACCGCATCAACTTTACAAGAAAGCACATCATAACCTTTGTCTTTTATTTTTTTAGATACATCTTTTTCTAGTTGTTCTATATATAATTGTTTAAGCCTTGAATCCATTGAAGATTGATCAATTGTATTTGTACTTGTTTGATATTTATTAGAGAACTCTTCCAATTCTACATTTTCTATATTATAAGCTTGTACATTTTTTATAAATGGAGAGATTATATTAAATAATATGTAAATTCCCATAATCATTCTTATATACTTTTTAGTTTTATTATTTGGCAAAAGCATTTCTAGTATCGATACAATAATAACTGATAAAGATAATGTTTTAGCCCATGAACTCAAAAAATTAATCATTTTCTCACCTATACATCATTCCACTATTTGATATTTTTATAACTAACGTTATTCCTATAATCAACATTACAGAGAGTGCGCAAAGTATTCCAAGTAACAACTTAAATACATCTCCCAATTGATTCAAAAGCTCAACAATTTTCTTATCCGCAATCGTCTCTGTAACAGATGATACTAATTTATAACTCAATGTAAGTACACTAAGCCTCAAAATTGGAACAATACATATTCCAATTACAATTATTACTCCAACAATTCCAAGTGCATTTTTTATAACAACAGAACACCCTAATACAGTATCTACAGTATCTCCTAAAATTTTACCTACAACTGGAATTGCAGAACTTACAATCGCTTTTGTTGTTTTCGCTGTGATTCCATCAACAGTACTAGATAAAGTTCCTTCAAGAGATACTATTCCAACAAATATTGTAAGAATTATTCCTAATCCCCACACGACACTAGACTTCATCATTTTAGACAATTTACCAATTTGGACTTTATCTGATATTTTTGAAATTATACTTAAACTAGCAAATAATAGAACAATTGGAATAAGTACATCTTGAATTAAATTTCCGATTAAATTTATTGTAAATAAAAGTATTGGTTCTATTATATTACTTGTTGTAATACTTCCAGTAAACAGCATTAAAGAAGTCAAAATAGGAATTAATAAATTTATAAAGCCAACCAGATTGTTTGAAGTTTCTTTAACTAATTCAATAATATCTGAAAAGCTAGTCATTATAATTGTTACAATTAATATATATTGAACATAATATATTAATTTTGATATGTTATCATTTTCTAAGCTTTCACTTATCGATTTCAAAATACTATGTATTATAATTATTATTAAAATTGAAAAAATTGTTTTTAAATTTCTTGCAATTTCTTTGCTACAAACATTTATAATTTTCTTTAGAAAAATACTATTGTCAATATTCCCTGAAATTGCATTTTCAAAAATATCATTTAAATCGACTCCCTCAAAGAAATCTCCCTTATATTTTTCTGTTTCTTTTAAAAAACTCCCAATTCCAAAATTTTGCATTTGCTCCTTCATTTCATTTTGTGTATTTTTAGTATTCCCAACATTCTCTGCATTTTTAGAATAAGTTCTCGCATATGTTTCATTAGTAAAAAAACTAAAAAATATTAATAAAGTCAAAAATAATATTCTTTTCTTCATATGTTAGTATCTCCTTACATATTAAGGCATAACTTTAAGTATTAATTTCAACAAACTAGATATAATTGGAATTGACATCGATATTATTATTATTTTGGTTCCTAGTTCTATTTTACTAGCAATTGCACTTTCCCCAGAATCTTTACAAACGCTAACCGCAAATTCAGATAAAAAAGCAATACCTGTAATTTTTATTAAAATACTTAAAAATTCATTATTAATAGCTGTTTTATTAGCAATTGATTGAAATAAGCTAACTATACCGTGTTAACTTGTCCGCGACTAAAACCAATATTAAAACACCTGTAAGAAGGCTTATATATATCGCAAATTCTGGTTTATACTGTTTAAGTAAAATAACAATTATTAATGAAACTAATCCAATTCCTATTATTTTTATTATTTCCATCATTTTACTCCTTATAAATCTCAAACTATATCTTTATATTTTTATATCTTATTACACCCTATAAATTAAAAATTGTTCTTACAGTATCAAATAATGAACTGATTTCTTTAATTACCATAGTTAAAACAATAACTAATCCAGCCAATGTCGTCATCATAGCCTGATCCTCCCTTCCAGCTCTGACTAAAACCTGATGTAACACAGCAACAAGTATTCCTATAGCCGCTATTTTAAATAATAAATTAATATCCACCACCAATTCACCCTCTCTTTTTTTATGACATTTTCAACAGGGACGGTCCTTTTTGAAAATTTTTAGTTTATTTTCATCAGGGACGGTCCTTTTTGAAAATCAAATAAGTATTATAACAATTGCAGTTCCAATCGAAAATCCAAGCTTTTTATATAATTTTTCATTCTTTTGCTTTTCCTTTTCTGCCTCATCTATCTGTTTTTTTAAAAAAGACTTTGTAATTTCAATTTGGCTAATTTGTCCTTCTATATCTGTTATTCCTAAGAGTTTTGATAACATTTTTATAGTTATTTTATCTTCTTTATTTAGATAACTATCTGTCGTATCAATTGCTTCTTCCCAAGCTTTACTTGCAGACATCTTTTCCATTTTTTTCTTTGCTACTTTAAAAATATTTGAAATGTTTCTACTTGAATTTTCAGCTATGTAATTAAAAATTTCATTTAATGGTTCATATGTAAATCTAATCTTATTTTCCAATATATTCAGTGCATTTTGCATATTCTTTAATTCTTGAACTCTATATGTATATTTTTTAGAAAGCATTATTCCTAAAATACTTGTAAACAAAAGTAAAAATAATAGCATAGTGTATTTTATAATTATCAACAAATCACATCCTGTCCAATTAATTTTTTATATTATATTCATTAAAATCATATTTAGAACTAAATAAACAATATTTTTTCAATTTGTTTATTTTCAATTAATTTAAACACAGCTTTATTATTCTTTATGTCATCTAAATTTGAACCATGCATTGTAAAGATTCCTTTTACTCCGTGAACATAAAGCATATTCAATTGCTTCCACATCTTCTATTGTTCCAATTTCATCACATGCAACAATTTCGGGGGCCATTGATCTTATTAACATTTTTATACCATCATTTTTACTTATATTGTCTACTACATCAGTCCTCATTCCAACATCATTTTGAGGTATTCCCTTATACGTTGCTGCAATCTCTCCTCTTTCGTCTACTAAACCACATGTTTTCCCATTAAAGTTCATTTCTTTAATTCCATTACTTATTTTTCTTATTAAATCTCTTAATATTGTAGTTTTTCCTTTTCCAGGTGGTGATACAATTAATGTATTATAAATTGTGTTTCTATCAGTATTTATAACTTCTTTTAATATATTATTGCTTGAATCTATTACTTGCCTTGCTATTCGGAAGTTTAAACTTGTTACATATTTAATGTTTATTACCCTTCCATTTTCTATAACAACTGTTCCTACAATTCCTATTCTATGTCCTCCTTTTATAGTTATAAATCCATTACATATTTGGTTTTTATATGCATATATTGAGTTTTCACAAACTCGCTCCAATATTTGTAATATTTCTGTTTGACTAACAATATAGTCTATTCCAAAATTCGAATTAGCAAATCCTAAAAAAATTGGTCTTTCACTTCTTATTCTAATTTCATGTATATCTTTTTCTAATTTAGAATTACTACTTAATATTTCTTTTAAAGTATTCTGGATATTAATTGGGAAATATTTAATTACATCATAAATTTCATTCATTATTACCCTCCTCTATGTTATAAAAATTTTCAAAAAGGACCGTCCCTAATGAAAACCTAATGAAAAAACAATAGAAATAAAAAAAGCATATATTATTAAATAATATATGCTTTTTTATTTTTATTTAGAACAATTAATCAAACTTTGTTCATTTCAATTTTATTTCATTTCAATTTTATTTCATTTCAATTTTATTTCATTTCAATTTTATTCATTCCAATTGTGATATATGTTTGATACGTCATCTAATTCTTCTAATCTTTCTATTAATCTTTCCATTTTTTCTATTCCAGCTTCATCTAAATCGACTGTTGTTGTTGGAACCATTTGTACTTCTGCTTCTAAAAATTCTAGTCCCTTTTCTTCTAATTTTTCTCTAACTACAGAAAAATCACTTGGGTCAGTCACTATTTCATACACTTCATCTTCTGAATTAAAATCTTCTGCTCCTGATTCTAATGCTAACATCATTAACTCATCTTCATCAATATTTGTTGTTTCTTTATCAATAACAATTATTCCTTTTTTATTAAACATGTATGATACGCACCCAGAAGTTCCTAAATTTCCTCCAGCTTTATCAAATACGTGTCTTACATCTGCTGCAGTTCTATTTTTATTATCTGTTGCAGCTTCTACTATAACTGCAACTCCGCATGGCCCATATCCTTCATATGTCATTTCCTCATAATTTTCATTACTTGATGATGCTTTTTTTATTGCATTATTTATTGTATCATTTGGCATATTGGCCGCTTTACATTTTGCAATTACATTTTTTAATTTTGAATTTCCTGATGGGTCTGGTCCACCTTCTTTTACTGCTATTAATAATTCTCTTCCTAATTTTGTAAATACTTTTCCTCTTGCAGCATCTGCTTTTCCTTTTTTGGCTTGAATATTATGCCACTTGCTATGTCCACTCATCTGCTTTACCTCCTATTTATTTTTCCTCTATTTTTTAATTTTCAACTTTTTATATTATAACATAAAAAACTATTTTTGAATAGGTTTTTGGTAATCTTTTTCAAATTTTAGTGCAAATGCTATGAGAATATATAACTATTTTATATCAAACTTCATATCAAACTTTATACCAACCTCAAAATTTGTAATATCTTTTAATTAGTTACAAATGTAATGCCTTTCTCTGTTTCCTTTATTGATTTTATATTTAAAACTGGCGTATCATAATTATTTACCTTATAGCTTTCAATTACTCCCTCTACTTCAACCCAAGTGTCTACTGCTGGATAATTCCCATTGTATTTTATATCTATTCCTGCTAATCCGTCATTTCCACAGCAACCTGGCGTATTTCTTACCACTGCATAATAAGTGTTTCCATTTTTGTCGTCATAAGTATAAATTAAGCCTTGTAATTTTACCGTTTTTCCTAAATACTCTTTTAAATTGATATACACATCATTTGTTTGCTCTATAAAATAATTATCAGTTATTTCTATTATTTCTTCACTTGTTTTAGATTGCGATGTTTCCTTACTTGTAGCAATACTTTTTGCATTTTTATTAGATTTATCATTAATCTTCACAATACCAATACTAATTGCTATTAACACAATAACTAATAACACTATCATACCAATTTTATTATTTTTCATATGTAACTCATCTCCTAATCATGAATTATTTTATCAATTATTGAAAATAAAATAAATAATACCAAATTTACTATTACAATCATAGCACCTGTACTTATATTATATAAATATGCTAAATATATTCCAATCAAAAATGACACTATACTAATTATACCAGAACTTACTACTACTTTTTTAAAATTTTTAAATATTCTCATTGATGAAATTGCTGGAAAAATTATTATGCTACTTATAAGCATAACTCCCATCATTCTCATTCCAATTACAATTATTAATGCTGTTAAAACAGCAATTATATTAGTATACCTATTAGCTTTAAGACCACTGGCTTTAGCAAAATTTTCGTCAAATGTTACCACAAACAATTTTCTATAATATACAATAAATAATATTATAATTATTATGCTTGATATTACACTTAAAATAACATCTCCTTGGCTCATTGCTAGAATACTTCCAAACATAAAATTACATACATCAGTATTCATTCCCGTTGTAAGTGAAGTAACTGCTACTCCTATTGCTAATGCCGAACTAGAAATTAAAGCAATACTACTATCACTTTTTATTTTTCCATTATTTCCTATTTTTAACAATATAATTGCTGACAAAGCAACACATGGTATAGCTATATATAATGGTGATGTCGCGCCAAATGCAGTTGCAATTGTTAATACTCCAAAACCAACATGTGAAAGTCCATCACCTATCATGCTATATCTTTTTAAAACTAAATTAACACCCAAAAGTGCTGCACATAAGCTAATTAATACTCCTACTAATATAGCCCTTTGTATAAAAACATGAGACATCATCTCTATTACTGTTTGTATCATTATTTTGCACCTCCTAATTTATAGTTAGCAGGTATTCCGTCAAATGTTATTTCTCCATTTATTAATTCAATAACTTTATCCGCATAATTTAAAGCTCTATCTATATCATGTGAAACCATCAAAATTGTAATATCTTCCTCTTTTTTTAATTTGTCTAATAATTCATAAATTTGTTTAGCTATATTAGGATCTAATCCATTAGTTGGCTCATCTAGTACTATTAAACTTTTCGTTGCACACAAACTTCTTGCAATTAAAACTCTTTGTTGTTGACCACCAGATAAGTCTGCAAAGCATTTTTTTCTTATATCATAAATTCCTAGTTTTTTCATTGTATTTTTTGCTCGTTCTTTATCTTCTTTTTTATAAAATATACTTCTTGGATTATTTGATATTGTACCAGATAATACCACTTCTTCTATACTAGCCGGAAAATTAGTCTGGATTTCAGTTTTTTGTGGCAAATATCCTATATGCTCTTCTTTTATAATTTCTCCTGTATATCCTTTATTAAGTCCCAAAATACATTTTATTAAAGAACTTTTTCCTGAACCATTTTCTCCTACTATTGTAACAAAATTTCCTTTTTTTACATTTAAACTAATATGTTTTAATGTTCCTTTCTCTCCAGAATAACTAAAACATAAATCTTTTACTTGAATTAGATCCATTTTTATTCCCTTCTTTTTATTGTAATGCTTTTTTCAAAACTTCTAAATTTCTATTCATTAAACTTATCCATGTTTCTTTTTTATTAAAATCATCTAAACTCACATTATGAAGAGTTTGAATTTGCATTGCTTCTGTTCCATTACCTATTTCATTTGCCATTGTTCTTGCAACTTTCCCATTATTTAATTCAATATATAAAACTACAGGTATTTTTTCTTCTTTTACTTTATTCTCTAAATAAGCAATTGTTTTTGCAGATGGTTCAACCTCTGTACTACATCCTAAGAAAGCACTACTAACCTTTAATTTATAATAATTAATAAAATATTGCATAGGCATTTTATCTGCGAATACTAATCTATCTCTTTTTTTATTATTTACTATTTCTTGAATTTTTCCATCTACTTCTTTGATTTTTGCTATATAATTTTGTGCATTTGCTTTATACAGTTCAGCTTTATTATTATCTAACTCTTCCATTGCTGTATCTAAAGTTCTGACCATTTTAATTGCATTTTCAGGAGAAGTCCAAATATGTTCATCAAATGCACCTTCTTCTTCTTCTTCCTCCTCTTCAGTTTCTGCTCCATCAATTTCTTCTTCATCCTGTTTTTCTACATAATCAGCTATGCATATTATCTTATTTTTATCTTTATCTAATGATTCTAATACTTTATCTGACCATTTTTCCATTTCTCCGCCTACATAAACAAATAAATCTGCATTTTGTATTTTTACTAAATCACTCGCTGTTGGTTCATAACTATGTGAATCTTTTCCTGGTCCTAATAAAAATGTTAATTCTACATCGTCATTTTCACCTATAATAGCCCTTAAAAAATCATAACTTGCAAAATTACTTGCAACTACTTGTAATTTATTAGAATTTTGTTTTCTATCTTCACTAACTTTAAATATAGCAAATGCTATTGCAAAAACAATTGCTACTGCCAAAATACTTAATATTATTTTCTTTATATTCATTTTTATCCTCCTAATTTTTCTATATATATTAATTTAATTTTTTGCTTATATATTTAACTGTATCTTAGTATTGATTAATGTAATAGTTTTACAAATCCTAGTAAATGATTTTAATATTATATTTCTATTTAAAGCACATAGTAGTGGAATTGTTAACATTATTACTATTGTGTTTGCACTTTGAAATTGACAAATACGAATAATTTCACAGTACACGCACTTATCTTTATGACAATGCAATATATGTTCAATGTCAGATGATATTACAACATTTAAAATACTTGCTACACAAAAAAATAAAATTATACTAAATATAATTATTTTTACAATTCTAATTTTATTTAATTTGTAATAATTAAGCATTAACGTTTTCCCCTTTCTTTAATTATTGCAGCTGTCACAAATTCCATATAAAACTATGTGACTTGGATTTAATTTTATATTATACTCTCTATTTAGTTTCTCTTCCATTTCAGTCACATCATAATTATTTAAGTGTAACGTTCTTCCACATTTTTCACATTTAAAATGTAAATGTTCTTTACACTCTTCATTTTTTATATATTGATAGCAACTTGATGTATTATTATCTATATAATATTTTCTAACAATTCCTTCATTAACCAATTGTTTTAAATATCTATATACTGTAGTTTGACTGCACTTTTTATTTTTCTTTATGATATAATTAACTATCATGTCTGCTGTTAAATCTGTATTACTATTTTGTTTAAGATAATTTAGTATTATTTCTTTTTGCTTTGTTTTATATCCTTCCATTTTCTTTCTCCTTTTTGAAAATGATTTTCATTTTTATATTATAACATATTTTTTCATAAAATCAAGTATTAATTACTATTTTTTGGTACATTCATCTGCTCTCACTTGACTTTTTTACATTATTATAGTATTTTACATATATAGATATATATTTTAAAAATAAAGGAGTTACGTATGAAAACAAAAAAAATTCTTTTGCTTTTAGTAGTACCTATTTTACTAATTATTGGTAAAATTGTCCTAAAAGCTGATTTTATTTATTTTTTTAAATTTTGGTCTAGCCTTTTTGTAATTGGATTAATTTTCTATCCACTTACTTCTTGTATTTTTAATAAATTTAATGACAAAGGATGGATCTTTTCAAAAATTATAGGTATAGCCCTATCTAGTTGGCTACTATGGTTTTTATCATATTTAAAAATATTAAAATTTACTGCAATAAATTCATATATAATTATTGCACTATTCTTAATTTTAAATTTGGTGTTACTAGTAAAAAAATTAAAGAAACAAAAAAATTCAAAAGGCAATTATAAAATATTAGATGAAAAAGTTTTATATTATATAATACTTATAGAAAGCTTATTTATGGTTGCATTCATTTTTTGGACTTATGCTAAAGGATTTGCTTCTTTAGTTACAAATACCACAGAGCAATTTATGGACTTTGGATTTATAAATTCTATTATGCTTTCTGAATATATGCCTCCACAAGACCTTTGGCTTTCAGGACATAGCATTAATTACTACTATTTTGGTCAATATGTTTCTGCTTATATATGCAAACTAACTAATATAAATGCAAGTGAAGGATATTTTTTAATAAATGCATTACTTGGAGCTTTATCTTTTATAATGCCATTTTCAATTGGTCTAAATTTACTAAAAGTTTGTTTTAGGAAAAAATTCAAATGTCTAAACAAAATTTTACCAATTGTTCTTGCTCTTTTTATTGGAATTGGAACTTCTTTAGGAGGTACATTACATTATCCAATATATAAATGGTTTTCTAAAGACAAAGCAAATTATTTCTTTGCAGATGAAACAAGATATATTGGTGAAAAACCATCAACTAATGATAAAGCTGTTACAGAGCTCCCAGCTTATTCTACTCTTTTAGGAGATTTGCATGCACATTATATTGATATAATATTCGTATTTACTACACTCGCACTACTTTTACAATACTTTTTAAACCGTAAAAAATATACTGTAAAAAGCCAACTTTTAAATTTAAATATAATATTAATTGGATTTATGCTAGGAATTCAAAAAATGACTAATTACTGGGATTTTCCAATATATTTAGTAATAATTTCTGCAGTTATAATAACCAAAAATCTTATTTGTGGCAAATTTAATTTAAAAGAACTATTAAAAACAGGATTATCTTTAGTTGAAATTGTTCTATTAGAAGAATCTGTTTCGCTCCTTTTCAACTTAGATTTAGAAATTGCAAGTACACACGTATTCTTTACAACCTATTCTTCTCCTGTATATAAATTAGCTGTATTATGGGGATTACAAGCTTTTTGCTTTATTGCTTTTTTTGCATTATTATTAATACGATTTAAATTTAAAACTCCAAGCAGTTTAAAGAAATATTTTATTAGACATACCAGAGATATTTATATTATAATTTTAGCTATTTGTGCATTAGGATTAGTATTTTTACCTGAACTAATATACTTAAAAGATATATATGGTGATGATTACCAAAGATTTAATACTATGTTCAAACTTACTTATCAATCTTATATATTATTAAGTATTTCAACAAACTATATAATTTTTAAATTATTACTAGATAAATCTAGAGCAATAAAATGTTTAGGTACGATTTTATTAGTAGCTAATACGAGTACATTTGATTATGGAATAAATGCTTTAAAACAATTTTATTTTACTAATCAATATAGAAGTATATCTTCATCTGAAGAATTTATCCATACTGAATTACCTGAAGATTATGATGCTATACAATGGATTAAACAAAACATTGAATCTTCTAAAATAATATTAGAAGCAACTTCATCTTCAAGTAGCTATTCTACTTTCTCAAGAGTATCCGTTTTTACAGGAAACCCTACTGTTTTAGGTTGGATAACTCACGAATGGGTTTGGAGAATGAATAAAGATTATTCTATCCCAGTTGAAGTTACTAATCGAAATACTGATATAACAAATATATATACAGCTACAAATTTAGAAAACGCCAAAAATATTATTAATAAATATAACATAGATTATATTTATATAGGAAATAAGGAATATTCTGCTTATTCAAATATAAACCTTGACCTTTTATTTAAATTAGGTGAAATAGTATATCAATCAAAACCTGGATCTACAACGCCTACATATATAATAAAAGTTAATCAATAATATCCTTGACCTTTTATTATTGTTTTAGTATAATTTATTTGGTGATTTTAATGAGAAGTAAACATTCAGAAGGAAAAAATTTAAAATTTTCACATTTCATTTTATGGCTTTTTAGGCTAGTATGTATAGGAATTATGTGTTATTCTGGATTCAAAATATATACATGGCATAAAGAAAATGTTGAAAATGATAAATTAAAAAATAGCTTTCAAAATACAATAACTGAAGAAAAAGTAATTGTAGATGGCAGAAATGCCTATAAATTAAATATAGATTTTGAAGAATTATTGAAAAGAAATTCAGAAACTGTAGGATGGATAAAAGTAAATAATACAAATATCGATTATCCAATTGTTAGGCATAATGATAATGAATATTATTTAACGCACAACTTTGAAAATTCATACAACTCTTCTGGTTGGATTTTCTTAGATTACAGAAATAATAGTGAAATTTTAGATAAAAATACTATTATATATGGTCATAATAGGTTAAATGATAGTATGTTTGGAACTTTAAAAAATGCATTAGATAGTTCTTGGTGTGATAATTACGAAAACAGATATATTAGTTTTTCAACTACTACAAATAACTATGTAGCACAAATATTTTCAATTTATAAAATTGATGTAAATACTTTATCTGTTCCTAATAATTTTAAAGATAATGAAGATTACAATAAATATTTAGAAGATATAACTTCAAAAAGTTATTATAATTTTGAAACTACTGTAGATACTTCAAATAATATTTTAACTCTTTATACATGTGGCGATAATAGTAATTATAGAGTTATAGTTCATGCAAAAATTTTAGATATATAAATATAAAAAACCTTTCTTTATTAGAAAGGCTTTTTATATTTATTTTTATTTTCTCCCTCTGCTATATTCAATTTCTTTTTGCTTTCTACATAATTTCCTACAATTATAAGTATTATTCCTAATGCAAATAATATAATTCCCTGTATATTTAAACTACCTACCGTTTCTTGTAATATTAGTTTTAATACTTCACTTATAGAATCGTTTAATAAATAGAAATTATTAATATCTATATTTATATTAATAAGTGCTTTTATTATAAAAAACACTATACCTAAACACGCACTTGCCATTCCACTTATAGAAATTATAAAATTATAATTTCTTTTACATAGTATAAAAAATATAAATATTGAAATTACAATAATAATTATCCCTATTCCAGTTATTTTGTTTACTAAATTTTTTGCATTTATCATTTTCGTATAAATGTTTGTTCTCTGATTTCCATATTCACTAATATTATTTTTATATTGCTCTATTATTAAATCTTCAAATTTTGATATTGACGATTTATCTTGAATATTTAAATTATTTTCTTCTAAATATTTTTCTATATTTTTATCTATTTGGGATTTTATAGTTTCTGTTTCTATTATATTATTTGTTCCTCTATAGAAATTATCTAATATTAATTTTGTATCTGTCTTTATTTTTTCTATTGTTATTATGTCTTGAACAACATATTCTTCCAATCCTGATTGCATTGTATAATTAGTAAAATTCTCATTTATTGTTTCATATATTTTTTGATAATAATTTGCTTTATCAATTTTTTTTAAAATATAATCTTCTGAAAATATTGTATTTGTTATAGTTAATGAAATATATGTAATAACAAAACCTATTATTAACAAAAAAGCTATTATATATCTTTTCATTTTAACCAACCTCCTGTCCAATTGGTTTTGCAAATACTACATATCTTTTAGTTGTATATCCTACATTATTAAAAGGATAACATGTATATATCATAAAAATTTCTTCATCTTTTTGCAAAGGTAATTTATCCTTTTCTGTCTCTTTTACAATTTGCATATCATAAATTTTATAATTAAATTCTCCATAATCTGTTGTAACTTTTATAATGTCTCCATTTTGTAATTTGCCAAAATTTCTAAGCATTGTTTGATAGTTATGCCCCATACAAATTATAGAGCCACCTTCTCCAGGAAACCAACTTGCAGTTGATTGTCCTATACCTTTTTTTAGTATATCTAATGAATCCCCATAATACAATGGAAGATTTACTCCTATAGAGTCTATTTCTACAGTTGCATATTTAGTTCCATATTCAGGATATTCTATTAATTTATTTTTTTGAACATCTAATTTTAAATCAATGTTATTGGTTTCATTTTTACTGGTTCTAACAATTGAATATGTATTTAATAATAATTCAAGTGAATTAATGTAATCTCTTCCTAATAGAATTATTCCTAAATACATGATTAATAAAATTAAGAAAACAGCTATTATATCACTAATAGCCGTTTTTATTGTTCTTTTAATTATTTGTTTATTAAGCATTTTTTCTTAATTTTGCAACTGCAAATACAGCTACAGCCATAGCACTTAATGAAACCATAACAACACTTAGTGTGTCTGAACCAGTATAAACTAACTTGTTAGAGCTAGATGTTAAAAATACATCAATTGTTTTTCCGTTTTTAGATACTGTAAATCCTTTATTATCTGAATGGAATGTTAATGTTAATCCAAGTTTTGTAGCAGCTTCTTGTGCTAATGCTTTTATTTTATTTACATCTTCAGTAGATAATTTTGTAACATCTTTTACACCTGCATTATCCATTATTTTGATACATTCATCTGCTTTTCCTAATACGAATGTTTCTTGTTCTTCTGTTACTTCGTTACTGCTGAAATATTTTTCCATTCTATTTCTAAATTCTTGTGTAACTCCATAAGCTTTACCTTTTTCATAAATCTTATCAGCTAAGCTTGATGATGCAAATACAGTTGTAGACATTAACATTACTAATGCTACTATTGCTGTTAGTACAATACTCTTTTTCATTCTACTTCCTCCCTTATTATTTGAATATTCAAATTCTATCACATGCACTTATAAATTGCAAGTATTTTGAATTATTTTTATTAATATTATATTATTCTATATTTTTTAATTTTGTCATAAATATTATTTCTTCTATAATATCTATTATTGAAGAACTTAGCATTAATATACCTATTGTTAAAATAATTATTCCAGAATTTACAGTTATATATATTCCACATCCAAGCATAATTATTGCTACTATTAATGTAAATATCCATAATTTGAAATTAATTTCTTTTAATTTTAAAGATGCAATTATTCTTAAAATAGCACAATATATTATCCATATTCCAATTGCTACTCTTAGTATTGTTCCAATTGCACTACTACATATTATAACTATAATTCCTATTGATATCAATAAAATACCATATACTAAATTGAATGTATTTGCTTCTCCTTCTTTTTTAGAATAAAAATAAATTGTTGTTTTCACTATACCTACAATAATAAACATTGCTCCAAATACATAAAAAATAATGTTTGCAACTTCTTCTGGTTTCCATATTAAAAGTCCACCTAATATAGCTACTATCAATGATTCAATAATTGATATCCATCCTGCTCTTTTAAATATCTTTTGTATATATTCCATTTTTCTCCCCCTTTTCTTTCTACTTCATAAATTATAACTTTAAGATAAAAATAATGCAACTATTTTAAATTTGTTTTTTCCTAAATCTTCATTTGACATTTACTTTTTTTTAAGATAAACTTACCTTAGAGAGAGGTTTTATCTATGGAAATAAGTATTGAAAATTCAATTTGCGAATTTAAAAAATATGTTAAAAATTTTGATTTTGAAAATAATAATATTTCTATGAAATATTATCACACTTTTAGAGTTGTAGATTATGCAAAAACTTTAGCAAAAAACAAAAATTTAAATCAACATGATAGTTATATTGCTTTTATTACTGCTCTTTTACATGATATTGCTAGATTTAAACAAATTACTGAATATAATACTTTTGCAGATTTAAAATCTTTTGATCATGGTGACATGGGATACACAATATTAACTGAAAATGACTATATTTCAAATTATGTAAGTGATATTGCAGATAAATTTATTGTTCTAAAAGCAATTAAAAATCATAATAAATATTCAATTGAACCTTCTTTAAATGATAGGGAATTATTTTTTGCAAGACTTGTTAGAGATGCTGATAAATTAGATATTTTGGATACTCAAAAATTTGAAATTAAAGACAATGACTTTACTATAGACCCCATAACTATTGATTTTATAAAACAACGCAAATTATTTATGCGTGATGGTATAACTCGTAATGATGCTAGTAGAATTATAATATCTATTTCTCTTGTTTTTGATATAAATTTTAAAAAGAGTTTTGAAATTATTTTAGAAAAGCAAATGCTTAAACGTAAATTTGATTGTTTAAAAAAACATTTTGATGTTAATCTTATTTCAGAGTTAGAAAATATTGTTTATTCATATATAAATAATAAATTAAGTAATTCAACAATATAAAAATAGTATTGTTGAATTATTTTAATTTTTCTATCTTATTACTCTTCTTATTAATTATTTTGTTTATTAAATAAAACAATCCACATCCCAAACTTGCTCCTCCTGTATCTATAAGAATATCTTTAAACTGCCCTGCTCTACCTTCTACAAATATTTGATGAAATTCATCTGTACAAGCATATACAAAGCATATTCCTATACCATATAAAAAGTATTTTGGTTTATTGTTTTTTTCTGTAATTTGATTTATTGAATTCATTACTAAAATGCATAATACAAAATATACATTAGCATGTGCACACTTTCTTATTAAATGATTTAACTCACCAATATTTTTTATTTCATTTCCATTTTTTCCTTCTATTTTTTCAGCTATTAAGTATATAATTCCTTTGCTTTGCTTATCAGATTCATCTGCTGGCATTGCCGAAAAGGAAAATATGACAATCATCCATATTACAACTAATATTGCAGAAATTATTTTTTTTATATTTTTATTCATTGCATTTTCTCCTAACTTATACGCATTTGCATTTTTAGTTTTGAAATTTCATAATCAAATTCCTTATGTCTTATTTCATTTTCTTCAATACTTATATCAAGTTTTTCAGACACTTCATTCAATTTTCCTTTAATATCTCTTACTTCTTGATTTGTATTACTTACTGTATATATTAATTGTGGAATATTATTACTGTTTATGTTTAATATTTCTTTGATATCTTTTATTTGTTCATTAATACTCTCTATTTTTTCACCTAAATTTTCATTAACTTTATCTATTTTATTATTTAGATTCTGATCAACGTGTCTTATTTCTTGACTTAGACTTTCTATTTTTACATTTAGAGTTTTGTCTACATTGTCTATTTTTTCATTTAAATCATCATTAAATTTATCGATTTTTGCATTTAAGTTTTTGTCTACATTGTCTATTTTTTTATTTAAATCATCATTAAATTTATCGATTTTTGCATTTAAGTTTTTATCTACATTGTCTATTCTTTCATTTAAATCATCATTAAATTTATCGATTTTTGCATTTAAGTTTTTATCTACATTGTCTATTTTTTCATTTAAATCATCATTAAATTTATCGATTTTTGCATTTAAGTTCTTGTCTACATTGTCTATTCTTTCATTTAAATCATCATTAAATTTATCGATTTTTGCATTTAAGTTTTTGTCTACATTGTCTATCTTTTTATCTAAGCCAGTAATTTGATTCCCAATTTTTTGAAATTCCTTCAACATTATATTTTCAAAGTTTGAATTACTCATACATTTCCTCCTGTTCTTTAAATATTAATTTTATAAAATAATTTTTTACCACCTCCATTTTAACATACCATATAGTTAATTTCAACTATTCTAGAAAATTTGTGTAAGAAATTACACATAAGAATTTAATTTATTGAATAAAAATTGAAAAATAAAATTTCTACTTTAATATTTATAGCACGCTTTAATAGTTATGTCAACGCATTTTATATATTTTTTTCAAAAACTCATCAACATTTTTCGACTTTATTTTTTATTCATTTTATTTCACAAATATTTAAAGAGAAGAAATTATAAAGCTTCTTCTCCTTAAATTTTTATATAACATCTTAATCTAAATCTTTTTTATACATTTCAAATGCAGATTTTATAACATCATCCATATCATAATACTTATATTCAGCAAGTCTTCCTCCAAATATAACATTCTCTTCTTTATCTGCTAATTTTCTATATTCTTCAGCAAGTTTATTATTTTTCTCATCATTTACTGTATAATATTTTTCCATTCCTTTTTCATAATCTGCTGGATATTCATAAGTAATAACAGTTTTTTCTTGTTTTCCATATTCGAAATGTTTGTGTTCAATTACTCTTGTATAATCAACTTCATGTCCTGTATAATTTACTACAGCATTTCCTTGGAAATTTTCTTTGTCTAAAATTTTTGTTTCAAATTTTAAACTTCTCCAATCTAATTCTCCAAAACAATAATTAAAATATTCATCAATTGGTCCTGTATACACTATTTTTTCGGCCATAGTTTTATAATACTCAACATCATCGAAGAAATTAGTATTTAATTTAACTTCTATACCTTCTAACATGTTTTCTACTAATTTTGTATATCCACCTATTGGAATTCCTTGATATTTATCATTAAAATAGTTGTTATCATATATTAATCTCACTGGTAATCTTTTTATAATAAATGCTGGTAAATCTTTACAATCTCTATTCCACTGTTTTTCTGTATATCCTTTTATTAATTTTTCATATATTGTTCTTCCTACTAAGCTTATTGCTTGTTCTTCTAAATTTTTAGGTTCTCCAACAATTTCTTTTTTTTCTTCATTTATATGACGCATGGCATCTTCTGGAGTAAATACATCATTCCAAATTTTTGCAAATGTATTCATATTAAATGGCATATTATATATTTCATTACCAATTCTTGCTACTGGTGAGTTTGTGTATCTATTAAATTCTACAAATGAATTTACATATTGCCATACATCTTTGTAATCTGTATGGAATATATGAGCTCCATATTTGTGTACATTTATTCCTTCTATATTCTCTGTATAAATATTTCCAGCTATGTGATTTCTTTTATCTATAACTAATACTTTCTTTCCTTCTTTATGTGCTAAGTTAGCAAATGTTGAACCAAATAGACCTGCTCCAACAATTATATAATCATATTTCATTATTTCCAGCTCCTTTTACTAATTCTCTATATATTGTAATTATTGTATCACTATTTTTTCATTTTTTCCATATAATAAGAAAATTAATGATAAAATTAAATAAAATGAATAACAAATCATATTATCATAAATGGTTTTAATAAGGTATATTATTAGAAATTTAATTTTTTTCTATAGTTGTATTCAAGATTATTCCAAAATATTGCATCAATATTTAATATTAATTCTAATTTATTTGCAGTATCAACAGTTATTGGTGCTTTACCATTTAATATTCCATTGACTGTTTTTATTTCCATATTTAATTTATTTGCTAAATCTAGTTGAGTATAATTATATAATTCTAACAATTCTTTAATTGTTTCTCCTGGTGGAATAATATCTTCTCTATTCATAATGTTTGCTCACCTCCATAATTTTTATTTTCTCTATATGTTATATATTTTTTTATCACATCCGCAATTGATGACATTTGATATATTATTATTTATTGCAAAACATTTTTTGCCTAAATCTTTTATTGAAGCTCCACAATGATATAATTCTTTATTATCTATTATAATAAATCTGTCATGGAATTTATTTGTTTTTGCTACCTTTAAATTTGGATATTCTTTGTTAAATTTTTGTATATCTATTTTTGAGATATTGCTATTGTCAGAATTTAATATAACTACTTCTACTCCATTATTCTTTTTGTTAACATCTTTAGAATACTATATATTTATCGCAATATCATTTTTTAGTATTCCAGCTAACATTGATATTCCTTGCTCAGTATAAACATATGGCAAATATTTTCTATGTTGCCCTCTTCCATTATTTTTTTCTTCTATCTTTAAGGTTCCAAATTGGAACCTTAAAATTTTAAGTTCCTCTTATCATAAGCTACTTGATAAGGTGAATATTTAGTAAAAATTTGATTTAGAATTAATGTTTTTGAATTTATCTTATGTTATTTATTTGGAAACATTAAAGTTTTTCAATTTTTTCTTTCGTTAACCCTGTTATTTCAACTATGGTATCTATATCAATTCCTTTAGCTAACATTTTTTTAGCAATTTCTTTTTGATTTTTTGCTATTCCTTTTGCTTCTCCCTCTTCTAGTCCAACACGTCTTGCTGCTTTTAATCCTGCTGCCTCATCTCGTATTGCTTTTTCACGAAGTTCAGCAAGCCTTTTTGTTGCTGCCTCTCCTGTTAAATATTCTAATTCATCCTCTGCTTTTTGTACATATTTATTATCAATCATTCGAATCGCCTCCAAATTCTCATTTTGAATAAATGTTAGCCACTCTTCTAATTTATTCGAAATCCTTTTACACTTTTCTTTAAATTTAGGTAATTGTATGTAATGAATTTCTAATTTGTCTGTTAATACTATGTTTTCATATTACACTCCAGTTCCATAAAATACGGACCTTTCGATAGTATTATAATAATCTTTCACTTGCATTTCTATGTTTACCTTTGTATTGTTGTCTAATGTAGCTACTACATCTAATATTCCTAACTTATCTGTAATAGGTTTGTCGGTTTTAAATGGCTCATTTATCACCTCCATTCTAGCATACTATTTAGTTAATTTCAACTTATTTGAAAAGTTTGTGTAAGAAATTACACTTAGAATTTAATTTATAGAACAAAAATTTATTAAATCAAATTTCTACTTTCGTATTTATATCATGTGCAACAAATTATGTCAATGAATTTTAGTATTATTTTCCAAAAACTCATTGACATTTTTCGACTATTTCTAGATGTTTAATTTAAATAATATAAAAAACATTTTGATAAATTATAATTTTCAAGCTGACTCTTCTACATTATCCAACTTTTAAAAATTTCTACGACCTTCTCATCCTTTTCAATATAATCAAATAAAATATCTAAAATCCCTTTATATATTTTACATCTTTATCACCTAGTCCTTTTTTGCTTGTTTAATATTTGTACATAATTTTTTTGATTTTTCGTTTCTATAAGTATTATATATTATATAAAATATTGCAAAACCTATAATTGCACCTGATGTATCTATAAGAACATCTGTAAATTGTCCTGTTCTTCCTTGCACATATAATTGATGAAATTCATCTGTACATGCATATAAAAAGCTTATTAATATACTAATTATACTGTATTTTAGTTTTAATTTATTTTTTATTTCTAATATAGCATTTGTTATAAATAGACATAGTACAAAATATACACTAGCATGAGCACATTTTCTAAGTGGCACATTTAATTCATTTGTTATCCTAGTATTTCTATTATTAATTTGAGTTTCTTTTTCTGACTTATCATTTATTTCTGTTTCTTGGTTATTTATATTTTCATTACTAGATGATTTTTCTGTAGTTTTTTCTACTGTTTGTACTGCTTTACTTATAACATATTTGCTTTTCTCGTTTGATTCATCTGATGGCATTGCTGAAAAAATAAATATAACTATCATCCATATTAATACTAATAATATTGATATTATTACTTTTTGGTTTTGTTTCAAAATATATTCTCCTTAGTTTATTAATCTCTACTATACAAATCTCTTGTATATACTTTATCTTTTACTGTTTCTAATGTTTCATCTATTCTATTTGCAAGAATAACATCTACATCATCTGCAAATTCATCAAAATCATTTATAACTTCGCATCCATTAAATGTTTTATCTTTTAATGTTGGTTCATATATAATTATTTCAACATCTTCTTCTTTTAATCTTTCAATTATACCTTGAATAGCACTTGCTCTAAAGTTGTCTGAACCTGTTTTCATTGTTAATCTATAAATTCCAACTACTTCTGGATTTTTTCTCATTATCATTTCTGTAATATGTCTTTTTCTTGTTCTATTTGATCTAACAATTGCTCTAATTAAGTTTTGTGGTACATTATCATAATTAGCTAATAATTGTTTTGTATCTTTTGGTAAACAGTATCCCCCATATCCAAATGATGGATTATTGTAATGACTTCCTATTCTTGGGTCTAACCCTACTCCTTCAATTATATCTTTTGAATTAAGTCCTTTTATTTCGGCATATGTATCCAATTCATTAAAATAAGCAACTCTTAAAGCTAAATATGTATTGGCAAATAGTTTTACAGCTTCCGCTTCTGTACTATCCATAAATTTTACAACTATATCTTCTTTTATAGCTCCTTCTTTTAATAGATTTGCAAATTTTTCTGCTCTTTCACTTTTTTCCCCAACTATTATTCTTGATGGATATAAGTTATCATATAAAGCTTTGCCTTCTCTTAAAAATTCTGGAGAAAACATAATATTATCAATATTATACTTTTCTTTCATTTTATTAATAAATCCAACTGGTATTGTTGATTTTACTACCATTGTAGTATCTATTCCCATTGATTTTACTTTTTGAATTATATCTTCTACACTTGATGTATCAAAGAAATTCTTTTCATCATCATAATTTGTTGGTGTACTTATTACTATAAACTCTGCTCCTTCAAATGCATCTTTATAATCTAAAGTTGCTCTCAGATTTAGATTTTTGTTTTTTAAGAAATCTTCTATTTCTTTATCTTGAATTGGTGAAATATGATTATTTATCATTTCTACTTTTTCTGGAATTATATCTAATGCAACTACTTCATTCTTTTGACTTAATAGTGTTGCAATTGATAATCCTACATACCCTGTTCCCGCTACTGCAATTTTCATTTTTACAATCCTCCTTTTATAGTTTTATTAAACTTCCTAAATAATCTAACGCCTCTTGCTTTATATTATTTATCATACCACATGCTGGTGTAAATGTCATTTCTCCAAAATAGATTTTCTCACTTACATAATACAGGTCCATTCTTACAAATTTTATTCCGTCGACTTAAATCTTCAGCTATTCTTATCATTTCGTCTAACTTTTCTGGTTTTTTATATTGATTTTTACTTCTGTATACTGGTAAAGAATAATCTAAATAATTCCAATTCAAATCATAATAGTCTATTCTTACTTTTTTCTCTCTTTCTGAACACAATAAAATACATTCTGCTTTTCCGTTGAAACAATAAATTTTATAATCTAAAGGATTTTTCATTCCATCTTCTTCTAAATACTCTTCTGCAACAATTTTTGGTTCTATTAAACTATAATGATATTCTTGCATTTCTTTGCTAAAATCTTTTTTCATATTTTTCTTTAATGTTTTTTTGCAAAGTTCTATATTAAAATTTTGTTTATCATAACACAAAAATATGTCTCCAGAACCATTATTAGTTTTTAATACAAATTTACTTGGAAGTTTTTCAAAATCTATTTCTTTTACATCTGAATATACACCTATCAATTTAGGTAAAATTCTTTCATATCCTTTTTCTTTTACATATTCTCTCACTAAATATTTATCCGTTAATTTTGCTTCTTTGGTTCCATACTCATTTAAGATTAACCATTGTATTTTTTCATTTATATCTTTAGGATTATCTAAATTCAATTTTTTCTTTGTGACTGAATAATATAAAATTTTGTGAGCCATTTTTTTAGGAAAAAAATTTAATAATTTATGATATATTTTTTTTATACTTTCTTTCATTTTTTATCCTCCATTTTTATTAAATACTGTAAACATTCATTAAAATATTTATTTTTTTCTATTTTTGTATTTTTTAATACACCATCTAAATCAAAATTCACTCTGTTGTCTTTTATTTTCATATAATATACCTTTTTAAATGCATAGTCTATAAAATCTTCCAATTTTTCACTATTAATTATATCCGTATCTATATATGCAAGATTATTAAAATCTTCATCAATAACATATTTAACAAATTTATAATTGTTCAATAATATTTTCGGATAATAACCATTTATTAAAAAATTATCATTATTAAATTTAAAATTTGTTTGTTCCATCTCATTTAATAGTATATCTACATCATTTTCATTTATTTCATAAAAGTTTATATTTTTAATAATTCCATCGTTTTTGCTGTTATTTTTTTTCAAAATTTTATTAATTATCTCTTTAATATTAATTATTGATGTTATATATTTGAAATTTATAATTCCATAAACTATAATTCCTATTACTACTTGTATTATTATTCTTAGAAGATCATCCAATTTTAAATAATTTAATGGATATATAACTATAAACATTATTAAAGCTTTAAAGAAATATGGTAATATATTTATTACATATTTTTTTATTTCTAACTCTTTCCTTATAGCAAATGCTTGATAAAACATAACTGTAAATTCAGCTGAAATTGTCCCAATACAAGCCCCTATACTTCCTAACTTAGGAATGAAAATAAAATTCATTAATAAATTTATTACAGCACCCGATGATACTGATCTAATAAATATTTTATCTTTCTCATTAGGTATTAAATATTGTGTCCTTAATACGTTAGCAAATGATAAAAAAGGAAGTGTTGCTGCTAAAAGCATTATTAAATTTCCTGTTTTTTGGAACGAATTTCCAAAATATAATGGAGCAAAATTTTCCCCTATTGAAACCAGCCCAAAACACATTGCAAATGACATAAACATTACAAATTTTATAGATTTATATATATATTTCTCAGCTTTATTTTTCTCACCTTTTGATATAATATTAGACATTCTTGGTAACATAACTGTTCCTAATGCTGTAATTAATGTCATTGGAATATTTACAATTTTTTCTGCATTTTCATAATATCCTACTTCTGTTACGTTAGCAAGAGAACCTAACATTATTTTATCCATCATTTTATATAAACTTATTGCTATTACTGGAATAAATAATATAAAATTAGGCTTTATATTTTCTTTTATTTCTAATAATGAAACTTTAGAAAATACTATTTTTTTCCTTATAAAAAACCACATTAATGCTTGACTTAGAAGCATTGTTCCTGACATAATTAGAGTATATTTCCATAAGTCATTAGAGTCCTTTACAAATACAAATATTAATACTACAGAAAAAAGTTTTACAAAAGTGTTTCTAGTAATTGTTTTTTTAAATTCTTCTAAACCAAAGAAAAACCAATTAATATCAATCATAGCTGAAATCACAAACAACGATTCAATAAATGCTATATTTTTGTAACTATTATTAAAAATAAAAATATATATTATATATGCCGTTAGCATTATAATCCCCATAAAAAACTGGAATAGATATATACTCCAAAAAGTATTAGAAATTTTCTCTTTATTTCCATTTCTAGCTTTTGCAATAGATCTATTTCCATAATTGTTCACTCCTAATAAAGTTAATATCATAAAATAATACACTATAGAATATGTATATGAATAAACACCAACTCCATCTGCCCCAACAACTCTTGAAAGATAAGGTGCAGTTACTAAAGGAATTATTAATACTAAAACTTGATATATTAAATTATATAAAAAATTTTTTTTAGGGCTAACCATTATTTCACTCTTTCCTTTTATTTATTAAATACTTTAGATCTAACACTTTTTACTATTTTCATTTTCTTTACATTTATTTTAAAAAAATATAATAAACGTTTGAATGGATTATATATTTTATACTCTTTTAATAATTGAATTGCTTTTTTTATTTCAACTCTATCATTTTTTAAATACGCATTATAAAGTAATTCATAGTAGTTGACATGATATATTCTATTTTGCATTTCCTTAGTATAAAGTTTTATTTTTTCACTAAATTTATCTAGATACATCTTTTTTACTTTAATCATTTTTTCAAAAGAAGGTACATTTAAATAATCATCATTATTTTTTATAACACTATAATTAGGTATCACTCTTAATTTTTTAGATATATCTAAACATCTAATAACAAATTCAAAATCTTGATGTCTTATAAAATTCACATCAAATCCATTAACACTATCTACAATTTCTTTTTTGCATATAATATTACTTCCTGTTCCAAAAAAGGAGTCCAAGCATAATAAATCATATTGTAACTCTCTTATTTTTTTTATTTTAGGCATATTCCTTTTTTGAACTTGCCCATTTTCTTTTGTGACAACTCCAGAAACTGCAAAATCAAATTTCTCTTTTTCATATTCATCCTTTATTGATTTTATCCTATCACTAGTAAATTCATCATCATCATCTAAGAAAGTAATAAATTTACCTTCCGCTTCTTTTATCCCAGTATTTCTGGCTGTAGCACCGTTCATATTTTTTATGTGTTTCAAATATTTTATAAAATCATATTTTAAATATTTACTCATTACTTTTTCTGTTTCTTTTCTATATATACTATCAGAATCATTATCATCAACAACTATTATTTCAAAATCGTTTGAAGTTTGATTAATAATACTATTAATTGCACGTTCTAAATTATCACTTCTTTTATAAGTAGGTATTATTACAGATAAAAATTTACTCATCCTTTCTCCTTTCCTTAGATTAATTATATAATCAAATTTATTGTTTCAAAAGTAAAAATGTATATGGTAACATACTATTAAATGAAATCAAATGTATTAAGTAATATCCCATAAATAAAATAGCAACAATTATCATACTTTTATTATAATTGTTTCTAAAAATATTTTTAAATAAATTTGGTAATGCAAATACCAAATATATTGAAAAATAGTATCCTGGTCTGACAGCAACTGTATTAGATAATGATAATAAGTAAAAGAATAATGAAAATGTAGCTAAAATTATATAATAATTATTACCTTCATTGATTTGTTCAATCAAATTTTTATACTTTATTAATATAAACACTATAATAATATGAAAAATCATTATAACGTATGTTCCTGCCCCCGCTTTGGAAAATGTATATCCATTAATATTTGAATATGAATTATACTTATCAATATGTAAAGTAATAAACTCAAAAATAGGATTGTACGCAATTAAGCCTAAAATCATTATTAAAAAGATGATTCTTAAATTTTTTTTATTTATATTAATTCTGTTAATAAAATAAATTGGAATCATTATAAAAGCACTAGTATGAACTAATCCTGCAACAATTATAACCAAAAAATATTTTAATGCTTTTCTATCATAAATATATTTAAAAGCGACTAGCGTTATAGCAATTGCTAATGTTTGTCTTATGGTATTAAAACATAATGCATAATAGCCCAAACAAACAAACAAAAACAATGAAGTTGCTGGAAAATTTGACTGTTTCTTGATTTGTATATAAAACAAAGATATTGTTATTGTAGCAATAACAAAGAAAAATACATACACATTTAAATTAAAATTATTTAATAGATTAATAATTTGTTTAAAAATAAATTCTGTATCACTAAACACTTTTATATCTATATTACTATACATTCTAGTATATAATTGGTAATCTGTTCCTACATTATATCTTAATCCACAAATTAAAATCATATATATAAGAATAATATAATCGTAAATTGTCATTTTCTTTATATTAATTTTTTTGGAAAACAAAATAATTAATATAGGAATAATTAAATAAAGTACCATATTCCCCCCTAGTTTAAATAAATATATATAATATTATTGCAATTTTAGTTTTTATCCTTACTTCTTTATTCCAAAATACATCTTTTCTATATTTCTTTATATTTTTATATATTTCTTGTTTAAAATTTGATTTTTTATCGCATTTATTAATTTTCAATAATATACTAAAATTTGCATTAATAAATCTACACTTTGCAGCTTCTACTAACTCCTTATCTTTAATTTTTTTTATTTCACTAAACATCTCGCTTGTTTGATATATATAATCCATATCATTATTTTTAAACTTTCGTCCCATTATGCTGTCTTTACGCTTTAAGTAAAAATACTTTTTTTGATTAGAATAAACTATTCTATTACTATTTAATATGACTTTATAAATGGTTGAAATATCCTCATATAATTTACCACATGGAAAAAGCACATTTTCTAATACTTCTTTTTTATAAATTTTTCCCCAAGCTGATGTATCAAAAATCTTTTGATATAACATCTCTTTTAATGCATTTTTTTTATCCATTATTATAATTTTTTCTTTCTTATTAGTATATTCTTTAAATTTTTTATCTTCATAAAATATAATTGGTGAAGTTATACCTATTTCCGAATTATTATTTCTTACTAAATTATATAAATAACTAACAAAATCTTTTGAAATATAGTCATCACTGTCTACAAAAACAATCCAATTACCAGTAGCTCTTTTCATACCATAGTTTCTTGCATCTGACAAACCACCATTTTCTTTATGTATTACTATAACTCTGTTATCTTTTTCTGCATATTCATCACATATTTCAGGACAATTATCTGGTGAACCATCATCTACTAATATAATTTCTAAATTTTTATATTCCTGTTCTATAATACTATCAATACATCTTTTTATATACTTCTCTACTTTATAAATTGGAATAATAATACTAATTTTTTCTTCCATAGTCACCTTTCCAATCTTCATATAATTTTAAAAATAATTTATTTTCTTTAGAATCACTTGACCAAGGTCCACAAATCATAGTATCCTTATATATATTAAAATCAGGAATTATAATTGCCTTACTCATATAATTAAATACAGCAGTTTTTATATTAGCATTAATAAAATATTCTTGCAAAGCTTTTTTAGTTTCAATTATTGAATACCCTGAATCTATAGAATCATCAACTAATAATATATTTTTTCTGCTACTATATTTGTTATATATTGTTTTATTAAATTCTATATATCTATCACTGTTTACCTCATGATAATCTGAATTCATTTCTTTTGCCCTGAGTTTTATTAATGTTTTTTTAGGAATCAATTTAAAAAATGGCTTTATTATTTTCTTAAAACTACCACCTTTCCTAGTCGCTTTTATCTCTAATAGAGGAACATTATTTAACAATGCAAGCTCTTTTCCTATTGGAAACGATCCTTTTGCTATAAATATGACTAAATCATATTCAAAATTCTTTTTTTTTATATCACTATATAACTTTTTACTTTCTTCCTTTACGTTTTTTAATGATAATTCTATGTATTCCATCAAAATCTCCTTTTTCAACCATTGTAATTATTCTAGCTAATTTTGTAATATAATGTGCTATCTTAATACATTTTTTTGTATGGAATGTACCATCTTCTACATCTTTTATTAAATTATCTTTTCCATTATACTTTAATAAAACATAATTTCTTCCAAGTTCAATAAATGTATGTGCATCACTTCCAATTATTGGATTAATATCTAATAATTCTTGTCTTTTCTTTTGTTCATCATCAAATGATTCTTTTATATTTCTACCATTATGGATCTCAATAAAATCAAAATAATCTTTGAATTTTTTTTGCATATCATCTTGAAGTACTGTTTTGTATCTTTTTTCATCATAAGGATGTGGTAAATAAGTCAGTCCACCCTGATTTTTAATTTGTTTTATAGTTTCTTCTACTGTTTGATTATCTTTAATCTTTTCTGTTAAATATAATCCTATTATTTCACCTTTCTGTGTCATTATTTCTTCTCCAACTATAACATCAATATTAAATCTTTTTAAAAATTTTTTATACTTTTGCGCTCCCCTAATTTCATTATGATCAGTTATGGCTAATAATTTAATTTTTCGTATTTTGCACATAAATAAAATAAAGAATTTATTTAATATACTATCTTTTGAATATCTTGTATGGACATGAAATTCTGCTCTAATAAAATCTTCTTTCATGCTATTAAACCGCTCCTTCTTTCTTTACTACAGAAATAACTGTTTTGAATAATAATTTAATATCCAATAAAACAGAAAATTTATTAACATATTGGCACTCCATCATTATTCTTTCTTCATATGTAGTATTACTTCTACCATTTGCAGCCCAATATCCAGTTATTCCAGGTTTTACAGAGAATACATAACTTGCATATTCTCCAAACATTTCAACTTCATCTTCAACAACAGCTCTAGGTCCAACTAAGCTCATATTTCCAATTAACACATTTATAAATTGTGGAAATTCATCTAAAGAAGTTTTTCTTAAAAACTTTCCTATTGCAGTAATTCTTGGATCATTTTGCAACTTTCTATTTTTTTTCCATTCTTTTCTCAATTCAGGATTTTCTGCAAGTAGTTTTTTCAATACTTCATCTGCATTTACAAGCATTGTTCTAAATTTATAAATTTTGAATTTTTTTCCATTCTTTCCTATACGAGTTTGACTATAAAAAAGTGGTCCAAAATCTCCATGAATAAAATTAACAACTGCAACAACTAACGTTAATGGTATTAACATTAGTATTCCTACAATTGAACCTAAAATATCAACTGCTCTTTTGGTTCCTATGTTTAATGTTTTTACAATAGGTAACTGCTTCTTTACTATTGATATTCCTAGAGGTTCTTTTTTGTTTTTTTCAAATTCTATATTCTCTTCTATTTCTTCTTTATTAACTTTTTTTAATCTAGGCATACCGCCTAAAACATCTAAATCAGTTACAGCAATTTGACTAGTTTTCATATTTAACATCCCCCGCAATTAAATTTAACATCATTTTGAAAAGCTAGATGATATTTTAACATAATAGAAATTTTTTTACAATATTTTTTATATTTTTTAGGTAAAAAACTAATCAAAAAAACACATCACAATACGTGATGTGTTTATATTCTATTTATAACCACCAAATATTGTTTTCTTAATTTCTTCTTGATCTTCAACTTCTATTTTTTCATTTCTTAATAATTTTTCTTGGTTCATTTGTGTTAATTCAATAAAATATCTTTCGTCTACCATTTTTCTTATTTTATCTATTGCAATTGAAACTTTTTCATAAGTTCCAACTCTGTGTACATCTGAACCCAAAAAATCTACCAACTTATGTCTTAACAATAATTTGACGGTTTCTTCTGATTCTTTCCCATATTTTCCTGTTATACTCTCAAAATTTGATTGCATATAAATTCCTCTGTGTTTCCATTCTTCAACCAATTTGGGGTTATTTTTTACTATTTCATATCTTTCTGGATGTGCCATTATTGGTAAATAATTATTTCTTTTTAAATCATCAATCATTTTGTTGAAAAATGATACATTATTACCAAATGGTATCTCAAAAAGTACATATCTTGTATTATCAATACTTGAAGCTTTCTTTTCTTTTAATAATTCAATTATATCTGGTGTTGCAAAAATTTCACTTCCTATTCTTAGGTCAAAATTTCCTGTCATATTTCTTAAGTTGTTTATTTTTTCTTTTCTAAAATATTCATCTTTTTCGAATCTACCTTCATAGTAATGCGAAGTTGAAATTATTTTTGTAAAACCAGCTTCTATTGCTTCTTGTATTATTTTTAAACTATCTTCTAAACTAACAGCTCCATCATCTGTTTCTGATAAAATATGACTATGTATATCTATCATTTTTTTACCTTCTATAAATTAATTTGATTTTTTATTTTAGCTATTTTTTCCATAGCTTTTCTTCTTTCTTCTTCTTGTTTTCTTATTTTGTTTGCTCTCTTCTTCTCTTCTCTTTCCAATTTATTTTTATTTATATTTTTTGATATCCTTTTTAATAATCTTTTTACTGCTTTTATTATTCTTTTGAAAAATACTACTACAATATTTCCTTCATGCACAGTTGGAAGTCTATTATATTCATAATCAGCAGCTTCACTTACTCCATAACCATAACCATATCCATATCGATAACCATACCCATATCTATAACTTCCTCTTTTTGTTGGCACTTTGTTTAATACAACTCCTGCGATTTTTCCTCCAACTTTTTCTATTTCTTCTTTTACTTGTTTTAAATTATCAGTTTTTGTTTTATTATATTCAGCAATTATTATTGTAGAATTTACTTTTCTAGATAAAATTAACGCATCTGTTACTAATAACGATGGTGTTCCATCAAATATAACTACATCTGCAATCTTTTCTAATTCTTTAAATAAATCATCTACTCTTTCAGAAAGTAATAATTCTGATGGATTTGGTGGTATATCTCCAGCAGTTAATACATATAAATTCTCTACTTCAGTTTTTTGAATTACATTTTCTAAAGTATTATCTTCTTCTTTTATATTTACACCTGACAAGTAATTTGATAATCCTGGTGTTAAAGGTAAATCAAATACATAATGCATTGTACCTTTTCTCATATCTGAATCTATTATTATCGTTCTTTTTCCTGCTTGTGCATATGCTACAGCCAAATTTGATGATACCCAACTCTTTCCTTCAGATGGCAATGTACTTGTTATAAGTATTGTTTGTATTCCTTTGCTTGGTCTCATAAATTGTAAGTCTGTTCTTAATGTTTTTACCGCCTCAGCTAAAGGTGATCTTGAATCTACATTTGTTACTATGTTTTTCATTATGCGTTTGCACCTCCCTTTTTATCTGTTACTTTTTTTCCAAGTAATACTAATACTGGTGCTCCTACTTCTTTTTCAATCTTTTCCTTATTTTTTGTTGTATTGTCAAACATATTTATTACAAATACATACCCACATGCAAGTACCAATCCTGCTACTGCTGCTATTGCTATATATTTTTTATGATCTATATTATATGGAATACTTGGAATCTCTGCAACATCCAATGTATATACATTATTTATTTTATACATTTCTGTTACTTTTTCACTAAACACTTTTGCAATTTCATTTGCAACTTTTGCTGCATATTCTGCATTTTCATTTACTACACTAACTTCAATTACAGAAGAGTCTTCAACAGCTGTTACAGTTATATTCTTTTTTAACTTTTCTTCTTTTTCTCTTAATTCTTCTTCTCTTTCCATTAATTTTTGTTCAATGTTTCTAGCTTCATCAGCATCCATTTCCTCTGTAATAGTTAAACCTTCTAAATTATTTATTACTGCACTTAGTACTGTTCTACTTTTTATAATTTTACTATATGTTGTTACCAATTTTTGGTTTAATGTTACATCAGTTTGTGTAATCGCTTCTGTTACCGTTGATATTCCATCTATATTTGATTCTGTTTTTGTTAATACTAAAGTTGTTGTTGCTTTATATTTGGGCGTATTTAAATAAAATGAATATACTCCACCCAAAATAGCAAAAAGTATTGTTACTGCTATAATTAAAAATTTCTTTTCTAAAAATAACTTAAAAATTTCTTTTAAATCAATTTCTTCCATTTTTTCCCCCTATTTCGACATCCTTTTTATTTAGTTTTATAATTTCACTGCATTGCTCGACATTATATCATAAGATAACATAATTTTCAAGCATTATGTATATTATTTTTTTGTGTTTTTCTCATATACTTTTATATAATATGGCTGAATATCTTTTAAAAGACTATCTATATAAATAATATTTCCATCTACATCTTCAACTTTTATATTTGGAAACGTTTTTAACATTTTTTTATTACCCCAAAATTTATATATGATACTAGACAATTTTTCATTACCATATATCTCATTATATTGCTTTGTTACTTCTTCTCTATAACTAACATTCAAATCATTTTGTTCTATCATTCTTATTAAAAATAAATTTAGTGTGGCAATTGTTAATATTCCGTCTAAAAGCATAACAATAGTTGTTGTTACAGTTATTATTTTTATTGCCTTTGAACTAATTTTATTCTTTATATAATTCATTAATTTATCTATTCTAGGATTTAACCATCCCATTAAATACATAGCAAGAAATCCCCAAAATAATGAAAAGTATACACAAATTCTACCATTTATATTAAGAGGCATATGTGAATAATCCCACCATTTTACATGAAGAAAAGTCTCTCCTAAAAAACTTATTACATATTCAGTTATAGAGCCTATAATAAATCCTCCAAAAAATAATGTATTATGATTTTTTGAAAAAAACTGTAAAAATATTATCATTATTACAGCTCCTACACCGTATATAGCACAAAACGGTCCATATATAAAACTTTGCCTACTTTCCAATACTCCTTTAGTTATCATTCCATATATTGTTTCTACAACAAATCCTATAACACTATAAATTATGAAATATGCAAAAATCCTCCAAAGACTTATTCCAAAAATTGTTATTTTTTTCTTGTCTTCAGGTTTATTTATACTTTCTTCCATCTTTTGCCTCCTTATTTTCCAGCTAGTGCTTTCAAATCTTCATCTTTTTTTAATTCGACACTTATAAATTGAAAAGCTCTTTTATCTTGTTTTACAGCAATTTGTGCTAATTCTTTATCATTTCTAAGTCTTGCACTTGCATATTTTATTATTAATCCTTTATTTGAAATAGCTGCTTTTACTATGTCTCTATTATCTCTTAATTCTTCACTAGCATAATATAATGTTTGCCCATACTCTTTTACACTCGACATTATTATGTCATAATCTGCTTTTAGTTTTTCAGAAGCATAACATGCGGTCCAAGGAGCTTTTGATACAGCAAGCATTACTATTTCTTTATTATCTTTTAATCTATCTGAAACATATTCTAAACTTTCTCCATCTTGATTTAATGCTGCTATTACTACTTCATTATCATCTTTTAATTCATCTGATGCTAAATCTAAGAATTTTCCTTGTTCTTGTACTGCTTTTAACATGAATTCTTTATTATTACTATTTTTCTTTACTTCTTCTATTTCCATTGCTTCTCCTTTTCTATCGAAAAAAGAGGCTACTTTATAAGTTAACCTCTTTAAACTATGCCAAGTTATATTTTTTCTTAAATTTATCTGCTCTACTTCCAGCTGTATCTTGTCTTAAATTTCCTGTCCAGAATTGGTGACATTTTGAACAAACGTCTACTTTTATATCTTTTTTTGTTGAACCAACTTCTAAAACATTACCACATGCACATGTTATTGTTGTTGTTCCATAATTTGGATGTATTCCTTCTTTCATTTAAGTTCACCTCTTTCTCACTTTTTTATACGACTGCATTTTATAATAACATACTTTTTTATTATTTTCAAGTCTTATTTTGTTTTATTTTCATTTTTTTCATTTTCAACAGATCTATCATACATATATTGGGCAGAAGAAAGCATTTCTTCATTTAATGATAACTTATGTATTAATTTATTCATTATATTAAATACACATGCTACTATTAAAATAAACATTCCTATTTTTTTCCAGTATTTTGTTATCATTTTTTTCCTCTCCCTTCTCTTTATAACATATTAATTATACTTTTTTTTTTATAAATTGTCAATAATTTTGCACTTTTTTGGTTATACTATTTTTAATATTTTATAAAAATTTATAAAAAGAAGGTTTTAATATGAGAAATTCAACAAAAATATTAATTATACTTGCAATTATTTTAGGACTTGGAATTGGTATATATTTTATTAGAAACAACATCAAAAAAGATGAAGGTTCAAGTAATTATGAAGCAGAAAAAACATCAACTCAAACTAATGAAATAAACAATGTTGTAAATGATAATACTTCAAATTCTAATAATTCAAATCCTGCAGAAAAAGATAAAAATCCTATACAAAACGAATCTGTTGTAAATAATACAACACAGGAAAATTCAATTTCTAAAGAAGAAGAGCTTTCAAGTTTTTCAACAAAAATCGTTACTAAAGATTCAAATAGACAACATAACATTAATTTAACTTGTTCTACTTTAGATAATACTATTGTTGAAGCAGGCTCTACATTTTCTTTTACAAACACCGTAGGCCAAGCAACATCAGCTAAAGGCTATAAAAAAGCTGATATTTTTGATGCAAATGGTAAAAAGAAAAAAGGACTTGGCGGTGGAAATTGCCAAATTAGTACTACCTTATACAATGCTGTTTTAGCAGTTCCAAATTTAGCTATTATAGAACGACACGCTCATAGCAACTATGTCCCTTATATTCAAAAAGGTAAAGATGCCGCAGTAGCATATCGGAAGTTATGATTTCAAATTTCGAAATGATACTGGTAGCAAAATTAAAATTAAAGCTCAAGCTTCAGAAAATGATATAACTATAAAATTAATAAAAATAAATTGATAAAAGGACAGGTGATGATGATAAAAAGGGACAGGTGATAAAAAGGGACAGGTGATAAAAAGGGACAGGTGATAAAAAGGGCAGGTGATAAAAAGGGCAGGTGATAAAAAGGGACAGGTACAAAAAACATGAATAATAATGTTTTTTGTACCTGTCCCTTTTTATCACCTGTCCCTTTTGAAAACCTTTTGAAAACCTTTTGAAAATTTTTATTTATTTAGTTACTATTATTGCATTTGGTAAATATCTTTCTCCTGCTGGTGTTGATGTTTTGTTTACTACTTTTCCATCATAATACATCGTTGCTGATGAGCCACCATCTAGGTTTGCTGCATTATATACATCATATCTATTAAATATATTCTGTACTTCAAGTAATGTTGCCCCTAGACTATATCCTGGTTGACGACCATCTATACATACAAATACAAATGTTCCATCTTTCTTTTGTCCTATACACATTCTTGGATGAAGTCCTCCTGCATTTGAATTTTGTATTTGATTTTTTCCATTTACAATTATAAATGGTCCAAAGTCTACTGCTGACTCTATTCCATGTTCTATTGCTTCTTGGTAATTGTATTTTCCTAAAATCAGTTCTCCTTCTGCACTTAAACCAATTAAACTCATTACATTGTTTTTACTTCCATATAATAACTCTCTATTAATAATTACAGGTGTATTTAAAATATTCCCCATTCCTTTTCCATCTGGATCTTCAAATCCTCCTGCATTTATTCCAGCAATAGCATTGTTCTCTTTTACTATACCACTTAACTTTGTTCCCATAGATTTTTTTCTTGAATCAACAAATTTTACCTTAGTTGGATCTGATACAGTCATAACAAATCCAACATAGTTTTTTCCTGAAATTTTTTCTACAGTAATTTCATTTTCTTTTTTGGCTTCTACTGTTACTTCATGCAATTCAGAATTTTCATTATTTTCAACTTGAAGTCTTGATAATATTTCATTTATTTCTTCTTCAGATAAGAACCATGTTGCTAAATATTGATGATTCATTGTTGACATTGCTGTTAATACCCACAATTCTTTATATTTTTGGAACAATGTAGTTTTGAAAAACAAAAATATTCCTGTTACCGCTAATATAACAAATACTATAATTGTAATTAATAATCTTTTTAAAAATCTTAGTATTTTTTGTTTTTTTGTTAATGATTTTTTTATTTTTTCTTTCTTTTTTCTCTTTTTTCTAAATTTATTTTTGCTTTTGTAATTTTCTATATCTTCTGGATTTGGCTCAATACCTTCTTGATTTTCATGCAACTTGTAATCATTGTTTAATATGACATTTGTCACTAAGTCTACATCCATTTTTTATCTCCTTTGTATTAATTATAAGATTCACTTTCTTAATAATACAACATTCTACAATTTTCGTCAAGGAGATTTATAACGTTTTTATCTTTTTTCTTATTTTTATTTAATCACAAACATTAGCTTGTTTTTTAGCTTCTAAGTAAATTTATCCATGAATAATATATTCTTTTTCCCATTGTAAATATATTTAATTTTTCTACATCTCTATCTGATACTACATTCACACTCCTTATAATATTTCCATCTAGATTATAGGTAATCTCTCCTATTTTATCTCCTTTTTTTATTGGTGCATTTATACTCTTTTCTAAATTTAAATTTTGCTCTATGCCTTTTTCATTTCCTTTTTTTATTAAAGTTCCACTATTTTCTTCTAAAATCCCATTTATCTTTTCTCTATTTCCTTTACTTACATTAATTTCTTTTATAACATCTCCTTTATTCCCTAACTTATGATATGAAAAATTATTAAACCCATAATCTAATAATTTTTGAGCTTCTGCAAATCTCACTTTCGTTGTAGGCGCTTTCATTATTACTGCAATTAAAGATAAATCCTCTCTAGTTGCTGATGCTGATAAATTATATAATGCAAGTGATGTAGAACCTGTTTTTAACCCTGTAGCTCCTTTGTAATTTCTTACTAATTTATTTGTATTTACTAATTCAGATTTTCCATCTCGAAGTGAATCCATCCATATTGTTGTATATTTCGTAATTTCAGGATATTTATTCAAAAGTTCTCTTGACATTAGTGCAATGTCATAGCTTGAAGTTTCATGCCCATCTTCATCAATTCCATGGCAATTTTTAAATGTAGTATCATTCATTCCAAGTTCTTTTGCTTTATTATTCATTTTTTCGACAAAAGCTTCTTGTGAACCAGCTATATGTTCTGCCATTGCTACTACGCAGTCATTTGCAGATACAACGCATATTGCTTTTAACATATCATTTACTGATAGAGTCTCTGTTGTATTTAACCATATTTGTGAACCACCCATACCAGCAGCAGTTTCTGAGCAACTTATTTGTGTATCATAAGATAATCTTCCTTGTTCTATTTCTTCCATTATTAATAAAATACTCATTATTTTTGTAACAGATGCTGGACGTAATTTTTCATGTATATTATGTTCATATAAAATCTGCCCTGTTTTCTGTTCAATTAGTATTCCTGCACCTGATTCCAAATTTAAAGAATTTGGTATATCTTTATTATTACTTAAATTTGCACTCGTCTCTATCAATTTTTCTGCATTATTTGACCATACATATTCTGTTCCTTTTGCAAAACTTTGATAATAAAATAATTCTATAAAAACTATTATTAATAATAAGCTTAAATTTTTTTTTAATATTCGCATTCTTATTCCCCCTAATCTACTAAAATATATGCAAACAAAAAAAGAGTATTCCTACTCTTTTTATCTTACATTTTGTTCCTTTTCAGCTTTTTCTTTTAGATATCTTTCCTCTAACTCATACATTAAAGAAGTTCTTCCGCCTTCATATTTTTCTTCCTTCATATGACGTTCATTATATTTAATTATATGATCTGTATCTATAATAACAAAATTCCCTGGTTCTAGAATATTTTCTTTAGTGTTTTCTCCGTATCACTCCTGTTGCCCATTCAATTGGCCTAACATGTTGTTCTTTACCATCAATATCTATAAATTGCAGATTTGTTTTATTAGGTTTTAATAATTTTCCAATATTTTTATATGATGGATCTAACCATACATATCCATCATCTCTTAATTCTGAATATATTTCATATAATATGTCTAATTTTTGATCTGGATACATAGATTCTAAACATGAAGTATCAACATAATTTTGAACTTCAAAAAAGTCCTGCACTTTACAATCCTCTTTTGCATTTATATCTGTAATTATTCTTCTTCTTATTATAGGTTGTAATAATCTTCTATGGTTAGGTATTTCTGGCATTGCTCTGCTATCACCAATTTTTAACGTATAATCTCCTATTTTATATACAACAGAATATGAACCGCTTCCTATTTCTTTTATATTTTTTACTGTAGTTCCTTTGCTAGATGCATTTATCAACTCTGATACAACATATTTCATCATCTCAGCTTTTGTTTTATCATATCTTCCAAATTCAAATATACAAAAAATTTCCTCATCATATTTCCCAAAAAATTTCTCAGCTATTTTTTGATATTCTCTTTTTGAATTTGTTATTGGAAAATTTATAAAAAATTCGGGTCCTCTTTTTTGTATTTCTTCTATAAATTTAGGAAATCTTTCTAATTCATCAATGTCATAGCCGCCTTTGCTAATCCTTATTTTTAGTATATTATCAATATTTTTTACAAGATTTTCATCTAATTCCTGTATTTGATCACTTGATGCAAAATGTAAAAGATATGATAATTCCTCTACTACTTTTGGAAAATTCGAACCACTTTTTTTTACAATACTATCCATATTATCTATTATATAATTCAAAACTTCAGATTCACGCATATCTTTTTCAAGTTTCTTGATAATATTACTATAATTAACTTCATTATCTTTTTGATTTTCTTCAAAAAATATTTTGTCACTCATATTGATACCTCTAATTTATATTGATAATAATTACTTAATCTTTGCCCAGATTTTATTATACAATTCTGTTGCTTCTTTGTCATACAAAAATGCTTCACATCGTGATAATTCTTCTGCACTTGGAAACATTACTTTATTATTTCCAAATTCTCCCCAAGCACCTTTTATAGCAGATGTATACCCTGTTGTTGTCATATTTCTTACTGCTATATTAGGACGGCACATAAAATTAATAAAATTTTGAGCCATTTCCATATGCTTTGTATTTTTTAGAATAACGAATCCATCAACCCATTTATTTCCGCCTTCTTTAGGAATAACATATGCTAAATTATTATTCTGATTTATAGCATTTTTTGCTTCACCAGAATACATAAGAGCAACTGTCCCTTCACCAGCTATCATCATATCACGAATTTCTTCTTCTCCATATTTAGCAAGTACTCTTTGAGCAGTTAATTTTGACTGTACTTGGGCAAGTTCACTTGAGTTTTTTGAATTCATACTATATCCTAACATTTTAAGTGTTGCACCTAAACAATCACGTTCAGAATCCCACATTAAAATTTTTCCTTTATACTTTGAATCAAATAATGCATTCCAACTATCTATTGGAGTAGCTACTTTTTTTGTATTATAAAGTATTCCTAATGTTCCAGTCATATATGGTATAACATAATCATTATTTTTATCATATTCTGGTGCTAGATATTCTGTAGCAACATTAGAAATATTTGTAACCTTTGCTTTATCTAATTTTGCTAATTTATCCTCTTTAATAAGACGATCTATCATATAGTCTGATGGAACTAATACATCGTATTTATTAGGATTTTTGCTAACATCTTCATACATTGATTCGTTTGACTCAAATTCTGAATATTCAACTCTAACTTTATATTCTTTTTCAAAATCCATCAATGTAGACTCATCAATATATTCTGCTGCATTATAAACATATAATACATCTTGATATTTTTTACGTTCTTTTTCATGTTCTTTTTTTGCTTGTTCAAAAGCAATATTGCTATTATTATTATTTAAATTAGCATATTTTTTCTTGTTTTTATCACCACCAAAAACAATTGCCATAATTCCAATAATTACAATACCTACTATAACGGCAACTATTGGTACAATATTTTTTTTAGATTTCATTATTTTTCTACTCCTTTTCCGCATTATCTGCACTTTCTAAACGTGCAATTTCTTTTTCTCCTACTTCAGCTAATTCTCTAAATTGATTAATTGTTTCATGCATTTTTGGTAATGCTTCCTGTTTAAATGTAGATATATCTTCTAATGCTGATATTGCATCTTGAAATGCCTGTTTTAAATTATCTGGATTTACAGTTGCACTTGTTGCTTGTTTTTGTACTTCTACACCTTGTTCTTTTAACATTCTTCCAGTATTTGCAATTATATTTGATGTTGTTGTATTTAAAGCATCTATCTTTTTTAATACAATCTTTTGATTATATAATGCACTTGCTACCATTACTGCTGTTCGTAATGCTGTTACAGTAACTGTCCTTGCTCTATCTACACCACGAATTAATTCTCTATTATTGCGTTTTATAACTTCCATAGCTACTATTCCTTGATGATTAACAACTACCATTTGTTGCATATCCATTATACGCTGACGAAGTGGAAATAATATTTCTTCTGTTACAAATTTATATTTTTCTTCTTCTATTCCTTCAGATTTTGCAATTTCAAGTCTAGCTGTAATTTGTTCATCCATAGCCATTCCAAGTTCAAGTTCATTATTTAATTTTTTAGTTAACTCCCTTAAAGCTCCTTCTTCTATATCTAATGTTGTATTGTCATTTTTTAGTGTATTTTGTCCTTTTTCAAGTGATACTAAAATATCTTTTATAACTGAATCTGCTTTTTCATATTTTTCAAAATAACGGCGAATTGGATTAATTATTTTTTGTAAAAAACTTCCTTCTGTAAAATTTATTAAAGATGGATCTAAATCTTTTATTTCTCTATGTAAATCCGCTAAACTATTTGATACTGTACTACCTTCTTCTCCTTCTTTTGAAAGATTTCCTATAGTTGTTTGCAATAATGAATTCTTACGTGATGAATTTTGCATTGTATCCATTGCAAATTCGTCTATTGATTTTATCATTTTTCTTTTTTCATTTAAATTTTCTAAATCTAAATCCATAATTTCATTTGTATTTTCTTTTGCTAAATTGCTAATTTCTTTTACTTGTTTTTCTTGAGGCTTAACCTCTGTTTCAACTTCTTTTTTTAATTCTTCTTCATTCACTATTTCCATTTTCATAATAATATTTCTCCTCTCACATTTAAAATTACATTTGTGAATTAAACAAACTTTCTAATCGATAAATAATATTGTCTGTCTCTGCATTCATTGTAGCAGCTTCATTTATATTTGATACTTCTTTTAAAACATCAATATCTGCATTATAACCAATTGTATAAATTGGCACTTTTATTCCCCTTGTTACTTTTTCTATATCTTCAAAATTATATCCTCTATTTGTTTCACCATCAGTAAGTACAAATAACATTAATTTTGTATCTGTTTTTTTTTCTTGCGCTTCAATTAACATCTTTTCTGCAACTACAATGGCATCAAACATTGCAGTACCACCACCAGCTCTTAAATTTTTTACTGCATTAGAAAAATATGATTTTTGTGTAGAATCAAATTTAGCAATTGGAACAGCAATATTTACATTATCTGAAAATGTAACAAACCCAACATCTGCATCGCTTCCTATAAAGTTAATTGCTTGATTTAGGCTAGCTTTAAGTTTTAATAGTGGTGAACCTTCCATACTTCCTGATACATCCGCCACAAACACTGCTGTTAATCCTCCGCTTCCAGTCTTTTCTTCTTTCCATATTTCTTGTGATTTTGCAATACTATTTGTACTTGAAATGCTATTTTCTCCAGAATAATCATCTAATTTGTTAAAACCTTTTTCTGTTGCTAAACTTTGTGATTCTTCATTCTTACAATAATCGACAAATTTCTTTGTTATTTTTTTCTTTAAATCTGATAAATCTCCTATTTCATAAATAGGTGAATCATGTCTTACACCAAAAGGTATAAATTTATAATCACTTTGTAAATCTGGTGAATTTGCGAATGTTTGATATTCTAATAAAAATCCATCTAAGCTACCACTTTCAGCAGATTCTTTTAATTGTAAAGTATTATATCCTGTAAATGGTATGTTTTGTTGAAATTTTCTAAACTCTGAAATTGCATTTTCACTAACCGGATTAGTTCTATCAAATGAATTCAATACTGTTAATATAAAATTCAAACCTGTTGAACTTGCATATGGATCTGTATATGCTATATTTATTTCGTTATTTTTTACCCCATTTATTACAGCTTGTATATCACATGTATTATATTTTTTTTCTAATTCATCACTTTTCTTTTTTGATAAAACAACACCAGCAACGTTTCCTGCAATTCTCTTTTCTACTAAATTTACTTTAACTCCTTTTTCTGTAAGCAAATTTCCCCATAATTCATTACTTGGTGCAAATACATCTGGTGTATATTTTTTAGCAATAATAAAATCTGTAGCTAATCCACTAGATACACTACGAACGCCAATAGATACCGGTGTACCATCAATTGTAACGTTACTTGAATTGAATTTATTAGCGACATCTATTAACCAGCTTTCATATCCATTTCCAGCTTTTTCAGGTGATGAATATATTGTTAAAAAATTATCTGTTGTCGGATTTACAACAAATGGATATTCAGAAATATCTGGTAATACTGAATAATTTTCATTATTTGAATATTCAGAATCCTTTTGTGGTGTTGCCTTTTTTACATTTAATTTTGAATATAATTTATTTAAATTTTTTACAGCTTGCTCTGTATTAACAGCGTCTTTTGTTTTACCCCAATCTTGTGTAAAATATATAAAAGCAAAAATTACTGCTAATACAACTCCTCCAATTACTAATATACTTGACATATTATTTTTAAAATCTTTCATTTTTTTCCTTCCTTTTTATGAATTAAATTTTTTTATTTATACAATTTTGCATTTTTTATTAATTCGTCCATTTCTACGATTGCTGGCATATTTTTTATGTCACCACCATCAATTGAATTGTACTTCGATATTTCTAGAATCATTTTATCTAATTTTAAAAGTATTTCTTCATTTGTATTTGTAGCTTCATTAACGAAGTTAATATATCCTTCATATATATCGAGTTTTTCTTTTGGTAACATTTTCTTGTCTATTTTATTTTTTAATATATTTTCATATTCTTCCATATCAAATGCTGAAATTTTGTTAATTATGCTTCGCATATTTATATAAATAACTTTTTCTACTTCTTTTAACACATCACTAAACTTTTGATATGTCATTTCTTCTGCAGAAAACTTTTGTAAAAGTATATCATTTATCGTATTATACTTACGCTTAAATCGCTTTATTTGTTCAATGTTTTTCTTTATATTTTCATCAAAAACATCTCCATTATAAATTGCTTCTTCAAAAACAGATATACAATCATCTAATGATTCTACATCCTTTGCCAATAAATGTATTTCCTCATTTTTTAATATTTTCATGTTTCCGCCAAAAAAAGCAACTAAACTACTTACTATTGCTCCCCATCCAGCAAGCAATGTTAATGCAGTTCCTTTAAATAGAGAAAGTCCTAAAAACACATTAGAAAAGAGCACTATATTTATTGCAACTATAGCACCATTAAGCAACAAAAGCTTAATTTTCTTTTTATTACTCAACGAATTTTCACCCCTATCTTTTTTATTAATACAAATTTAATATATTTTATCATATTACAATAAAAAATGGTATACTTTTTTTAAAAAATAAAAAGAGTATTACTACTCTTTTTTATTTAACATATTATTGGCTTTTTCTATTAAATCTGGAACATAATCCAATAATCTATCAATACTAGAAGAATGGTCTATTGGCAACAATTTAACGCAATCATTTTGTATAACTAAAAATGCAACTGGATTTAATGTTACTCCTGCGCCACTTCCGGCCTCCAAATGGCAATTTATATTGAATTTCCTCCTCTTTTTCTTTTTTTGTATATTCATTTATTGTCTCTACATTAAATTCACTACCTCCAGATACAAAACCAAAAGATACTTTTGAAATAGGAATAATCGAAATCCCATCTTGCGCATAAATTGTATCTCCTATGATTGTATCAACATCAATCATCTCTTTTATACTATTCATGGCTGTATGCATAAGTCCTTCTATTGGATGTTCGCTCACTATTAAACCCTCTCCTTCCTTTATTATAAATAATTATTTTATTTATAATATGTATCAATTTAAATTCAAATATACCTTCTAAATAAATATTTAACTCATTTTGATTATTAAATACTGGATATAACTTTATATCACTTTTAAAAACATTAACTACTACAGTCTTTAGTAAACCATATATATATGCTGTAATTGCTGCATTTTCTGTTCCAAATTTAATATTTGACTTTATTACTTTTATATCTGGAATTAATATTTTTAATAAACTAATATTTTTTTTATTCGTCTTTCTTTTAAGATTTATCTTTTTTACTTGTTTTTGTAATTTGTTTTTTATATTTATTTTTTTTAATTTGTTTTTATTAATATTTAGTTTAAATATAGGTATAATCTGTAACAAAAATATTGTAATAGATATTTTAAAATCTTTATTTAAATGTTCTTCATTTTGCAATTCGAATTTAAAATTATCAACTTTTATTTTTATTCTTGATAATAGTACAGAAAAAAATATTAAAAAAATAAAAACCAATATAATCACCTTTTTTAGATTTTATATTAGTTTTCCCTTTTTTTATTTTTTTAATCTTTTTGTTACTACTATTTCACCAAATAATTCTTCTTGTCTAGTTTCTACTTTGTTTCTTCTTGATAATTCTAGTAATCCACTAAATGCTGTTACAACTTCTTGTTTATTGTGTTTGCTTAAAGTGAACATTTTATTAAAAACAAATTTCCTATTTTTTAGAAGCTCTCTTACCATTTCTTTTACTTTACTTGCTACTGTATAATTTTCTACTAATGCTATTTTTTCTATATTTTTCGCGTTTTTGTTTATTTTTACAGCTGTTCTTTCAATTATTGTTTTATATAGCTCTGGTATTATTTTTTTATCATAATCTTTTTCTAATTGTTTTTTTGGTAATTTTATTTCTTCTTGTCCTTTAAATACTCTATTTGAGTATATTAGATAATTTTCTCTAAGTTTTTTTGTTATTTCTTTATATTTTTTATATTCTATAATTCTATTTAGTAGTTCTTCTTCTGTTAATTCTTCTTCTTCATCTTCTTGTTTTGGTAATAATTTCTTTGATTTCAAATATAAAAGTGTTGATGCTAAACTTAAAAATTCACTTGCTATTTCTAAATTTAGTTTTTCTTGTTCATTCAAATATTCTATATATTGATCTGTTATTTCGCTTAAATTTATATCATATATATCCATTTTATTTATTTCGATTAAATGGCATAATAAGTCAAGTGGCCCTTCAAAATTATCTATTTTTATTGCATATTTATTTGTTTCTAATGTTAAAATTCCTGACATTTTTTCTCCTTCTATTCCTCTAAAGCTTTGTCTATATTATCTTTTTTATATCCTTTTTTCATTAGATATTGTTTTATTTCTTGTATTTCCATGGAATTAGATTTTTTGTATATAATATTTGATGCAGATTTTATTTCATATTCTTCTAATTCTTCTTTATTTTCATATATATAATCTTCTATATCTGACTTCTTTATTCCTTTTGCTAATAGTTTATATTGTATTTCTTTTATAGATAGATTTTTTAATGCTATAAAATTATTAACCGTTTTTTGAATGAAATTTTTATCATTTATATATCCTGCTTCTTTTAAATATTCTATAATATCATCTAACATGTCTTCAGCTAATAATGTTTCAAATTTATTTTTAACTTCTTGCTCACTTCTTTTTTGATACAGTATATATTTTAATACTTTTTCTTTTATTTTTTCAAATTCTTCTTTATTATACATATTTTTTCCTTTTTTCTATATTCTACATTATTGCAATAAAAATAGCAAGGATATTACTTGCTATTTTTATTTTTTTATTCATCATCTTCTTGTTCTGGAATTTCTTCTCCTAAGCTTTCTTCAAATGCTTTTGCAAAATTTGCTCTAACTTTTTCTTCTACATCTTGTAATATTTCTGGATTTTCTTTCAAATAATTTTTAACATTTTCTCTACCTTGACCAATTCTTTCTCCATTATAACTAAACCATGATCCACTTTTTTCTATAATGTCCATATTTACAGCCATATCTAAGATATTTCCTGCTTTTGAAATTCCTTCTCCATATACAACGTCAAATTCTGCTTCTCTAAATGGTGGTGCAACTTTATTTTTTATTACTTTAACTCTTACTCTGTTTCCTTTTATTTCTCCATCTTGTTTTATTTGTTCTATTTTTCTAATATCGAGTCTTACTGATGCATAGAATTTTAACGCTCTTCCTCCTGTTGTTGTTTCAGGATTTCCAAACATAACTCCTATTTTTTCTCTTAATTGATTTATAAATATTAAAACTGTTTTTGATTTATTTATTGCACCAGCTAATTTTCTTAGTGCTTGTGACATCAGCCTTGCTTGTAATCCCATATGTGAATCACCCATGTCGCCATCTATTTCAGCTTTTGGAACTAGTGCTGCAACTGAGTCTACAACTATTACATCTAATGCTCCACTTCTTACTAAGCTTTCTGTTATTTCTAATGCTTGTTCTCCTGTATCTGGTTGTGATACTATTAAATTATCTATATCTACTCCTAATTTTTTAGCATATACTGGATCTAATGCATGTTCTGCATCTATAAATGCCGCTTCTCCACCTGTCTTTTGTGCTTCTGCAATTATGTGTAGAGCAAGGGTTGTTTTTCCAGATGATTCTGGTCCAAATACTTCTATAATTCTTCCTCTTGGAACTCCTCCTATTCCTAATGCCATATCTAAACTTAGCGCTCCTGTTGGAATTGCTTCTATTTCCATTGCTTTAAACTCTCCTAATTTCATAACAGAGCCTTTTCCAAATTGTTTTTCTATTTGAGACATTGCAGCCTCTAATGCTTTTTTTCTTTCTGTATTTTCTCCCATATTTTCCTCCTACTTTTTCTTCGAATTTTTGTTTGATATATGTATTATACACCAAATTTTTGTTTTGTCAATACTTTTTTTAAATTTATTTATACCAACTCTCTATATTGTAAAAAAGATTATACCAATTGCTATTTATTTCGCCTGCTAATGCTGAATTATAAGCTATTGTATATTTGCTTGTAAACAAACTAAAATACGGCATATCTTCTATATAAATCTGTGCTAATCTTTTGTAATCTTCTTTTATTTTATTTTCATCTGTTGTGTTTTTTACTTCATTCATCAAATTTGTTATTTCTTCACTTCCAAATTTTGCAAGATTATCATCTCCAAAATATCTTTCTAAAGTTGGATTTGCTGATAAATATGTTGTACATAAAATCATATCATAATTTTTATATGTTAAGTAGTTTTCATATTGATTATCACTTGCTTTTATCAAATTAATTCTAATTCCTTGGTTTTCTAATTGTTCTTTTACATTCTCAGCAACTCTTACTTTGTTTTCATCTGAAGCTTTAACTACTAAATTTAAGCTTATTCTTTGTGTTCTATAATTTTCATATTTTTGCCAATATCTATATCTATAATCCCATCCTCCATCAACAAGAATTTGTTTTGCCTCATCAAGATTATAAATATCACCTGAATCTTGTTCTTGGTAAATCCATGTTCCAAAATCTAACGGGAATTTTGTTGTATAATAATTTCCTCCATAAATACTAGATATGATATTATTTCTGTCAATTGAATGTGCTATTGCTTTTCTTATATCTATATTAGATAACAAATAATTTTCAGTATTAAAAGCAATAAAACAATGCTCTCTTCCTTTTATTTCTTTTTGATTATATCCAATTGTTCCAATATAATTTTGTATATTTGTATTTGAAGTGCTAATTAAATCTATATTCCCCATTTTAAATCCATTATATAATTCACCTACTGATTCATATAAGTTTATTGTTATTTTATCTAATGTTAGTGTTTTTTCTCCTAAATTCCACCAATTTTTATTTGGAATAAGGGTTATATAATTTGACTCTACTTCTTGTATTTCATACATTCCAGTTCCTATTGGTTTTGCATTTTTTGCTGTATCTTCAAAATTTTCATTTTCAAAATAATCACTTGACATTATTGGAAATGTTAAATAATATTCAAAAAATGGTATTTCTTTTTCTAAAACTATTTTTACTGTATAATCATCAACTATTTCTAGACCAGTTACATATTGGACATTATAAGAATATATTGATTGAATTTCTTTAAGTCTATCTATTGTATATTTCACGTCATATGCTGTAAATTTACTTCCATCTGACCATTTAACATTTTCTCTTAATTTTATAAGATAATTGTTAGAATCCTGTTTTGCCCATTCTACTGCTAATCCTTTTTCAGCTTTATAATCTTTTGTTATATTAACTAATGGTTCATATATTATTTTAGTAATGTCTTGCACATTTTTATTATTACTTAAGATTGGATTAATCGTATCAAATTCTGCTATACCTAAACTTAAATTAGTATTTTTTTCTTGTACTGTTTCTTCTTTTGATATCTGAATTTGTTTTTCTTCTTTTTCATCTTTTCGAATTTTTACTATTGCAAATATCAAAATTGCTATTGCAAAAACAATAAAAACATATTTAACCCAATTTATTTTCATATTCCACCTCTAATCGCTATAATATATTAACTTGGGGTAAATTTCAAGTATTTTTATAAAGATTTTAAAATATTATTTAAAATAATTGATTTAATTTTTTTGAATAAAAAATTTGATTAAAACTAATTTAGATAATTTCTTTTTTTATAATACATATGTGCTATATAAACAATTTGCTTTTTTTCATCAATAGTATATAAAATAACATAATTTTTTACAACTATTCTTCTATATTTCATATCTAGTCCATAATTTCTTTCTACTTTGGTAAAAATATGTGGAGCATATTTTAATGTATTAATAATTTCTTCAATTCTTTTCATTAAGTTTTTGGCTGTTTCTTCTAATTCTAAATCTTTTAAAATATACTCATAAATTCTATTTATTTCCCTCTCAGCAGTCGGAATAACTATTACTCTATATGTATTAATATCCATATTTTTGTCTCAACTCCTGAAATACTATATCAGCATCAATTCCTTCTCCTCTTTTTATTTCTTCTTCTGCTAATCTTAACTTTTCTATAATTTCTTTTTCAAAATTATTATTTAAACCTATCTTCTTCATATTCGTAAATTTTTTCATAATATATCACTTCCCTTTTTGTAATTTTTTGTCGTTTGCAAAACTCTAAAAGCATTGCAAATACTGACTTTTTTTATTTATAAATCTATTGAATCACTCCACTTTTTAGTATATAATTAACATATCAACTTAACAATAACATACTAAAAAGAAGGAGTGTTTCAAT
>JAFRDD010000009.1 GCA_017404025.1 Clostridia bacterium
GTTCTAGAATTATAAAATTCTAAAAAATTATTTTCATTAATAGTTTCTATATTTTCCATATAATCCTCTAAATAGGATTATACAAAAAAAGAGTTGCGTTAGCAACTCTTAAAGGAAAAATTTATTTTTCCTATTTTTTATGAAAAAATAAAAATTTAAAAAATCTATTGACACCGAACAAAAATTCATATATAATAAAAATATACAAACAAAAGTTTTTAAAGAGCGAGGAGGAAAAATATATGAAAAAGTCTAAGAAAAGAGAAAATTTAATAAAAAATTGTATAAGAGTATTTATATTAATTATAATAATTGGTAGTGTAATATTTGCAATAAATAAATCATATTCAAAAGTAGAAGTTAATTATGAATTAGAATATGCAAATTCAGGAGACACATTATGGGCAATTGCTGAAAGAGAGAGTAAAAATAATAAGTATTATAAAAATAAAGATATAAGATATATAGTTTATGATTTAAAACAAATAAACAACCTTTCTAGTTCAGAATTAAAAGAAGGACAAGAAATAAAAATACCAAATATTTAATAAAAATTAATTACCCAATATATAATATTTAGTGATTTATGGAGAAGTATATATTTAAATTTTTAAATAAAAAAATAGTTTTAGGTTAGAATAATAATACGGAGGAAAAATATGTTTAAACCTAAAGCTATTTTTTTTGAGAAAAACATACAAGAATATGAACTTGGGAAACAGTTACTAGAAAAGTATAAAGAAGTACCCAAAATAGAAATTGAAAATCACAATAATATAGAAGAGATGAGAAATAAATCTAATAAAGAATTTATAGATATGAAAAGAAACTTAATTATAGGAGTTAGAAAAACACATAAATTTGTAGAAAATCATAAAACTTCAGATTATCTAGTACCATATACTTCTTCAGGTTGCACAGCAGCATGCATGTATTGTTATTTGGTTTGTAATTATAATAAGTGTAGTTATTTAAGGATATTTGTAAATAGAGAAGAAATGATGGAAAAAATAATTAGAACTTCAGAAAAATCAGAAAAAGAATTAACATTTGAAATTGGAAGCAACAGTGATTTAATATTAGAGAACACTATAACTGGCAATTTACCATGGACAATAGAAAATTTTAAAAATTCTAAAAAAGGCAAGTTAACGTTTCCGACAAAATTTGATATGGTAGAGGATTTATTAAATATAGATCATCAAGGAAAAGTTATAATAAGAATGAGTGTAAATCCGGAGTTAATAATTAATAAAGTAGAATTTGGAACATCACGATTAAGAAAAAGAATTGAAGCAATAAATAAATTAAAGGAAGCAGGATATAAAGTAGGAATACTAATAGCACCAGTAATATTGGTAGATAATTGGAAAACACTTTATACAGAGTTAATTAAGCAATTATCCATGCAATTAACAGAAAATGTAAAAAGGGATTTATTTTTTGAAATAATATTTATGACATATAGTTATGTTCATACAAAAATAAATGAACAAGCATTTCCTGATGCTATAAATTTATATGATAAAGAAATGATGACTGGTAGAGGAAAAGGTAAATATATGTATAAAAAGGATATAAGAAATGAGGCAGAAATATTTTTAAGACAACAAATGAATAAATATTTTCCAAAAAATGAGATAAAGTATGTGGTTTAATCTAGAAAAATTGGTAAAAATATGGTAAAATATTTTCAAAAGGGACGGTCCTTTTTGAAAATTTTCATAAAGGACCGTCCCCAATGAAAATTTTTGAAAATAAAAAGGAAAGAAAAATGAAAAATATTAAAGATTATAATTTAGATGAACTAAAAAAAGAATTTATAGAACTAGGAGAAAAGCCATTTAGGGCAGAGCAAGTATTTAAATGGATACATGAAGCAAATGTAGAAAGTTTTGATGATATGACAAATATATCTTTAGAATTAAGAGAAAAATTAAAACAAAATTACACTATGTGCATTTATAAAATTTTAAGAAAACAAGTTGCATCAGATGGAACAAAAAAATATCTATTTGATGTATTGGATGGAAATGCAATAGAAACTGTATTAATGCAATATCATCATGGTTATAGTATTTGTGTATCTTCTCAAATAGGGTGCAAAATGGGGTGTAAGTTCTGTGCTTCAACAGGAATCCAATTTATAAGAAGTTTAACATCTGGTGAAATTGTTGAACAAATTTTAGCAGTTCAAAGAGATGAAAATATTAAAATTTCTAATATTGTATTTATGGGAATAGGAGAGCCACTAGATAATTATGATAATGTGGTTAATAGCATTAGAATTATAAATAATCCCAAAGGGCTAAATATAGGAGCAAGGCATATAAGTGTATCAACAAGTGGTTTAGTTCCAAAGATATATAAATTAGCAGAGGAAAATATTCAATGTACATTATCGATTTCACTACATGCAACAACAGACGAACAAAGAAGTAGTATGATGCCAGTGAATGATGCTTATAATATTGGTGAATTATTGCAAGCATGCAAAGATTATATAAAAACAACAAATAGAAGAATATCATTTGAATATGCATTAGCAAAAGATAACAATGATAATTTAGAAGATGCAAAAAGACTAGTTAAATTATTAAAAGGTCTAATATGCCATGTTAATTTAATTCCAATAAATAAAATAGAAAATGGAGCATATACAAAAAGTTCAAATGAAAACATAATTAAGTTTAGAGATTACTTAAATGACCATGGAATTGTTGCAACAATAAGAAGAGAACTTGGTTCAGATATTGATGCTGCTTGTGGTCAATTAAGAAGAAAAAATTTGAAATAAACCAGATAGTTGGTTTATTTTTTTTGATTAAGGACAGTCTCAGACGAGAATTTATTAAAAAATTTTCAAAAAGGACCGTCCCTGATGAAAATTTATGAAAAATTTTCAAAAAGGACCGTCCCCAATGAAAAAACTAGAAAAAAGATGAAAAAGTTAAAAATTAAAGGATTATGCATATTAATCCACCAGAGCCTTCGTTAACTATGCGCTCTAAAGTTTCTTGCAATTTTATTTGAGCATCTTCTGGCATTTTTGAAAGTTTAGTTTGTAAACCTTCGTTTACAAGTTCGTGTAAGCTTTTTCCAAAAATATTTGAGTTCCAGATTTCTTTTGGGTCATTTTCAAATCCAGATAGTAAGTAATTAACTAATTCTTCAGATTGTTTTTCAGAACCAACAATAGGCGAAATTTCGGTTTCTACATTTGTTTTTATTAAGTGAATACTTGGGGCTGTTGCTTTTAATTTTACACCAAATCTAGAACCTTGTTTAACCATTTCTGGTTCTGCAAGAACTAAATCTTCAATTGAAGGTGTAACAATACCATAACCTTTTGCATTTACTTCTTCTAAGGCATATGCAATTTTATCATATTTTTTCTTAGTAGCAGACAAATCAGAGATAATACTAAATAAATCGCCTTCATTTGCAACATTAATTCCTGTGACTTCAGATAAGACATTATAAAAAAGTTCATCTTTCATATTAATAGAAACATTTACATTTCCTGTTCCTAGCATAATGTTATCAATCATACAGTTTTCAATAATATCAGTTTGCTTTATAGAATCAATGCAACTAGAAACTTCTTTTAAAACATTTACATCAGAAAAAGCACTTTTAATCTGATCATATAGTTGTGATTTTAACGGATGAGAAAAGTCCAATCCATCAATCCATCTTGGATATTTAATATTAATTTGTTCAATAGGAAATTCATATAGTATTTTAGAAAAGATATTAGTAATATCATCGAGACTTAAATTTTCACAGTTTATAGGAATTACAGTAGCATTATATTTTTTTGACAATTCATCTGCTAAATTTTGCGCTTCGGATGAAAAGGGATTAATTGTGTTTAATAGCATAACAAAAGGCTTATGTATTTCTTTTAGTTCATTTACAACTCTTTCTTCTGCTTGTAGATAATCTTCTCTGGGAATGTCGGTAAAAGATCCATCTGTAGTGATTAATATTCCAATTGTAGAATGTTCTTGTATAACCTTTTTAGTACCAATCTCTGCAGCTTCTTCAAAAGGAATTTCTGATTCGCTCCATGGAGTTTTTACCATTCTCGGAACATCATCTTCTAAATATCCAATACTGTTTTTTACTAAATAACCAACACAATCTACTAAACGTGTTTTAAATTTTAAGTTATTATCTAAAGAAATTTCTATTGCCTCATTTGGAACAAATTTTGGTTCTGTCGTCATTATAGTTTTACCACCAGCACTTTGTGGCAACTCATCCTTTGCTCTTTCTTGCTTATAGCTATTTTCAATATTGGGAATAACTAATAAGTCCATAAATTTTTTTATGAATGTGGATTTACCAGTTCTAACAGGTCCAACAACTCCAATATAAATATCACCATCTGTTCTATTACTAATATCTTGATATAGATTTATATTTTCCATCTATATACCCTCCTTTAAAATTCAAGAATGTTTGTACAAAATCACTTTAATTAATTTATATGGGAACTAATAAAAGAATATGACAAGTTATAAAAAAATAATTGCTAAACTTGAAATCTTGTGATACAATAGCAAAAAGAATTTAGAAATAATATAATAATAGTAAACATATAGTGAAAGGATTGAGTGCTAAATGAGCGATTTAGAAAAAGCTGAAAGTATTCTTAGAGAATATAAACAAGAACATATTATTAAATTAATAGAAAAATTAGATGAGGAAAAGAAAAATGAATTAGTAGGACAAATATTAAAAATAGATTTTAATCAAATACATGAGTTATATGAAAATACTAAAAAACAAATAGAATTTAAAGAAAAGAAAATAGAGCCAATAAGTTATTTAGATAAAGCAAAATTGAGTGAAGAACAAACAAAAAAATTTAATGATATTGGAAGAGAAATAATAGAAAAAGGAGAATATGCAGTTGTAACTATGGCTGGTGGCCAAGGAACAAGACTTGGACACACAGGACCAAAGGGAACATTTAAATTAGACGTATATGGAAAAGGAAAATATTTATTTGAAATATTAACAGAAAATTTAAAAGAAGCAAATAAACTATATAAAACAACTATTCCATGGTACATAATGACAAGTAAAGAAAACAATGATGTGACAAAAGAATTTTTAGAAAAAAATAATTATTTTGGATATGACAAAAATTATGTAACATTATTTGCACAAGGTGAATTACCATTAGTAAATACAGAAGGAAAATTATTAATAGGAAAAGATATGAAAATTAAAGAAGCATCTGATGGAAATGGAGGAGTTTTTGCCTCATTAGCTTCAACAGGTGCAATTGCTGATATGAAACAAAGAAATATAAAATGGATATTTATTGGAGGAGTAGATAATGCTATATTAAAAATGGCAGATATAACGTTACTTGGAATGGCGGAACAAAACAAAGTTCAAATTGCATCAAAATCAGTAGTTAAAGCAAATCCACACGAAAAAGTAGGAGTATTTTGTAAATGTAATGGTACTCCCAAAGTTATAGAATATTCAGAACTTCCAGAAAAAATGGCTGAAGAAGTGGATAATAATGGAGAGTTAAAATACGGAGAATCACATATAATGTGTAATTTATTTACAATTGATGCAATAGAAAAAGTAAGTAAAGAAACATTAATGTATCATAGTGCTTTTAAGAAAAATTCTTATATAGATGAAAATGGAAAAGAAATTGTGCCAGAAGAACCTAATTCATATAAATTTGAAGCTTTTATTTTTGATGCATTTGAATTTTTTGACGATATAGCAATACTTCGTGGGAAAAGAGAAGATGATTTTGCACCAGTAAAAAATAAAGAAGGTGTAGATAGTCCTAAAACAGCCAAAGAGTTATATGAAAAATATTGGGAAAGACAAAAAAATAAATAGGAGAAGACGTATAAATGGAAGAATGTAAAATAAAAAATTTATATAATTTAGATGAAACAATTGCAAAAAGTTTATTAGAAAAGTTTGAATACCCATGGGAAGTATTACCAAAAATTAAAGATTTTATTATTGAACTTGGAGATGCTTTAAATGAAGAAGAATATAATAAAATAGGGGATAATGTTTGGATTGCAAAATCAGCTAAAGTAGCACCAACAGCATATATTAATGGACCGGCAATAATTGGCAAGGAAGCAGAAATAAGACATTGTGCATTTATTAGGGGAAATGCAATTGTTGGAGAAGGAGCTGTTGTTGGAAATTCAACAGAATTAAAAAATGTAATATTATTCAATAAAGTACAAGTGCCACATTATAATTATGTTGGAGATTCAATACTTGGATATAAATCACATATGGGAGCAGGTTCTATTACTTCAAATGTAAAATCTGATAAAAAATTAGTAATTGTAAAAAATGGTAAAGAAAAAATTGAAACAGGCTTAAAAAAATTTGGAGCAATGATAGGAGATAATGTTGAAGTAGGATGTGGTTCAGTTCTAAATCCAGGAACAGTAATTGGAAGAGAAACTAATATTTATCCATTATCTTCTGTAAGAGGCGTTATTGAACAAAAAAGTATATATAAAAATAGCAATGAAATTGTAGAAAAAAAATAATACTTTGGAACTATTAGTTTTTAGAGAGCTATAGTTCCTTTTTTTTCACTATTATGCTATAATAAAGAGGGAAGGTGATATTAATGGAAAGAAAAAAGATAAAAGAAATATTAATGTCAATGAGAACTCAAGAAAATGAAGAATTAGTTAATAATATATTAGGAAAATTAGACTTAATGGATGAAGATTCAATACAAAAAGCAATTACAAAAGTTGGAGATAATGAGGATAATATAAGAAAATTCTTTGAAAGTAAATTATCTGAAAGACGACAAAATAATAATGATGAAAAATTTCCAATAAATGGTATGTTCACATATGGTATTTCTGGAAATTGTATACATCTTCATTTACCTGTAGATTTACACAAACAAATTAGAGAAGAAGGACTCAGTAGAACAATAGATACAGTGAATTTTTATTTGTTAGATGCAATAGATAGAATTCAGAGATTAAAAAATAATGGATTTCATAGATTTAAAGGAAAAGATAGTATTTATATGATTTCTCCAGCATTAGTAGGAAAAGAGTTAAAAACTTTAGAAAATCTTGATTTTACAACCCATTTATATAGAAAAAAAGATTTAAAAAATAAAAAATTTGTAAATGATAGCCCAGAAGCAAGTCTTGCAACTAAAATTTTTGGTGAAGATAAAAATATAGGAACTGCATTAATTAGTTTTGATATAATTCAAACAGAAGAATGGCAAAAGAAAAAAAGAGATAAATATAAAGAATTTGAAGAAAAAGGAATAGCTTTAGAAGAAAAAATTAAAGAATAAGTTATTATTTACTAGAGATAAGGAGAAGGCGAAGTAGATTAAAAAAGAATTTAGATAAATTAATATCTAAATTCTTTTTTGGTTTAACTACATTCCTTGATTTCCAGGAATAAAATAGTCTACTACACCATAAATTAAAGCACCAATTATGGCTGCCATCCAAGAAATTGAATAGCCTGCTACGAAAAATTGCGTAACATATAAAGTAATAGCAGCTAAAGCAAAGCCAACAAATCCTTTGCCGAAAGGGCTTGCATTTAATCCAGTAAATTTTGTTATTAAATAATCTATAATAGTTAAAACAATTGCAGCTATCGCTAAGGTCCAAATATTATTTATTGAAAATCCTGGAGTGAAAAATGCAGTGATAGCTAAGACTATGGCTGCTCCAACTAATCTTGCAATTATTTGCCAAACTGTAGATGCTCCACTTTCACTATTAGATTGAGTATTTGACATGGTTTTAACCTCCTTAAATTGAAATTTATATAATGTAAAAAAATAAGGTTCGATTATATTGTTTACCAAAATTAATTATTTATTCAAAAAACAAAGTATAAAAAAGAAAAATTTTGGCAAAAATAATAATAAAAAAATAGGAGAAAATCATGTTAATTACGTTTTTTAGAGCAATTATCTTATACATAATAGTTTTAATTGTTATGAGAGCAATGGGGAAAAGAGAAATAGGACAATTGCAACCATTTGAATTGGCCATTTCTATAATGATTGCAGATTTAGCATCAATTCCTATGGCAGAAATAGGAATTCCTATAACAAATGGTATTATTCCGATTCTGGGTTTATTAATAATGCATTTATTAATTTCTTTTATCAATTTAAAAAGTGTAAAATTAAGAGAAATAATATGTGGAAAACCTAGAATCTTAATATATAGAGGAATAATTGATGAAAAGGCATTAAAAAAGGAAAGATTTACAATTAATGAATTACAAGAAAGACTAAGAGGAGATAATGTTATAAATTTAGGAGATGTAGAATATGCAATTCTAGAAACAAATGGAGAAATTACAGTTATATTGAAACCAGAAAAAAGAGGAGTTACAGTTGAAGATTTGAAATTAGACTCCATATATGAAGGAATAACTTATGATTTAGTTGTTGATGGAAAAATAATGTATGATAATTTAAAAAAATTGGGTAAAGATTATAATTGGTTAAAGAATCAATTAAAGCAATATAAAATTAAGCCAGAAGAGGCACTGATTGCAACAATAGATGGAAAACAGAAAATTTTTTGTCAAAAAAAAGGAGAGAAATTTGAAAGAAATAACTATTAGTATTTTAATAATTATAAGTATATTTATTGGAAATTTTATAACTCAAAATTATACTAATTATGCAACAGAACATACATCTAAGCAGCTAAGTTCCTTGAAAGAGATTATGGTTTCTAATGAAGAAAATATAAAAAAAGATTTAGAAGATAAAGTAGATAAAATACATGAAGAATGGGATGAAAAATATGAAAAACTTGCATATTATATAGAACATAATGAATTAGAAAAAATTGAAAGTGGATTAACATTAGTTAGAAGCTATATTGAAACTGAAGAATACACCGAAAGCATTGGAAAAGTAGATGAAACTATATATTTATTGAGGCATTTAGAAGATAAAAATAAATTTAGCTTAAAAAATATATTTTAATTTGCTATTTTGTGTCGAAAAATGTAAAAAAACATATTATATAATATAGTATTTTTAAATACTATATGGGGGGTGACTTCTATGAATGACAAAGAAATAGTATGTTGTTATGATAATACAGAAGATAAATGCCCTAGAAAGAAAAATTGTTTAGGAATAGTTGGAACAATATTATTAGTATCATTTGGTGTTGTAATAGGTTTAATAATAGGAGCTGCAATTTCAGAAGCTGTACTTGCAGCGTTACCTGCAGTAATAGTTTTAGCGGTTGTTTTAGGATTATTATTTATATTAAATTTAATATTAATTATTTGTAACAAGAAAAAATACAGAAGATAAAATAAAGCGAAAGCAATAAAAAATGCTTTCGCTTCTTTAATAATTATAAATACTTTTTTAAAGTTTCGACACTATCTTCTTGCATAACAACAAAATCATTTAAAATGTTTTTTACATCAGGAGAAATGTTAGAAGAATTATCATTAGCATTAATTAAACGTCTTCCTTCAATAATTCCCATATTAGTTCCTTGCATTAATAATTCAGATAACTTTGAAGTTGTATCATCAGTCATAGTTTTCATTTGAATACCATACCAAGTCATCATTTTATTCATAACATTGGTTTCGTGAGGTTCTTTTGAAGTATAATTTGAATATAAATTATTTACTCTTTCAGAGATTTTTTCATATTTGTTATATTCTACATCTAAAACATGTTTAAAATCTTGATCTTCAACTTTTTCTGAGACATAAGCGATTGCGTCCATACCCATAGTTGCACCTTTATTAACTTCATCTAAGATATTTAAATTTTGATTTTCCATAAATATACTCCTATCAAAAAATATTATACATTTATTATGAACAAAAATATAAAAAAAATGCATAAAATTTGCAAAAAAATCAAATGTTAACCTTGACAAACATTCTTGCTCGTTATATAATGTTAGCTGTAGTTAACATTAAGGAGGAAAGTATGATATCTAAGTCTTTAGAAGAATATTTAAAAACAATATATATAATAAATAAGCAAAATGGAAAAGTAAGAGTTACAGATATTGCAAACAAAATGAATTGTACAAAACCGAGTGTAAATAAAGCTATAAACAATTTAAAAGAAAACAATTTATTAAATTATGAATCTTATGGAGAAATCGAGCTTACAAAAGAAGGAGAAGATTTAGCTAAAAAAATAATAGAGGCTTATGATATAGTTTTTGTATTTCTAAAAGATGTATTAAATTTAGAAGAAGAAGATGCTAAATGCGAGGCAGAAAGCATAAAATCATCTTTAACAGATAATACAATAAACCAATTGGCCAAATATGTGCACAAAGAGTTAGGTTTAAATAATTTAAATTGTAATTATGATATAAATCAAGAAAAATGTAGAAGTTGTATAAAAAGAACTTCTAAAAAGCCAATAATAAAAGCTAGAAAGGAAAATTAAAATGAGTGATAATTTATTAGAAATAAATAATTTATATTTAAATGCGGAAGAAAAAGAAATATTAAAAGGAATTAATTTAAAAATAAAGCCAGGAGAAATACATGTAATAATGGGGCCAAACGGTTCTGGTAAAACGACAACAGCAAATGCGATATTGAACAATCTTGAATATACAAAGAAAAGTGGAAACATAGTATTCGAAGGTGAAGATATAAGCAATTTAAAAACTGATGAAATTGCAAGAAAAGGAGTATTTATGTCTTTTCAATTACCAGAAGAAATACCAGGGATATCAGTTACAAATTTTTTGAAATATGCAAAAAATAAAATGACAGGAGAACCTGTAAAAGTATTTAAGTTTAAAGAAGAATTAAAACAATATATGGAACAATTAAATATGAATCCACAAAACATGGAAAGAAGCCTAAATGTAGGATTTTCTGGTGGGGAAAAAAAGAAAAATGAAATATTGCAAATGCTTGTATTAAATCCAAAACTTGCAATATTAGATGAGACTGATTCAGGACTTGATGTAGACGCAATAAAGACAGTATCAAAAGGAATTGAAATGTTTAAAAATGAAAGTAATGCAGTTTTAATTATTACTCATAATAATAAAATTTTACACAATTTAAAAGTTGATTATGTTCATGTATTGGTTGATGGAAAAATAGTTGCAACTGGAAATCAAGAATTAGCAACTATTATTGAAAATGAAGGATATGGTAAATACAAATAAATTTTCAAGAGATTTTCAAGAGGTTTTCAAGAGATTTTCAAGAGGGACGGTCCTTTTTGAAAATTTATTAACAATTTTCAAAAAGGACCGTCCCTCTTGAAAATCTCTTGAAAATTAAAAAGGAGTTAAAAATGAGTAAAACTTATGTTGAAGATATAAATAGAAATGTTTATGATATAAAAAATGAAGATAATTATGATTATAAAATACAAAAGGGTTTAACAAGAGAAATAGTTGAAGAAATATCAAAACAAAAAAAAGATCCGGATTGGATGAGAGAAATTAGATTAAAAGCATTAGAGGCTTATAATAATTTAGAACTTCCAACATGGGGACCAGATTTATCAGAATTAAAAATGGATGAAATAGCAACATATGTTAGACCTAAAACTGGAATGAGTAATTCTTGGGAAGATGTTCCAGAGGATATTAGAAATACATTTGATAAATTAGGAATTCCTGAATCAGAGAAAAAATCTTTAGCAGGTGTAGGAGCACAGTATGATTCAGAAGTTGTTTATCATAATATGAAAGAAGAACTTATAAAACAAGGTGTTATCTATACAGATATGGAAACAGCAGTAAGAGAATATCCTGAAATAGTAAAAGAGCATTTTATGAAATGTGTTCCAATAACAGATCATAAATTTGTCGCGTTACATGCTGCTGTATGGTCTGGTGGGTCTTTTGTATATATACCAAAAGGAGTAAAACTTGAAATGCCACTTCAAAGTTATTTTAGACTTAACTCACCAGAATCAGGACAATTTGAACATACATTAATAATAGTAGAAGAAGGGGCAAGCCTTCACTTTATAGAAGGATGTAGTGCGCCAAAATATAATAAAGTAAATTTACATGCTGGATGTGTTGAATTATATGTAAAAGATAATGCATATTTAAGATACTCAACAATTGAAAACTGGTCAAAAAATATGCTTAACTTAAACACAAAAAAAGCAATAATAGGTAAAAATGCACAAGTGGATTGGGTTACGGGATCATTTGGATCAAAAATATCAATGTTATACCCATTAAGTGTTTTAAATGGAGAAGGTGCAAAAACAGAATATACAGGTATTTCTTTTGCTGGAGAAGGACAAAATTTAGATACAGGATTCAAAACTATACACAATGCACCAAATACATCAAGTGTAGTTAATAGCAAATCAATATCTAAAAATGGAGGAAAATGTACTTATCGTTCACTTGTTAAAATATCAGAAAATGCAAAAGGTTCAAAATGTTCTGTATCTTGTGAATCTCTTATGTTAGATGATATATCTATTTCAGATACAATTCCAGTAAATGATGTGCAAACAGATGAAGTAGAATTTTCTCATGAAGCAAAAATAGGAAAAATAAGTGATAAAACAATATTCTATTTAATGAGTAGAGGCTTATCAGAAGAAGATGCAAAAGCAATGATAGTAAGAGGATTTGCAGCACCAATTTCAAATGAATTGCCAGTAGAGTATGCTGTTGAGATGAATAATCTTATTAATCTTGAATTAGAGGGGGCGATAGGATAATGGTAAATTTAAATGAAACACCAGTAAGAACATGTGAACATTTTAAAATAAATAATATTAAACTTGAGAATGTACTATTTCCAAACGAAGTAGAGGAATTTAGAAATATTAATATATCTAAAGTACATTCAAATGTAAACATAGATTCAAAAACAAAAAAAGTAAAGTTAGCTTATGGACTAAGTGAAATATTATTGGAACAAATAAATAATAATTCTAATGCAAATATAAATATTGAAATAAATAGTAAAACAAATAATGAATCAAAAATAGAGTTTAAATTAGACAAAGACAATTTGAATTTAATAGATAATATACAAATAACAGCAAATGAAAATACAAAATCTACATTTATTATAAAATATGAATCTGAAAATAATATTGAAGGATATCACAATGGAATAATAAATGTTAATGCAAAAAAAGAATCTGAAATTAATATTATAGTTGTAAATTTATTAAATGAAATATCTAATAATTTTTTAGCAATAGAAAATTTAATAGAAAATAATGCAAAAGTTAATTTTACAATTATTGATTTTGGTGGAAAGAATACTATTTCAAATTATTATTCAAATTTAATAGGCGAGAAATCTGAAAGTAATTTAAAAACAATATATATAGGAAAAGAAAATCAAATTTTAGATTTAAACTATATTGATGAATTAAGAGGCGCTAAGTCAAATGCAAATATAGAAGTTCAAGGAGTTTTAAAAGATAATGCTAAAAAGAACTTTAAGGGAACAATAGATTTTAAAAAAGGATGTAAGAAAGCTATTGGAAGTGAAAATGAAAATTGTATGTTATTATCTGACACAGCCAAATCATTAGCATTACCAATACTTTTATGTTCAGAAGAAGATGTAGAAGGAGCCCATAGTACATCTTGCGGTAAAATTGGAGAAAAAGAATTATTCTATATAATGAGTAGAGGATTTGATGTGAAAGAAGCTATGAAACTTATGGTTAGAGCCAATTTCAATGGGATTTTAGAAAGTATAAAAAATGAAGAATTAAAAAATCAAATATTAGAGGAAATTGATAAAAAAATAGACTGATTTAAGGTGCTTTTTAGGGACAGGTACAAAAAACAGTAAATGTTTTTTGTACCTGTCCCCAAAATACAAAAATTCAAATTTTAGAGGAAATTGATAGGAGATTAGATTAAATATGAATGAAATAAAAAAAGATTTTCCGATATTTACAAATAGAAAAATTGCATATTTGGATAGTGGAGCTACAACGCAAAAACCGGTACAAGTAATAAATGCGGTAAAAGACTTTTATGAAAAAATAAATAGCAATATTCATAGAGGAGCATATTCATTAAGCATGGAAGCAACTCAAATTTATGAAGAAACAAGAGCAAAGATTGCAAAATTTATAAATGCTAGACACTCTGAAGAAATAATATATTCTAAAAATGCAACAGAAAGTTTGAATCTAATAGCATATTCATATGGTCTAAATAATTTGAAAAAAGATGACGAAATTGCTATATCAATAATGGAACATCATTCTAATTTAGTTCCATGGCAAAAAGTTGCAAGTGCTACAGGTAGTAAATTAAATTATATGTATATAAATGAAGAATTTGAAATTTCAGATGAAGAAATAGAAAGTACAATTACAGATAAAACTAAAATAGTTGCAATTACACATGTTTCAAATGTATTAGGAACAATAAATAATGTGAAGAAAATAATTAAATATGCTCATAAAAAAGGTGCTATTGTAGTTGTAGATGCATCACAGAGTATTCCTCATATGAAGATAGATGTACAAGATTTAGATTGTGATTTTTTAGCTTTTTCAGGACATAAAATGCTTGCACCACTTGGAATTGGAATATTATATGGTAAAAGAGAAATACTAAACAAAATGGAGCCTTTTCTAATGGGTGGAGATATGATAGAATATGTTTATGAACAAGAAACAACATATGCGCCTTTACCTAATAAATTTGAAGCGGGAACCCAAAATATTGAAGGGGTAATAGGTTTAGGTGCTGCAATTGATTATATTGAAAATATAGGATATGATAAAATTCAAGAAATAGAAAAAGAGGTTGTTTGTTATGCTATACAACAACTATCAAAATTGGATTTTTTAACTTTATATGTAACTCCTAATAAAGAAAATCATTCAGCAGTAATTTCGTTTAATATAAAAGGAGTACACCCACATGATGTTGCAAGTATATTAGATTCGGAAGGAGTATGTGTACGCTCTGGAAACCATTGTGCGCAACCACTTTTAAGAAGTATGGGAATAGATTCAACATGTAGAGCTAGTTTTTATATTTATAATACAAAAGAAGATGTTGATAGATTAGTAGATGCTTTAAAAAAGGCTTATAATATGTTTGAAAAATATATTGTAAAATAATTGAATAAAATACGAAAAAAAGTTCGCAAAAATATTGATTTAAATTTAACAATGTGATATAATCTTATCTAATTGGGACGTTAACTGAATTCAGGCATAAATGTGTAAAATTTGCAAGGAGGAGGTTAACAACTATGGAAGTGGTCAAAATTGTATTACTATTAGTAGTTTTATTTCTGGGTCTGGCTTTTTTAGTACATATATGTGCAAAACATAATTGTATTTTAAAATACAGTTCTCAAAAAAGAAAAATAGAGATCTGCCCTAAGGACAAATCTCACCCAACCAAGAGATAAGGGCTTATGCTCTTATCTTTTATATTATTATATTAACATTATTTTATAAAATGTCAATAAGAAAGGTAAATGTAATGGAAGATTTAACAGATGTATATAATGATTTAATAATGGAACATAGTATGAATTCATATAACAAAAAGAAATTAAAATGTTCAGACTTTTGCGAAATAGGTCATAATCCAAATTGTGGAGATGAAATAACACTAGAAATAAAAATGAATGGTAACATAATAGAAGATATGGCTTTTTCAGGACATGGGTGTGCAATTTCTCAGAGTTCAACATCAATAATGATAGATACATTAAAAGGGAAAACAGTTGAAGAGGCAAAAGAAATAATAAAAACATTTATTGGAATGATAAAAAGAGAAACAAAAACAGAAGAAGAATTACAAAAATTAGAAGATGCAATAGCTTTTAGAAATATAGCAAATATGCCAGCAAGAGTAAAATGTGCTTTACTTGCTTGGCATACTGTTGAAGATATTTTAAATAAAAATAAATAGAAAGAAAGTAAAAATATGGAAAATAAAAAAGTATTGTTAGGAATGAGTGGAGGCGTTGATAGTTCAGTATCAGCACTTTTGCTAAAAGAAAAAGGATATGAAGTAATAGGAACAACATTAGAACTATATGCAGGCAGCAGTTGTTGTAATATAAATACATATATAGATGCTAAGATGGTATGTAAACAAATAGGAGTACCACATTTTACATATGAATGTAAAGAAGAATTTAAAAAAAATGTAATAGATGATTTTATAAATTGCTATGCAAATTGTAGAACTCCAAACCCTTGTATTGAATGTAATAAGTTTATGAAATTTGGTATAATGTGGGAAAAAGCAAAAGAACTTGGATGCAATTACATAGCAACAGGTCATTATGCTAAAACAGAATATAATGAAGAATATGGAAGATGGGTATTAAAGAAATCTAATGCAGGAAAGAAAGATCAAAGTTATGTATTATGGAATATTCCAAAAGAATTAATTGAACATGTATTATTTCCACTTGCAGATTTTGAAGAAAAAAAACAAATAAGAGAAATAGCAAGAAACAATAATTTAAAAGTTGCAAATAAACCAGATAGTGAAGATATTTGTTTTGTACCAGATGGAAATTATAAGAAATTTTTAGAAAATAATTCAAATATAAAACCAAAAAAAGGAAATATAGTAAACTCAAAAGGAGAAATTCTAGGAGAACATACAGGTTTATATAATTATACAATAGGACAACGCAAAGGACTAGGTATATCATATAAAGTACCACTATTTGTAATAGGGTTTAATAGTTTAAAAAATGAAGTAATTGTTGGAGAAGAGCAAGAATTATATTCAAAACAAGTATTAGTAAACAATGTTAATTTATTATTAGTTGATGAAATAAAAGAACCAATTGAAGTAGAAGTTAAAACAAGATATTCATCTAAAACAGCAAAAGCTCAAATAGTAGAAGATGAAAACAACAACATTATAGTTACATTTGAAGAACCTCAAAGAGCAATAACCCCAGGCCAATCAGCAGTTTTTTATATAGGAGATATTGTGCTAGGTGGAGGAAAAATAGTAAAATAAAAGAGAGAGAAAAATGAAAAATAAAGTAATAAAAGATGAAAAACAATTATACTCAAAAATGTTTATATATAAAACTTTTTTATATAGTTTTGTAAAGTTTTCTATAGACAGTCAAGATGAAGAAACAGTAAATATAGTTAAAGCATTAAATATAAAAAATCCATTTAAAAGAGTAGAATTTATATATGATTATTGTTGCAAAAAATTAGATAGTTTTTATGAAGGAAAAAATATTTGTGGATTCAAAAATAATAAATGTATAGTTCAACAAGGACCAAATTGTAAATTTTGTAATGGGTGTTGTAGATTATGTAGATATCAAACTACTAAAGGATGTACAACCTCTAATTTAAGTTGCAAACTTTTTTACTGTGATACTATACAAAAAAATAATGAAACATTAAAATATAAAGATTTAAAAATTTTGAAATTATTTAATTTAAGACAAAAAATGATGGTAAATGACAATTTCTTTGCACATCGAAAAGAATTTTTATTAGAATTAAAACTTAGTTTAATATCATTTTGGGGAATAAGAATGTTACTTAGAATTATAAAAAACCTAATTTATTGTAAGAAATTAAAAAGAGAAAGGACTCAATAAAAAATGCTAAATCAATTTTCAAGAGAAGAATTAATAATAGGAAAAGAAGCAGTAGAAAAATTAAATAATGCAAAAGTTGCAATATTTGGACTTGGAGGAGTAGGTTCGTTTGTATTAGAAGGGCTAGTTAGAGCAGGTATTGGAAAATTTGTTTTAATTGATGATGATAAAATTTGCTTAACAAATTTAAATAGGCAAATTCTTGCAACCAGAAAAACTGTTGGAAAGCCTAAAGTAGAAGTTGCGAAAGATAGAATTTTAGAAATAAATCCAGATGCAGAAATTGAAATACATCAAGAATTTTTTATGCCAGAAACAGAAGGAATTTTAGATAAAAGTATAGACTATATAATAGATTGTATAGACACAGTAACTGCTAAAATAGAATTAGTAGTTAGAGCCAATAAACTTAATATTCCAATTATTTCATGTATGGGAACTGGAAATAAATTAGATCCAACGAAATTTGAAGTAACAGATATAAATAAAACAACAGTATGTCCACTTGCAAAAGTTATGAGAAAAGAATTAAGAGCAAGGAATATAAAAAAATTAAAAGTAGTATATTCAAAAGAAGAACCAATACGAATAGAAGAAAAGTCAGAAGCAAGTTGTAAAACAAATTGTATATGTCCACCAGGAACCAAAAGAAAATGTACAATTAGAAATCAAGTTCCAGGAAGTATATCTTTTGTTCCATCTGTCGCTGGATTAATTATTGCAGGGGAAGTTATAAAAGATTTAATTTTTTAAAAATTTTCATCGTTTTTTCATCGGGTTCATCGGGGACGGTCCTTTTTGAAAGAATTTTCAACAGGGACGGTCCTTTTTGAAAAAAATCATAAATACATATTACGTATCAAATCTGAATAACATAGATAAATAACATTTGATAAGGAGTTTTATATGATAATTGATTTACATTGTGATACAATCCAAAAAGCAAAAGACGAAAATTTAGAATTAAATTCAAGGCAATTGGATTTCAATTTGAAAGATGTTCAAAAATATTTACCATATGTCCAATGCCTAGCAACATTTATAAATACAAAATATAATGGAGGCGATAATGGATTTAAAAGGGCAATCAGCATTATTGATAATTTTTATATACAGTATGAATTGAATAAAGAAAAGATTAATATCATAAAAAATAAAGAAGATTTAAAAATAGAAAATCTTAATGAAAAGCTAGGAGTAATTTTAACTGTAGAAAATGGAATAGCAATATCATCAAAACTGGAAAATATAAAAAAACTTTACAATAAAGGCATAAGGATGATGGGAATAACATGGAATGATGATAATGAATTAGGATGTGGAGCAAAAACTTTAAATGATACAGGTCTAACAGATTTAGGAATTCAATATGTAAAAAGATTAGAAAACAAACATATAATTATAGATGTTTCACATTGTTCTGAAAAAAGTTTTTATGATACACTTAAAAATACAACAGTTCCAATTATAGCAAGTCATTCATGTGTTAAAAATATATGTAATCATGTTAGAAATTTAGATGACAATCAAATAAAAGAAATAGCACAAAGAGATGGAGTTATAGGAATTTGTTTTTGCAGACCATTTTTGACTTCAAATGCAAATGCAAATGTTAAAGATATAGTAAAGCACATAGATTACATAGCAAATTTAGTTGGAATAGATTATATTGCATTAGGAAGTGATTTTGATGGAGTCGAGGAAGAACATCGATTAGAAGATATAAAAGGTGTAAAAAATATACATATTTTAATAAATGAACTATATAAATATGGTTATAAAAAGGAAGATGTTGATAAAATAACAAGCAAAAATTTTGTGAGAGTTGCAAAACAAATTTTATAAAAAAACTAAAAAAATGTTCGTAAAATATATTGACAAAAATATGTTTTGTTAGTATAATCGTTTTACGAACATTTATTTTGGAGGTAAAAGAAATGATAAACACATTACATATAAAAAATATAGGAATAATTGATGATGTAACAATTGATTTGAATAAAGGATTAAATGTACTAACAGGTGAAACAGGAGCAGGAAAGACTCTAATAATAGATTCAATTCAAATTATATCAGGTGGAAGGTTTTCAAAAGAAATGATAAGAAAAGGTGAAAATCAATCTTATATAGAGATGTGTATGTATGAACCAGAAAGTAAAGATGCAATAGACGGAAATATAATTATTTCTAGAGAAATATCAACAAATGGTAAAAATTTGTGTAAAATAAATGGAAGAATGGTAACTGTAAATGAACTAAAAGAATTTATGAAAAATCACATAGAAATACATGGACAAAATGATAATCAAACCTTATTAGACAGCAAAACACATATAAATTATTTAGATTTATTTATAGGAGAAAATATTCAAAAAATAAAAAAAGAATATGAAGAAATGTATAATAAATATTGCAGAATAAAAACGGAATTAAAATTAAATTATGGTGATGAAAAAGAAAGAGAAAGAAAATTAGATTTATTAAAATATCAACAAAATGAAATAGAAAAAGCAAATTTAAAAATAGAAGAAGAAATAGAATTAGAAGAAAAAAGAAAAATGATAATGAATTCTGAAAAAATATCTATAAATTTGTGTGAAGCAGACGAAATTATACAAAATAATACAATAGAAGGTTTAAGTTCTGCAATTAGAGCTTTAGAAAAGATAGAAAATATTGATGGAAAATATGAAAAAACTGCTATTAACTTAAAAAATATATATTACGAGTTGCAAGAATTAGCAAGAGATATCAGCGATTTTAAAGAAGACATATTTTTTGATGAGCAAACAAGGAATGAAGTTGAAGAAAGACTTGATTATATATATTCATTAAAAAGAAAATATGGAAATACTATAGAAGAAATATTAGAATATCAAGATGAAATACAAAAAGAAATTGAACAAATTGAAAATGCAGAAGAATATAATTTGAAGTTAGAGAAAGAAATTGAAATTATAAAAAAAGAGATGAATGATTTAGCAGAGAAAATTCATTTGATAAGGATAAAAAACGCAGAAGTGTTAGAGGAAAAAATCAATAATGAATTAAAAGACTTAGAAATGAAAAATGCAAGAATTCATGTAAAAATAGAAAGACAAGAAAGATTCTTAAAAGATGGAAAAGATAATGTTGAATTTTTAATTACAACTAATTTTGGAGAAGACGAAAAAGAATTAGTAAAAATAGCTTCAGGTGGAGAAATGTCAAGAATTATGCTTGCAATAAAAAAAGTATTATCAGATTCAGATAAAATCCCTGTTATGATATTTGATGAAATTGATACTGGAATTAGTGGAAAAGCTGCAAATAAGGTAGCAGAAAAGTTAAGTAAAATAGGAAGTTGCCATCAAGTATTATGTATTTCTCATTTACCAAATATAGCAGCAAATGCAGATTATAACTATTTTATAAGTAAAAGTGTAAAAAATGAAAGAACAAATACTTCAATAAGATTATTAAAAGAGCAAGAAGTAATAGAAGAAATTGCACGTATTTCTTCAGGTGAAGTTAATGAAATAAGTATTCAATATGCTACTAAATTGAGAAGTAAGAAGAGTGAAGTCGAGAAAATTGCATAAAATATTAATATTGTATAGAAAAATACCTAAAAATATGCTAAAATAGTGTACAAAATAAAAAATAGGTGAAAAAAGATGATAGAAAAAATAAATTCATCTAAGGATGTAAAAAATTTAAATTTAAAAGAAAAAGAAGAATTAGCAAAAGAAATAAGAAAATATATAATAGAAGTGGTATCTGAAAATGGAGGACATTTAGCATCTAATTTAGGAGTTGTAGAACTAACACTTGCGCTGCATAGTGTATTTGATGTGGGAAAAGACAAAATAGTTTGGGATGTTGGGCATCAGTCATATGTTCACAAAATCCTAACAGGAAGAAAAGAAAAATTAAAAACTTTACGAAAATTAGATGGAATAGCAGGTTTTCCAAAAACAAATGAATCAAAAGCAGATTGTTTCAATACAGGACATAGTAGTACATCTATTTCAGCAGCACTTGGAATGGCAAGAGCAAGAGATGTAAAAAATGAAAAATATAGTTCAATAGCGGTTATAGGAGATGGAGCATTAACAGGGGGAATGGCATTAGAAGCTTTAAATGATGCTGGATTTAGTAAGACAAAAATAACTGTAATTTTAAATGATAATGAAATGAGTATTTCTAAAAATGTTGGTGGAATGAATTTATTATTAAGTAGATTAAGGACAAGAAAGATGTATACAAAATCTAGTATATCTGCAAAAAAAATCATAAATAAAATACCAATAATAGGAAAACCAACTGTAAGAATAATCCAAAGAGTAAAAAGAAGTATAAAACAGTTAATTATACCTACAATGTTTTTTGAAGATATAGGCTATACATATTTAGGACCTGTTGATGGGCATAATATAGAACAATTAGAAAATATATTAAATTTAAGCAAGAGGGTTGAAGGACCTGTATTAGTGCATGTTTTAACAAAAAAAGGAAAAGGGTATAAACCAGCAGAAGAAAATCCAGACAAATTTCATGCGACATCTCCATTCAATATAAAAGATGGAACACCAAAAACAAAGAAAAAAGAAGATTATTCAAAAATATTTGGAAAAAAACTAATTGAATTAGCAAAAAATAATAAAAAAATTGTTGCAATAACAGCTTCTATGAAAGATGGTACAGGGCTTACAGAATTCCAAAAGAAGTTTCCAGAAAGATTTTTTGATATAGGAATTGCAGAACAGCATGCAATTACAATGGCTGCAGGAATGGCAAAAGAAGGTATAATACCTGTTGTGCCAATATATTCATCTTTTTATCAAAGAGCCTATGACCAAGTAATACATGATGTTGCTATGCAAAATTTACCAGTTGTAATGTGTGTGGATAGAGCAGGCTGTGTAGGAACAGATGGTGAAACACATCAAGGATTATTAGATTTAGCATTTTTTAGATTAGTACCAAATTTAATTATTGTGGCACCAAAAGATTTCAAAGAATTTGAAAATATGCTAGAATATGCGGTAGAATGTAATAAACCTATTATTATTAGATATCCTAGAGGTGGAGAAAGTGAATATAAATTTAAATTAAATAGTAAAATAGAAGAAGGAAAATCAGAAGTTCTAAGAAAAGGAAAAGATATTACAATAATAGCCATAGGAAAAATGGTTTCAAGAGCAATGCAAGTTGCAGATGAATTAAAAAAAGATAATATTGATGCAGAAGTAATAAATGCTAGATTTTTAAAACCATTAGATAATGAGACAATAAAAGATTCAATTTTAAAGACTAAAAATATTGTTACAATTGAAGATGGAACAATAATAAATGGACTTGCAACATCAATTAAAGAATTAATAGTACAAGAGAATGTATTAGTAAAAAATATAAAATGTTTTGCATATCCAGATCAATTTATAAAACATGGAAGTGTTGACGAATTAGAAAAAATTTACAAATTAGATGTGGATAATATTGTTAAAACTATTAAAAGTATTAAATTAGATAACAAGAAAGAGGAAAATAATGAATAAACAAGAATTATTAAGCGATTATAGAAGACAAGAGGAGAAAATGTGCCTAAGTCAAGTACTAGATAAGATAGAATTTTCAAAAACTAGAGAAAAAATAGAATCAACAGATTTTTTAGATATGTATCAAATATCAATAGTAGAAAATTTTTTAAGAAAAATTAAATTTCAAAATTATTGCTTGTATGGAGGGCATAGCGAAGCTGAAAGAAAAATATTAATTGTATTTCCTGAAAAATACAATATGAATATGGTCGAGAAAAATTATACAAAAATAGTAAAAGCAATAAGAATTAAATTACCAGAAGATGATATTGGAAAATTTAATCATAGAAATTATTTAGGTGGAATTGTAAAATTAGGAATAAATAGAGAGAAAGTAGGAGATATATTAGTATTTGATAATGGTGCTGATATTATAGTAAAAAATGAAACTGCTGAAATTTTAAAAACAGAGTTACAGACTCTTACAAGATTCCAAAATGCAACAATGGAAATAATAGAAATTACAGATATAAGAAAGCAAGAGATAAAAATAGAAGAAATAAAAATAATAGTTCCATCACTAAGGTTAGATAATATAGTTTCAGATTTAGCTAAAACCTCTAGGACAAAAGCTGTCCAAATAATAGATAGTGAAAGAGTATTTATAAATGGACAATGTGAAACAAAACAATCAAAAAGTGTAAAAGTTCAAGATATAATAACAATAAGAGGAAAAGGAAGATTTGTTATAAAAGAAATTTCGGGGACAACAAGAAGTGGAAGACCAGTATTAGTTGTTGAAAAATATGTATAAATAATAAAAAAATAACTTATAAGGTATGACTATCATATAGTTCACAAATAAAAAAGGTTGTTATATAACGCTTATCGAAAGGTAAGTGTTATTTTTTTATCTATTTGGAAATAGAATAAGCAAAGAATTAAAAGTAAATGACCAAAATGTCACAACAAATTATACTTATAATGAATTAAATCAATTAACAAGAAAAATTTCAACAAATGGAGAAAAAAATTACAAATATGATGCAAATGGAAACATGGTAGAAAACAGCGACGGAGAGCAAACATTAACATATAATTACACAGTAGAAGATAGACTACAAGCAGTAAAAAGACCATTAATAAGAAGAGGAATTCTACTACAGAAATAGAAATTAAAAAATTGAAAAATATGATATTGGAAAAAAACAATGGTGAAATATTGGTACATTTTGGTATTTAAATAGTTTTTGTAATGCAAGCTAAATCAATAAAAAAATTGGGCAATAAAAATAAACGTTAAGGACATTGGTTTAGTAGCTAGAATAATCTGAAGTGAACCCGAATTGTTAAACTTTTTTCTCTAACAAGTTTAATAATTCGGGTTCACTTCAAAAAATATCTAACTCACTATTTTCGTGCTACTCGTTTAGCAACCTCGGTAAAATGTTCTATTATTAGTTATTTGGTTTTATAAAATTTTTGGGTTACCTCAAATTTAGTCTTTTTGAATTTTTAATTCCATAATTATAGCATTATCAGTGCCATTATAATAATTTTTTCTTTCTGCTATAGTTTCAAAACCAAACTTTTTATACAAATTAATGGCAGGAATATTATTTTCATTTACTTCAAGAATAATATGATTAATATTTTGAAATTTTATAAGTTCAATAATGTTTTTTAGAATAAGAGTTCCAATACCTGTATTGCGTGCAGATTTTTTAGTTACAATATTCATAATATCAGCATTATCCACAAGAATTTTGTAACCGCCAAATCCAACAATTTTATTTAATCCATTTTTGGCAACAATATAATTAGAATTATCACTTTTAAGTTCTTCTTTAAAAATACTTTCTGTCCAAAAATCATCAAATTCAGAAATTAAAATATCTTTTATACTTTCTAAGTCAGCCAAAGTCATTTGCGAAATATTAATTTGATTTTCCTTTTCTTCCATTTGACGCTCGGCTTGAGGCTTTCTTAAATATAGAGGTAAAACATTTGAATTATATATACCAGATTTATATAAATTTAAACCTGCAAGTCCAAGATTATATGTGTCAATATTATTGTTATTAGCAAATTTTGAGTTTGGTAATGAAGTTTGTATTTTTTCTTTGTATATAATAGAACCATCTCCAACAAAAAATATAGGTTCTGTTATATTTTTTAAATCTATTAAAGCATTATCTAAAGTATCTGCTTTGGGATTTATTATACAAGAATAAAATCCATTTTCTAATTTGTATAAAGCATAATAGCAATTATCATTTTTGCAATCAATAATGCTGCATATAAAACCATTTTCCTTTACATTATAAGCTAATGCCTCTAAAGAGCTAATACCAACGCAGTTTATATTTAAACTATCTGAAAAAGCTTTTGCAGTTGCAACACCAATTCTAATTCCAGTAAAAGAACCCGGCCCAATATCAGAAACTATTAAATCGATATCTTTTAATTCTAAATTAGCTTTATTAAAAATATTATCAATAACAGGCATTAAGCTTTCAGAATGAGTTAAGCCATTATTCAATTCTATTTTTTCTATTAAATTATCATTTTCTAAAATACTAACTCCACACATTTTGCTTGAAGTTTCAATTGATAGTATTTTCATAAAATATATCATCTCCAATACATAATTGATAAAAAACTGTTTTTTGTACCTGTCCCCAAAAATCAGCTGTCTCCAAAAATCAAAAAACAGAGACTTCAATTAATCTTTTATTTTCATCAATGCTATCTTTTAAAAAGTTAATTTGTATATATTCTTTTGGAAGAGCATCTTTAATTATTTCGCCCCATTCAATAATACAAATTCCTTTTTCAAAATATTCTTCTCCTCCAATAGCATAAAATTCATCCACATCTTCTAATCTATATACATCAAAATGAAATATAGAAATATCATTATTTTTATATTCATTAACTATTGTAAATGTGGGACTAGAGATTTCTGAATCTAATCCAAAATAACTTAAAATGCCTTCAGTAAACTTTGTTTTTCCAGCACCTAAATCTCCAGATAAAACAATAACATCGCCAACTTTTAAAGTTCTTGCAAAGTCTTTTGCAAAAGTTAATGTTTCATATTCAGAATTAGACGTATAAGTATAAGCCTTCATATAATTCCTCTTTCTAAATTAATATAAATCAATTATAATACAATTAATATAAAAATTCAATAAAAACTCTTGCCAATATATAAAAAGTGTAATATAATCGTAACGAAATTGAAATAAAAATGTAACAAACTTTTAATATAAATTAATGTCAAAAATATAAGTATAAGTAAAAAATCTTATAGAAGGGAAGGTTTGCAAATGTTTAAATTAGGCTTTGGGCAGGATGTAGGAATAGATTTAGGAACTGCAACAGTAATTGTATATGTAAAAGGTAGAGGTATCGTTTTAAGGGAACCATCTGTTGTTGCGGTTGATAAAAATACAGGAGATGTTTTAGCTGTTGGTCAAGAAGCAAGAAGAATGCTTGGTAGAACACCTGGAAACATTATAGCAACTAGACCTTTAAGAGAAGGTGTTATATCAGATTATACAGTAACAGAAAAAATGTTAAAATATTTTATAAATAAAGTATGTGGAAAATTTGTATTCGCTCCAAGAATAATGATTTGTATACCATCACAAGTAACTGAAGTAGAGAAAAAAGCTGTTATAGATGCTGCAACACAAGCAGGAGCAAGAAAAGTATATTTAATAGAAGAACCAATTGCTGCTGCAATTGGTGCAGGAATTGATATTGCAAAACCATGTGGAAATATGGTTGTAGATATAGGCGGTGGAACTACAGATATTGCTGTAATATCATTAGGAGGATCTGTTGTAAGTACATCTTTAAAAGTTGCTGGAGATAAATTTGATGAATATATAATAAAATATATAAAGAAAAAACATAATATGGCAATAGGAGAAAGAACAGCAGAAGACTTAAAAGTAAGTGTTGGATGCGTATACCCTAAAATACAAGATTCTGAAATGGATATAAGAGGAAGAGATTTAGTAACAGGATTACCAAAAACAGTAACAATTCATTCTAGTGAAATGTTAGAAGCATTAATTGAACCTGCTATGATGATAGTAGATGCAGTACATGGAGTATTAGAAAAAACTCCACCAGAACTTGCGGCAGATATAAGTGATAAAGGAATATATATGACAGGTGGAGGATGCTTAGTAGATGGATTAGATAAGCTTTTACAAGAAAAAACAGGAATAAATGTAATGATTGCGCAAGATACTGTATCATGTGTTGCGTTAGGAACAGGAAAAGCTTTAGACAATTTAGATGCATTAGAAAACAAAGGTAAAAAATAAGGAGAAGTAAATGAAAAAAGTAGCATTTATAACTTTAGGTTGTAAAGTAAATCAGTACGAATCAAATGCAATGGCAGAGCTTTTTATAAAAAAAGGCTATGAAGTAATTGAACCAACAAAAAAAGCTGATATCTATGTTATAAATACTTGTACAGTTACAAATATGTCTGATAGAAAGTCAAGACAAGCTTTAAGAAAAGTAAAAGAAGAAAATCCACATGCGATAATAATAGCATGTGGATGTTATGTGCAGGTAGCTAAAAAAGAATTAGAACAAATTAAAGAAATAGACTTAGTTTTAGGAAATAATGAGAAGAAGAAGATTGTAGAATATACAGAAGAATTGATAAAAGAAGGGAAAAGGCTACAAGTCGATATAGAAGACGTTTTATATGGTAATAAGGGATTTATAGACTTTGGAGATATTACATATACTGAGAAAACACGAGCTGTAATAAAAGTACAAGATGGATGTGATAGATTTTGTACATATTGCATTATTCCATATGCGAGAGGAAGAGTCAGAAGTAGAAAACCAGAAAATGTAATATCAGAAATAGAAAAAATAGCACAAAAAGGAATTAAAGAAGTAGTAATTACTGGAATTCATATAGCTTCTTATGGAAAAGATTTTAAAGAGAATTATAAATTAATAGATTTATTAGAAGACATAAATAAAATTGAAGGAATACAAAGAATAAGATTAGGTTCAATAGAACCATTATTAATAACAGAAGAATTTGTTCAAAGATTAAAAAAATTGGAAAAAATATGTCACCATTTTCATTTATCTCTTCAAAGTGGATGTGATAATACTTTAAAAAGAATGAATAGAAGGTATACAACAGAAGAGTTTAGAAATATAGTAAAAATATTAAGAAATAATTATAATGATGTTATATTAACAACAGACATTATAGTGGGATTTCCAGGAGAAACCGAAGAAGAATTTAAAATTACATATAATTTTTTAAAAGAAATAAATTTTTATAAAATGCATGTATTCAAATATTCTCCAAGAAAAGGCACTAAGGCAGCAGCAATGAAAAATCAAATAGATGGAAATGTAAAAGAAGAAAGAAGTAATATATTATTACAATTATCAGATGAAAATGAAATGAATTATAATAAAAAATATATAGGAAAAGAAATAGAAGTATTATTTGAAGAAGAAAAAAATGGATATTACCAAGGACATACTGCAAATTATATTTTGGTTAAATGTAAATCTCAAGAAAATATTAATGAAAAAGTTTGTAAAGTAACAGGAAAAATAGCAGAAAATGATTGTATAATAGCTGTTTTAGGAGGGTAAATATGGCAAAAAGCACAACTGTATTTGTTTGCAATGAATGTGGATATGAATCTAGTAAGTGGCTTGGAAAATGTCCAGCTTGCAATAGTTGGAATACTTTTTTTGAACAAAAAGTAGTAGAAACTAAAAATTCAAAATTAAAGCAAGAAGCGACAAAAAGTAATGTGCCACAAAAATTAAATTCATATGAAGCAAAAGAAACAATAAGAAATTCAACTGGTTTTTCTGAATTAGATAGAGTTTTAGGAGGAGGGCTAGTAAAAGGTTCTTTAGTTTTGCTAGGTGGAGAACCAGGAATAGGAAAATCAACTTTAATTTTGCAAATATGTAATAAAGTAAAAGGAGAAGGAAAAGTACTATATGTTTCTGGTGAAGAGTCAGCTGAACAAATAAAACTAAGAGCAGACAGATTAAATATTAACAATGAGGATATAATGTTTTTAGGAGAAACTGATATTGATATTGTAAATAATGCAATAATTGAATTAAATCCAAAATTAGTTATAATAGATTCAATTCAAACAATGTATTCAGAAGAAATAACAGCTGCAGCAGGAAGTGTAAGTCAAGTAAGAGAAATTACATCACAAATAATGAGAGTTTGCAAATCAAGAGCTATTACTACTATAATAATTGGACATGTTACAAAAGATGGAACAATAGCAGGACCAAGAGTATTAGAACATATGGTAGATACAGTTTTATATTTAGAAGGAGAAAGATATTTTTCTTATAGAATATTAAGAGGTGTAAAGAATAGATTTGGTTCAACTAACGAAATTGGTATGTTTGAAATGAAAAATGAAGGAATGTGTGAAATAACAAATCCAGCTGATATATTAATTTCTGAACGAGAAGAAAATTCTCCAGGTTCATGTATAATTGCATGTATGGAAGGAACAAGACCTATGTTGTTAGAAATCCAAAGTTTAACAGCTAAAACCGTTTTTGGAATTCCAAAAAGAACGGCAAATGGAGTTGACTATAATAGAATTGCATTATTAATTGCTGTATTAGAAAAAAAATCAGGAATAATGCTTGGAAGTGAAGATGTGTATGTTAATGTAGTTGGTGGAATAAAAATAAATGAACCATCTATAGACTTAGGAATAATTGCTTCAACTGTTTCAAGTTTTAAAAATATACCAATTCCAAGAAATATGGTAATAATGGGAGAAGTCGGACTTACAGGAGAAGTTAGAAAAATTAATTTAGTAGAAAAAAGGCTTAAGGAAGCGGAAAAATTAGGTTTTAAAACATGCATAATTCCAGAAAGTAATAAAAAAGGCTTGAAAGAAAATTATAAATTAGATATAATAGGCGTTAGCAATGTTAATGAAGCAATGAAAAAAATTGGTTTAAAATAATCTTATATTGAAAGAGGGGCATTTTATTGAGAAAAGGCAAAGAAAATACAATAACAGAAATTTTAAGATTAATAGCTCCAGGAACACCAATTAGAGATGGACTAGAAAATATATTAAGAGCAAAAACAGGTGCATTATTACTAATTACAGATAATAATGAAACAGTAAAAGAAATTGTAGATGGAGGATTTTTTATAAATGAAGAATACTCATCAGCAAAACTTTATGAACTTGCAAAAATGGATGGAGCAATAGTATTAAATGGAGATTTAAAAAAGATATTATATGCTAATACACAATTAATACCATCAAGTTCAATTTCTACATTGGAAACAGGAACAAGGCATAGAACAGCAGAAAGAACAGCAAAGCAAACAGGAGAACTTGTAATAAGCATTTCACAAAGAAGAAATATTATAACAGTATTTAAAGGAAATGAAAGATATGTATTAGAAAATACAGAAACAGTTTTAAATAAAGCAAATCAAGCTATTCAAACTCTTGAAAAATATAAAAAAGTATTTGATACTAAACTAGACATATTGAATGAATATGAATTTAATGATATAGTTACATTAGAAAATGTTATAATTGCAATTCAACGAGCAGAAATGGTTATGAAAATAGCAGAAGAAATTCAGGGTAAAATAGATGAACTTGGTAGTGACGGAAGACTTGTAAGGATGCAGTTAGAAGAATTAGTAGGAGACCTAGAAAAAGAAGAACTATTAATAGTAAAAGATTATATGGTTACATCAAAAAAACGAAGAAATGCTGAAAAAGTATTAGAAGAAATCGCTGCATTAGAATATGAGGAATTAAATAAGAAAACAACAATTGCAAAATTGCTAGGTTATGACAGTTTTGATAATTATGAAGAAGTTGCAGTATTCACAAGAGGCTATAGAATAATAAGTAAAATACCACGAATGCCAAATAACATTGTAGAAAATTTAGTAGAAACATTTAAATCATTCCAACACATATTAGCTGCTGATATACAAAATTTAGATGATGTTGAAGGAATTGGAGAAATTAGAGCAAAAGCAATAAAACAAGCATTAAAACGAATGCAAGAACAATTTGTTTTTGATAATATTTTAATATAGGAAAGAGGGAAAACTTATGAAAAATTTTAGTAAAATAGTATGGGGACTAGCATTAATAGTATTAATAGTGTTAATATCAATGATAGGATATGGATATTATAAAAACGCAACGATGGAAGTAAAAAGACCAATAGCAACAATGGAAGTAGAAGGTTTTGGAACAGTTAAAATGGAATTATATCCAGAATATGCCAAAGAAACAGTTGCAAACTTTGTTACTTTATCAAATAGAGGATTTTATGATGGAAAAACATTTCATAGAATAGTAAAAGATTTTATGATACAAGGTGGAGATAAAAAAGGAGATGGAACAGGTTCAGCTAGCATTTCTGATTTAAGAGACTTAAAAGAAGGGGAAACAGACAGAGACTATACAATAAAAGGTGAATTTAAAGCAAATAAAGTAGAAAATAAACTAAAATTTGAAGAAGGAATTTTAGCTATGGCAAGATCTGACTATAGTCAATATGCACCTTCATTAAAAGAAGAGTCTTATAATTCTGGAAGTTCACAATTTTTTATTATGACTAAAGAAAATTCATCATTGAATGGAAATTATACTGCATTTGGTAAAGTTATTGAAGGATTAGATGTTGTACATAAAATAGAAGAAGTAGAAGTAAAATCAAAAACAGATGAAAATGGAGAAAATAAAAGTTCTGCTAGCGAAGTTAGTACTCCTGTTAATCCTCCTGTTATAAAATCAATAAGAGTTGAAACAGAAGGTATAGATTATGGATTACCAAAAACGCTAGAACCTTTTGATTACAATTCATGGATGAATAAACAATATGGTATAGGTTCATAATTTTAAAAAAAAATATTAAAAATCAGTTGACAAATGGGGTGCAGATGAGTTAAAATAATATATGTGCATCTAACAATGGTGGATGTAGCGTAGTTGGTTAACGCGCCAGTTTGTGGCACTGGAGACCGTGGGTTCGAGTCCCATCTTCCACCCCATTTAAATTACTATATATTGGGCTGTAGCCAAGCGGTAAGGCACCAGACTTTGACTCTTAAATGTTTTTGCTTATTATAAAACCTGCAAGGCTTTACATATAGAGAGTTTGAAGAATTTGATGTTTTGTAAAAAAGCACGAGTTCAAACCAAAGTTCAAACAAACTCTTAAAAATCAATTTTTAATTTAATATTTATACATTGGGCTGTAGCCAAGCGGTAAGGCACATGACTTTGACTCATGCATGCGCTAGTTCGAATCTAGCCAGCCCAGCCAATTATAAAAGATTATCTTATTTTTCCTTAATTTGCGATTTAGTGGTTAAATATGATAATTTTTTTATTTTAAGCAACAACTAATGCATTTGCTAAAGCATCAGCTGAAATATTTTTTGTATTACTATCTAAATGTGCATATAGATTAGCAGTGGTAGAATAAGTGGAATGACCAAGCCACTCTTGAATTGCTTTCATTGGAATACCTCTTGCTAATAATAGGCTTGCACAAGAATGTCTTAAATCATGAAAACGAATATGCCTTAAATTATTATTATTAAGCAATAGGGCAAAGTGGTCAGTAATATATTCAGGTCTATAAATCTTTCCAATATCATTAACACAAATGTAATCTTTAAAATCCAAAATATAACTATCTCCACATATCTTCTTATTATTTTCAAGTTTCTTTTTGTGAGCCAATAATTCTTCTTTAATTTCTTTTATTAAAGGTAGGGAACGATAGCTTGATTTATTTTTAGTTTTATCTTTAAGTAGTATTGTTCTTTTGTCATCTACAATTGTTTCAATTACTTTATGTTTTATTGTTATAGTGTTATTTACAAAATCAAATGCAGACCATTTCAAACCTAAAACTTCACTTCTTCTTAATCCATAGAAACTTGCAATTAAAATTACAAGATGTAGTGGATCATTTTTAGAAACTTCAAATAATACTTTTAATTCATCTAATGTATATCTATCTCCAATGAATTGTTCCTTTTTAGGTCTTTCAATTTTATCTGCGGGATTAGTAGGAATAATATCCAGTTTTACAGCAGTTTGCAATGCTTTTCTAATGTTTGCATGATAGTGTAAAACTGTGTTACTTTTTAACCCCTTTTTATATAGTGAATCGTAAAAATTTTGTATATGAACAGCCTTTAAATCTTTTAGTTTAATTTTCTTGCCATCAAAAAAATCAAAAACCTTTGTAACAACTGTTTTATAAGAATCGTAAGTGTTTTCTTCTATTTGATTTTTATAAGATTCCAGCCATTCTTTAAGATAAATTTCAAAATATTTTTCCGACTCATTTTCTTCAAAAGAATTTTCATTTGGTAGATATTGTTTATAATTTTGCTTTATTTCATCTAATTTTTGATTTGCTAATCTTTTGTTATTTCCGTTTTCCTGGTATTCCTGTTGGAACCCACTTTTGTTTTCGTTTATTATTATTATCTTTATAATTTAAGATAACATAGTATAAACCTTTTTGAATAAATAGGCTTGCTGTTATGTTCATTTTTCTCCTTTCTTTTCATAACCCATAAATTTAACCTACTTTCTTATTGATATTGGTAATATAATAACATGAAAGTAAATTAAAATCTAGTCTAAATTAGTTTGTATTTGTTAAATATGCTATAACATTTCTTTTTGGTATTTTATATTCTCTGCCAACTTTTATAGCTTTAATAGTATTATTTTTAACTAATCTATAAGCAAGAGTAATGCCAATACCTAGCATTTTTGTTAATTGTTTGATGTTTACTAAATCTGGATAAGTAGTAAACATTATTTCATAATTTTCTTTAACATTTCCCATAGCGTAGTTCTCCTTTCTTTAAAATTTCAATAAAAAAAAGACTTATTATAAAATAAGCCATTAAATACTAAAACAATACCTTTTCTTGTATTTTTGTGTTGTAGTTTTAGTGTTCATATATAATTTTTTAGAGATATCAAGGGAAGTAGTTAATTTTTTATCTAAAACTAAATCTCCTTTTTTATCTCTATGGTAAGCACTTGGATTCCATTTTCTATAAACTAAATCCGAAATTTCAGGTAAGTATGATAATTCTTTGCTTGCTTCAATATGTTGTTGTTTTACAAATTCTTCTAATGCTTTTTGTTCCAATCTTTTCTTTTTCATATATTCTGCAGTTTCTTTATTATGCTTTTCCTTATTTTTTAATTTCCTAGTTTGTTTTTCTTCCACATATCTAGTATCTTTTTTTATAACTTGCGTTACATAGGGAGTACTGATATTTAGTTTTTCTGCAATGACTTTTCCTTTTAAATGCTCATCATAAAACATAGATAATATTGCTTGTTTTCTTTCTTCTTCGCTCAAACTTACCACCTCCAAGAGCTACTTAATTTTTTGCTAACAACTTTCTTATACAAGAATAGTAGTGATAGCAAACAATATAAATATAATATTAACTATCAAGAATTTTAACATAGCATATTGCATTTGTCAATAGTTTATGATAAAATAATAATATAAAATATCAAAAATATTTTTAAAACTATAAAAATCATTGTAAATAAAGGGGTTACAAAGATATGGAAAAGAAAGATATGTTTATAAAAGCATTAAGCCAACAAAAAATTATAGAAAAACCTATAAGTATTTTTGTAGATAAAGTAAATAGGAGAGAATATTTAAGATTTTCAAAATATGAATTAAGATACAAAATAATGAAAGATGGAATGTATTTTTTAGGTAGCGAAGGAGAATTGAAAAGAACTGTAAAAAGTACAGCAGAAAAAAGACAGATATTAAAAGATGAAAGTTTAATGTATTATGAATATGATGAACAACGAATTACTGTGGAAAATATAGCAGGTACTTTGTTATGTGACTTTTTAAACACAAATTTTTCAGATTTTGCTGATTTAAAGAAATTTATAGATAAATATAGTTTGGTTATATTAAAAGAAATATTGAAAGAAAATGGTTTTGATATAAATTTAACAATGATTTTAACAAAAACTAAATATGATAATATAATTAAAGAAATTGCTACAAAGTATAATGATATATTAGAAAGCATAAAGGAAGCATTTATATATGATGTAGATAATTGTTATAATATTTATAATGATGAATTAAAAAAAGACTTAACACCTTATGAAATATATGTTGTAGAAATGTTTAGTAATAAGTATAGTAAAGCAATTAAATTATATGATCCAACTAAAATTTATTTAGAGTGTGATAATGATATGACAGTGTATCATATAGGTTTTGGCTCTGTAAAAGAAAAACACATTATAGAAACATTAAATATAGAGAAAAGTCTTATAGTTCCAAGCCCATATATTATATCAAGTTTAGATTTAAAGCAAATTCTATTTATAGAATTTAAAGAATTATTATGTATTGAAAAGTTCCCAATAAAAAAATGTAGGAACTGCGAAAAATACTTTGTACCAGATAAAAGGACAGATGAACTATATTGTAATAATCTTTTTGAAGATACAGGGAAAACTTGCAAAGAAATAGGATTTTTTAAATATAATCAAAGAAAATTAAAAGAAGATGATGTTGCAAGGCTTTATAGAAATACATATCAACAAAAACTATTAAGAGTTGTAAGAAATCCTGAAAATGTTGCTTATAGATTACAATTAGAGTTATTTAAAGAAGCATATAAAGAAGTTAAGGAAAAAATGGCAAATGGAAAAATGACAAAAGAAGAATTTAAAGAATGGTTATTAAAAATGAAAAAATAAGGCAATTTTTGTAAAAAATATTGTCAAACAATATGAAATAAAGTATAATAAGGACATCCTTTTTGCAAAGGAAATCTTTGTGGGAGGAGGTGCAACTAGAGTGACTTCTTTTGAATTAATCTGGCGACTAATTGTTTTATTGCTTTTAAGTAATAATAATGATGAAAGCCAAGAAACAAACAAAGATTAATCTTTGTGGCAGGCGGACACCTGCCTTTTCTTTATTAAAGGCAAAAAAAGAGATACGCGGACACATATCTCTTTTATATTGTGCAAACCTTTGTGACTTCTTCGATTTGCTAGCTAATGTTATTATAACATTATTTTTAGTATATGTCAAACGATTTTTCAATATTCTTGAAAAACTCTATTTTTTAAAATTTTTTCTAATATCTTCTAACAAATCATTGACATCAATACCTAGAACATAAGCAATACCAAATAATTCATAATCTTTAACAGTTCTTTTATTATTTTCAATATCATATAAACTCTGCTTATGAATACTAATACCCATAAGTTCTAATTTTGCAGAAAGTTTTTCATAAGATAAACCTTTTTCAGTTCTATATCTCTTTAATAAATTACCTATAACATTCATATTTCCATCAAATCTAACAATCAAAGACATAATAATTCCTACTTTCAATTTTATATGTATTGATTTTATAATTTTTTTATGTTATATTTATAAGTGTTAACACTTTATTATAATTATATGCAAAAAGTAGGGGAGCAGTACAAAATGGAAAAAATAAACGAAGAATTTAATATACCATATTATATATTTGAAGAATTAATGGAATATGTTGAACTAACAGCAAAAGGCTATTCAAAAACAGCCAAATGGCAGAATATAAAAGCTTTGTTAAGATTAGCAGTTGTGAATAATCGAATATCTAAAGAACAAGCTGAATTTTTGGAGAAAGAATTTTGTAGGGAATAAATATATTAACATTTGTTTTATATTGCAATTAATGTGAATTTTTGGTATAATAAAAAAGATGTAGGCAAAGCCCTGTATCGTTTACCCAGTTTTCGCTAATTAGTGAAAGGGATATTCCCCTATCTTTTTAGTTTATCATATAGTAAGCAACAACACCAATAAAAGTCCAAAGGAGGATTTTACTATGAACGATGAGAAAAGGATTAAAAGTTTGCGGATTGCTAATCTGTTGGTAACTGCCATACTGATGGGGGTTACGGTTATGTTTATGATCGTGACATTTGAACCCTTGAGGCATACTATTATGAGCAGTTGTGTTCTTCTGTTACTCACTATCACACTTGTTTTTGATGGCATTCTTAAGGACAAGAAACAGATGATGTCGCACAGCATTTGGTATGTATTGTGGTTCAGTAACCTTATCATTACACTTTTTAAGTTTTAATAATGATAAAAGAGAAGTGTTAGGATCCAGAGATTTCCTTTATCTATATTAACACTAAAAATGTCAAAATGAGCAGAAGTGGTCAGACTGCTAATAACCTAATAATTTAGAAAGGAACACTTATGAGTAAAACAATTCTTGGTCTGGACAACCCTATATTTGGATTTAAGAAAACTAATGAAGATAAGGTTTCCATTGATGCAGAGATTATTCCTGCAGATTACAATGATATAGAAAAGATAAATGCAGAGTTAAGAGAACTATGTGAGGAACAAGCTAAAGCTGATTTGAAAGCACTAGCAATTAGCACTCAAACTTTTGTAGGGGATTAAATGAGCAACAATGGAGCTTTTACTGTAAAAAGTAAGAGCTTCGTTGTTTTATATAACCAATAATTATAAAAATATAACGGACAAAAATTAAGGGTTTCCACAAGTGAAAGTCCTTTTGATTGCTATTTTTCATAATTTGACTTTGCGATATAAATTTGGTACAATATATATAATAATTTGGCTATGTGCCGTGTTATTCATTCACTAATCAAACAGTGTATGGTCAAGCTGTTTGAGAACTTTAATAATTTAAAGTAGTTATAGGAGGAATTTGAAATGTTAGAACCCAATGAAATTTTTGCTTTGCTCGATTCCAAAATAAATTCTGGTGAAACAGAATACTTAAAAATCATTCATGATAGCCAGCCCTATGCAAAACTTGATCTTTGGTACATTGAAACTTCTATGCATGGAGATAAAATAGAAGTAGATAATCCAACTAATTTATGTATTTATGATTTAGTATTTAATTATTTACTTGATAAATACGGAGAAAATGAGGTGGATATAATAATACCAAGAGGAGTACTAAGTGAGCGGACTGGTGTGGAGATTTTTGTTAAAAATCTTTATGTGCTATGTGTTCCGTATGGTTTTTCTTCGAGAATCTATGATTGGATTAGTAAAATTAACAGATGACCAAGAGAGAGTCTTCACTATAATAGGTGGAGGCTCTTGCTTATAGATGTTAACATTTGTTTCGTTATTTACTTTTTTGTAAATATGTGATAGAATGTTATGCATAACTTAATAATCGGGTCAAGTACCTGTTTTATATATAGTACGCCTATCAGCCAGTGAAGGTCAGCACTGGTTGAGTTCCTTGATAATTTAAGGAGGTATGTGTTTATGGCAGACAAAATAGAAGATACACGGCAATTGATTACAAAAAACCTTAAAGTTCTTCGTACTCTTCAAATTCTCCAAACTGAAGATAGAAAAATCTCAATTAATGAAGTTGCTGTAAGAGCAAATATGCCTTGGTTATCGTTAAATAATGTACTAAAAGCTTTTATTGGACATAATATTATTGATAAGGATTATAAAATTAATCCATCAAGCGCATATTTTATGGGAATAAGCATGTCAAAGAATAAGTTGGACATTTCTATTGTCGGTTTAGATGGAAAGTGTCTTGATTTGGAACAGATTTCTAAAAAATTAGTTATTTCTCCTAAACTTCTTGATAACTATCATTTTGAATATTCGCTTCATGGATTTCTTGAATTATCAAAGTATATTAAGGAATATATTAAGGATTTAAAATCTGTATATCCAATTAAAGCAATTTGTTTTTCTTTTGATGATGCAAATATAGGAGATAAATCATTTTCAACATCGAATTACTTTACAGATAAGGTCATTATTCCATATAGTTTTGCAAGGATTTGTGAACATGAGTTTAAAGATTTAAATGATGATGTTGAAGTTTTCTTAGATGTCAATATTTTTTGATTAGTTCACCCTAAAAATATAATTTTAACTTGTGACTTGTTCACCCTTGAATAGTCACAAGTTTTATTATATAATATGAACATAACAGTTCTCATGCCGATAATCTTTCGTTCTTTAGACAATTATAATAAATAAATTGTTGTATAATTGCCTCTACAGAATCGTTAGATTTGAGGCTTTTATTATTTTGATTTGATACAGGTATAATCTTATACCATTTATCATTAAAACGAGCTTTAAGACCTATTCTTTTGCTGATACACACTTCTATTTTCTTTTTGTGTAGAATTTCTTTTGTATCTATAACAAATGTTGTTCCGCTAATACTAATACAATTGCTAACATCAACTGTTCTCGTATATTTAACTGATAATAAGTAATCTAAATTAACATATTTTGGTAATTTCATAAAAGATGATTTTTTACTTTGTGGTTCAATAGCAAATTTTTTATTAAATTTTGGGATATATGTTTTTAAGAATTCATTTGCTGCTTCAATTGTTTTTATTTTGTGTCTTCTGAATTCAGTTCTAAGTCTATCATGTAGGGTATTCCATAATCTTTCTACGCGCCCTTTAGCTTGAGAAGAACCAGCATGAATTAATTCTACACCAAGAAAATCCATCATTCTTCCATATTGTGTAGTTGGCTTTGTAATTCCCGCTAATTGCTCCTCGAGAGTAAGTTTATTATCTTTAGGAAAGAAAATACTTGAGCCATCAGCATAAAGAGCCAGAGGTACACCGAAGTTTTTAAACGTCTGTCTAGTTACTTCTAAATACCCGTGCATACATTCATTTTCACACATATATAGACCAGTTACTTTATGAGTTGCATCATCAATAAAACCATGTAAACAATATTCCTTATCATCTCCATAGAAAAATTGATGTGGAGTACCATCAACTTGTAACAATTCGCCAGAAGAAGGACGTTCTTGACGTCTATTATGATTTCTAGGTTTCTTATGTTTTCTAGGACTTTTAGCTCCTTTAGATTTTAAAAAATTATATAAAGGAGTATAACTAATTTTAATATCATAATCTTCTTCTAAAATTTCTTGAAAGTGAGTGATATTACACTCTTCAAGTTCAGGGGTATTCCAAATTTCCCATATTTTACTTTTAATATTTGCATCAATAGTATGTTTAGGTTGTTTTCCACAATTTCCATGCATCATGGATGAAGCACCAAATTTTTTATACCTCGCTTTCAATTCTTTTACATAGCGCTCTGAAAACTTCAACCTATCTGCTGCAACTTTTATAGTCATTGTTCCATTGACACAACTTTCAATTACTGCTACTTTTAAATTTTCTTTATCATTCATTTCAGTTCTCATGCCTCCATTATATCATGGGTGAACTTTTCATAAAATAATTTCATAGGGTGATCTTATCATAAGTTATTCATATGTTGAAGTTTTCTTAGATTGCAATTCTGCTTGTTATGTGCTTTCAAAAGAATATCCTTGTTTTAAAAAAGAAGGTATGGATTGTCAATACTTTTTTGTACAATTTTTATAAGGACACTTTTAAATTTTAGAATATATAATTTACAATGTAAAATTTATCCTTTTCACCAAGGCGATTATATCACATACTGTGAATAATCACCTTTTTACAATTATA
>JAFRDD010000002.1 GCA_017404025.1 Clostridia bacterium
TAAAAATAAATATAAATATAAAAATAAATATTAATATTTATTTTTATATTTATTTTTAATATTTAAAATCTCCTCCACCCATAAATTCTTTTACTAGCGAATTTGTTGGAACTAAATTATTAGACACTGGTTCAAAATATTTTAACATATTCAAAATTCTTCTTGCTTCTGCATATTCTTTGTCTTCTGGCATAATTTCTTCTAATAATGGCATAGCTATATTTTTTAAAACGGAAATCTCATATATTAATGATGTATTAAACATACTGTCTGCTTCTTCTTGGAAAGGAAATATGTATTTTTCTTCCCCTTTTGTTACACTGTCCCACGTAGTTAATGTTTGCTTTGCAGAGTATCCTCTAAATTGATAATCTCTTACCATTCTTCTTATTAATCTATTATCTCTTGAAGAAATCCTATTACAATAATCCATATTAAGAACAGTTAGTGCACTTATATATACTTTATATTTTTGTTCTCTTGGAATTTTCTTTGTTAATTCATCATTTAAACAATGTATTCCTTCTATTACAAGTACATCATCTTTTTCCAATTTAATTTTATTTCCATTATATTTTTTTGTTCCAATTTTAAAGTCGAAACTTGGCATTTCAACTTCTTCACCATTTAATAATTTTTCTAAATGATCATTAAATAATTCTGTATCAATTGCTTCTAAACATTCAAAGTCATATTCCCCATTTTCATCTCTTGGAGTATCTTTTCTTTCTACAAAATAATTATCTACAGAAATTGTAACAGGTCTTAATCCATTTATTTTTAATTGAATTCCTAATCTTTGGGCAAATGTTGTTTTTCCAGATGATGATGGCCCAGCTATTAATATTATTTTTACGTCTTTTCTTTTAGCAATTTCATCTGCAATATTTGCTATTTTCTTTTCATGAAGCGCTTCATCTATCATTATTACATCTTTAACTTTGTTTTTTCTTACAGCATTATTTAATTTAGAAAGTATATCTACATTTAGTATCTTATGCATATCATCATATTCACCTAATGACCATGCTAATTTTCTGTATTCTGTTTTTTCTTGTATCAAAAACGGATTTTTTGAAGATGGATATCTTATTATAAAACCTTCTTCAAATTTTTCAATTTTAAATAAATCTAAATTTCCAGTATTTGATGCTAACAATCCGAAAAAATAATTAAAATAATCTTCACAAAAATATAATTCAATTTTTTCATTAGATTTTAATTCTAATTGAACTTTTCCTCTTGTAGAATTATTCTTTTCATAAAATTCTTCAGCTTCTTTTCTTGTCATTACAACTTTTTCTATTGGCAATTTTTTATTTATAATTTCTCTCATTTTATTAGAAATATTATTTATAATCTCTTCTGTTATTTCCATATTTTGAATCTCACAAAACATAGAATCTAGAAGTTGATATTCTATTGAAAACATAGCTTTAGGATATAATTCTTTTACTGCTTTTCCTAAAACATAAAGAAGTGTTCTTCTATATATTTTCATTCCTTCTTTTTGTGATACATCTATTAATTCTACTTTATCATTTTCATTTACATCATATTCTATATTTTGGTATTCATTATTAACTGTACACCCTACAATTTCATATTTACTATTTTCTATTTTCTCTTTGTATAATTCTTTTACTTTCATTTGTTTATTTCCTTCCTTTTCCTAGTCATACCACTCAAGTTCCCAATCTGCAATTTTTACTGAGTCCCCTTCTTGTATTCCAAGTTCTTTTAATTTTTCTTCTATCCCCATATTTCTTAAACATTTTTGTAAGTAATACATTGATTCGTTGTCTTCTATATTTATCCTTCCCATTAGTCTTTCTACTGCTTTTCCTTCAACTATGAATTCTCCATTTTCTACTCGTGCTTCCCATTCATCTTTTTTATCTTCTAATGTATATACTATTCTTTCATCATATTCTATTAAATCTTCTTTTGGAAGCGTTTTTAAAACCTCTGCTACATGGTTTATTAATTTTTCCACGCCTTCCCCTGTTGCTGCAGATATTTTAAAAATTTCTAAGTTTTCTTTTTTAGCTAAATCTTCCAATTCTTTATATAATGATTCATCTTGCATTACATCTACTTTATTTGCAACTATTATTTGCTTTCTTGTACTTAATTTTTCACTATATTTTTTTAGTTCGGCATTTATTGTATTAAAATCTTCAACAGGGTCTCTTCCTTCTTCTCCAGATACATCTATAACATGTAATAATAATCTAGTTCTTTCAACATGTCTTAGAAACTGTATTCCAAGTCCAACCCCTTCACTTGCACCTTCAATAATTCCTGGAATATCAGCAATTACAAAATCTTGACCGTTTTTTGTTTTTACAACACCTAAATTTGGTATTATTGTTGTAAAATGATAATTTGCAATTTTAGGTTTAGCATCTGTTACCATAGATAAAAATGTTGATTTACCGACATTTGGGAATCCTAACAATCCAACATCAGCAAGTAATTTTAATTCTAATATTAATTCTTTTTCTTCACCTTTTTCTCCATCTTGTGAAAATCTTGGAGCTTGACGTGTACTTGTTGCAAAATGTGAATTTCCTTTTCCACCTCTTCCACCTTCAAGTACAAGTTCCACTTGGTTTGGCTCAGATAAATCTGCTACAACTTTTCCGAGTAGCAGCATCCTTAATAACAGTTCCTATTGGAACCTTAATATATAAATCTTCACCATATTTTCCATTGCAATGATTTCCGCTTCCATTTTCTCCATTTGTTGCTTTAAATTTTTTATTATACCTAAAATCTATTAGTGTATTTTTGTCTTTATCAACTTCAAAATAAATGTTTCCACCGGTTTCCGCCGTCTCCTCCATCAGGTCCGTCCGGCAGCTACATATTTTTCTCTTCTAAATGTTGTAGCTCCATTTCCACCATCTCCGGCTTTAATTATTATTTTTGTATAATCTGTAAACATATTTTTTTAATTTTCTCCTTCAAAATAATTTAGCATCATTGCTTCTTTTACTTTTTTCATTGTTTCTTTAGCTGTTTTTCTCGCTTTTTCGGTTCCTTCTTGCAAAATTTTATCTACTTCTTCTGGATGAGCTTCGTAATATTTTCTTTTTTCTCTTATTGGCGCTAATGTTTCAATTATATTTGAAGCCAATTGTTTTTTACACCCAACACATCCACGTTTTCCAGCCTTACATTCTTCACATACAGTTTTATAATCTTCTTCTTTTGTGAATAGTTTATGATAATATGCAACCATACATACATCAGGATTTCCTAAATCATCTTTTTTTATACGGTTAGGGTCTGTAACTGCACTCATAACTTTTTTTGTTATTTCTTCTGGTTCATCTGATAAGTAAATCGCATTTCCTAAAGATTTTCCCATTTTCTCATTTCCATCAAGTCCTTTTATTCTCTTTGCTTCTGAAAGCATTATTTTAGGTTCTACTAAAACATCTCCATATATACTATTAAATTTTCTTACTATTTCTCTACATTGTTCAATTAATGGTTCTTGATCTTCTCCAACTGGTACAAATTCACCTTCAAAACAAGTTATATCTGCTGCTTGGCTTACTGGATATCCTAAAAATCCATAAGTTACACTTTCTCCAAATATTTCTTTTTTTTGTGCTATTTCTGTTTTTACTGTTGGGTTTCTTTGTAGTCTTGCAATAGTAACTAAGTTAGAATAAAACACTGTAAGTTCTGCTGTTTCTGGAATCATTGATTGAATATATATTGTTGTTTTACTTGGGTCTATTCCTACAGATAAATAATCCATTGCAACTTCTCTTACATTTTTTCTTACTTTTTCTGGATTATTAAAGTTGTCTGTTAATGCTTGAACATCTGCTATTAATATATATTGTTCATAATCTGGATTTTCTTGTAATTCTACTCTCTTTTTTAGCGAACCAAAATAATGTCCTATATGTAATTTTCCAGTTGGCCTGTCTCCTGTTAATATTCTCTTTTTTTCCATAATTATCATCTCCTTATTTTGCTTTGCTTATTATACTATATTTGTTAGTTTTTTACAAGTAAAAAACCATTCTATTGAATGGTTTTTTTATTTATATATTTATTTAATTTTATGCATTTTCTGCAACTGGATAAACACTTACTTGTTTTTTATCCTTACCTTTTCTTTCAAATTTTACATTTCCATCTACTAATGCAAATAGTGTATCATCACTACCAATTCCAACATTAGTTCCTGGATGTATTTTTGTTCCTCTTTGTCTTACTAATATATTTCCAGCAAGAACAAATTGCCCATCAGCTCTTTTTATACCAAGACGCTTAGACTCACTGTCTCTACCGTTCTTGACATTACCTTGACCTTTCTTATGAGCCATACTTCCTCACTCCTTTTTCGTTAATCTATTTATCTCTCTAGATTTTTATTCTATTTTAATTATGCTTCAACTTTTTCAGCTTTAGCTTCTGCTTTTTTAGCAGCTGTTTTGATTGATGTAATTTCTACTTTTGTATATGGTTGTCTATGTCCTTGTTTTCTTCTATAATTCTTTTTAGCTTTCATTTTGAAAACAATGATTTTTTTACCTTTACCATGAGAAACTACTTTTCCTTCTACTTTTACACCTTTAACATAAGGACTTCCAACTTGTACTTTTCCTTCATTAGATACTAATATTACATTATCAAATGTAACTTTTTTTCCTTCCTCTGCATCTAATTTTTCAAAAAATACTACATCTCCTTCTGCTACTTTGTATTGTTTTCCACAGCTTTCAATTATTGCGTACATTTAAAATGCACCTCCCTTATTTGTATACTCGCTAATCCTTTCGTTTTATTCATCATAAACTGTTACATCTATGAGAGATTAAGGCAACTAACTGTTTCATAGTGTTTATGTACCTTGACTAAGCGGATTACAGTTAAATATTTTATCATATGTTTTCTCCATTGTCAACAGTTTTCACATATTTTACATTAAAAAAGGAGGCATACGCCTCCTCTTTTTCTGGTTGTGTGCATTATTTTTTAGCCTTCGATTTTTCTTATCTGGTCTCTAACCTCTCTAAGAGCCTTTTTCAAGGCCTTTTTCTGTTTCTTCAGCTTCTTCAGCTGTTTTTTCTCTTTCTTGCTCATCTTTTTACCTACTAAGTCTTTTGTTATTCCCTTGAGTTCATTGTCTTCGAGAGAATAAAAGGTTGTTATTGTTTTCTTTTCTGTCATTACTATCTACTCCTTTGTTATTACATACAACCAGAATCAGCAAATTTGCATTGCTTATAATTATATTATACTACATATTTACATAATTTTCAAATTTTCACTATTTGTCTACAACTATTTTATCATCTTTCACTCCAATTTTTACTAATTTATTTTTAGTAATATTTCCATCTAATATTTCCTCTGCTAGTCTATCTTCTAATAAATTTTGTATTGTCCTTCTAAGTGGTCTTGCACCAAATGATTTATCTATTCCTTTATTTGCTATTATTTTTTTAACATCTGGCTCTAATTCAATTTTTATTTTTTGTTCTTCTAATCTCTTTATTACATTATTTAACATTATATCTATAATATCGCTTATTTCATTATCGTTTAGTTTATGGAAAACAATAATTTCATCTATACGATTTATAAATTCTGGTCTTAATTCTCTCTTTAATGCTTCCATAACTTCTTTTTTAGTGTCTTCATATTCTTTATTTTCCTCTTTATTATCTTCATTTATAAAACCTAGAGATTTCTTTTCTGTAATTAATCTAGCTCCTATGTTAGATGTCATTATAATTACAGTATTTTTAAAATTTACTGTTCTTCCTTGAGAATCTGTTAATCTACCATCTTCTAGTATTTGAAGTAACATATTCATTACATCAGGATGAGCTTTTTCTATTTCATCAAATAAAATAACACTATATGGTTTTCTTCTTATTTTTTCTGTTAATTGCCCACCTTCATCAAACCCAACATATCCTGGAGGTGAACCTATTAATTTAGCAATAGAATGTGGTTCCATATATTCAGACATATCTACTCTTATCATTGCATTTTCATTTCCAAATAAACATTCTGCTAAAGCTTTAGAAAGTTCTGTTTTTCCAACTCCTGTTGGTCCTAAGAATAAAAATGAACCAATTGGACGGTTTGGGTCTTTTAAACCTACTCTTCCTCTTCTTATTGCTTTACTTACAGCTTCAACAGCTTCATTTTGTCCAATAACTCTTTTATGAAGATTTTCTTCTAAATTTTTCAATTTTTCATTTTCATCTTCAGTTATTTTTTTTGCTGGAATTCCTGTCCAAGTAGAAATTACTTCTGCAATATTTTCCTCAGTTATATTATTAACTTCTTTAGTATTTTTGTTTTTCCATTTTTTCTGTTCTTTTTCATATTTTTCTTTTTTTATTCTTTCTTCATCTCTAAGACTTGCTGCCTTTTCAAAATTCTGATTTCTAACAGCTTCTTCTTTATCTTTACTGATATTTTCAATTTCTTCTTCTAGTTTTTTTAAACTATCTGGCTCTGTATATGTTTTTAATCTAGCTCTTGAAGCAGCCTCATCTATTAAATCTATAGCTTTATCTGGCAAAAATCTATCATTTATATATCTTATTGATAAATCAACTGCCGAATTTATTGCTTCATCTGTTATTTTTACATTATGATGTGCCTCATATTTGTCTCTTATTCCTGTTAGTATTTTTATTGTGTCATTTCTACTTGGTTCATTTACATTTACTGGACTAAATCTTCTTTCTAAAGCTGAATCTTTTTCAATATATTTTCTATATTCATTTAGTGTTGTCGCCCCTACTAATTGAATTTCTCCTCTTGCAAGTAATGGTTTTAAAATATTTGCAGCATCTATAGCACCTTCTGCAGCTCCCGCACCAACTATTGTATGAATTTCATCAATAAATAATATTACATCTCCTGCTTTTTTTACTTCATTTAATGCTTTTTTTATTCTTTCTTCAAAATCTCCTCTGTATTTGGCCCCCGCAACCATACTCGAAATATCTACAGTTACAACTCTTTTATCTTTTAATATTTCTGGTACATCACCAGAAACTATTTTTTCTGCTAAGCCTTCTGCTACTGCTGTTTTTCCAACACCAGGTTCACCTATTAAACAAGGATTATTTTTTGTTCTTCTTGAAAGAATTTGAATAACTCTTTCAATTTCTTCGTGTCTTCCTATTATTGGATCTAACTTTCCTTCTTCTGCTTTTTTTGTTAAATCCTCTCCAAATTGATTTAATGTTGGTGTTGCATTAAAGCTACCATTTCTTTTATTGTTATTATTATCATTTTCTAAACTATTTTCACCTTCATTAATTACTTTTATTATTTCATTATAAAGTTTTGGAAGATTTACGTTTAAGTCCAATAAAATTCTTGCTGCAATACTATCTCCTTCTCTTAATATTCCTATCAATAAATGTTCTGTTCCAATATAATTGTAACCTAATTTTCTTGACTCAATAAAAGCATTTTCAATTACTCTTTTTGTTCTTGGTGTAAATCCTGCAGTTTCTGCTATTGGTTCATCTCTTCCAACTAGGTCTTCTATTTTTCCTAAAATACTATCAGATGTTACATTTTGATTTTCTAAAACTTTTGCAGCAATACCACTATCTTCTTCTCTTAATCCGTATAAAATATGCTCTGTACCTATATAGTTATGTCCTAAATTCTCTGCAATATCATTTGCTATTTGTATTGCTTTTTTTGCCCTATTTGTAAATTTGTATGTCATAAATATCACTCCTTCCTTATTATTTCTTGAATAACTTCAGCTCTTTTTATATCTTGTTCTATCTTATCATAATTATTTCCTAAATATTTTTGCATATTATAAGGTTTTGAATATATAATCAATTTCATAATTTTTAAATCATCTACTTCTTTTATTAATCCTAAATCAACACCTAACTTTATATTAGATATAAGTGAAGCTGCTTCTTCAAAATCAATTTTTTTGCAATTTTCTAGTATTCCTAAACTTCTATAAACTAAATCCAATAATTCAATATTATTATTTGCTAAAAATTTTCTTGCTTCTTTTTCCTGTTCAATTAATTTTTGAATTACAACATTTAAATTTCTTACAATTGTATTTTCTGTTAATCCTAGAGTTTGTTCATTTGATATTTCATACATGTCAAATGATTTACTTTTTAAACTTATTCCGAAACTGTTAATTGTTGATATTACTTTATTAATATTCCCTGTTTTTATAAGCCCAGGTAAATGTAAAATCGCATTAGCTCTTAGTCCTGTACCACAATTTCTTAAATCTGTTGTTAAGTATCCGTATTTTTTACTTGTTTGATATCCAAATATTTCTTCTATTTTTTTATCAATTTCGATTGCATAATTTAATGTATTTACTATGTCGAATCCTGCTGAAAATACTTGGATTTTAATATTATCTTCATCATTAATTAATATACAAATATTTTCTTCATCATTTATTAGTATTGCGCGATTTTCATTATCTTTTGATAAAAAGCTATTTGTAATTAATCCCTTTTCAAGTAAACTTTTTTTGGTTACTTCATCAAAGTCAATTAATTCAAAATATTTTAAATCATATCCTATATTATATAAATTATCTTTTATCGTTTCTTTTAATGCTTTTATTTCTTCTTTTTTCTTTAAATTAAATTTAAATCCTGATAAATTTCTGTAAAATACTATTTTTGAATTTATTACAATATCTGAATCTTTTCCACTTTGTAAATACCAGTTCATACAATTTTCTTCCTTTCTATTTTTCTTTTTTAGCTATTTCATCTCTTATTTTTGCTGCATCTTCATATCTTTCATCTTTTATAGCTTTTTTCAATTGTTCTTTTAATTCTAATATTTCATCATTTTCTTTATCACTTTCTATTTTGTTTGAAAAGTCTAAATTTGTATTTTTACTTTTTCCAAGTCTTCCTTCATGTTTATTACTTCCTTGAATTTCTCTCATTAATGGTGCAATTTTTGATTCAAATGTTTCATAACATTCTCCGCATCCTAATTTTCCTGTATTAATAATATCATCAAATGTTATTCCACAATTATTACACTTAATGTTTCTTGCTTGCGCTAAAAATGGTTCAAATCCGTCAGTTTCAAAATCATCAAAAAATCCACCAAAGAAATCAGATATTCCTATTGGAATATTAAAACTCATTTTATTTATCCCTAACTTTTCACTACATTCATGGCATAAATTTAAATTTCTTTTTACTCCATTAATATTTTCAGAATACTTAACTGTTGCCTCATTTCTTCCACAATTATCACATTTCATCTTAATTTCCTCCTTATAAATTTAATAACATATTTTTTAAAATTCTTGCTCTTACTTCATCTTTAACGTCTTTTCCTAATTGCAAAACATTGTCACTTGTTGCTACCTTTAAAAGTTTCGCTTCTTTTGTATCAACTAATCCATAACTTAAAAAATCGCTTATTAATATGTCTACTTCATTACTTGATATTGAACTTTCTATGTTATTTATTATATGCATAATATAATCTGATTTTGTTGTATTTATTTTTTTTATCTTTATACTGCCTCCACCTCCGCGCTTGCTTTCTACATAATAGCCTTGCGATGGCTTAAATCTTGTTTGTATTACATAATTTATTTGTGATGGAACACAATGGAAATGTTCTGCCAAATCATTTCTTTGTATTTCTATTAGCTCATTTTCATCAAATAAATCTTTTATAAATTCCTCTATTAAATCAGACATTCTCATAATTTACATCTCCTTTGTATTGACTTTGACTTTCTTTGACCTTATATATATTATAATACGTTTTTTACATAATTCAAGTCTATTATTTTAGTTATTTAATTTATTTATCGACTATTTATACTATTTTTTTATGTTTTTTCATTGTTTTTCTTTTTTTTTGTTATTTTTTCTAATTTTTCTACATTTTTTCTTTGACTTTCCATAGTTATCCAATTAAAATATTCTGGAACAAATTCCTCTGTTTTATCTTTTTCACTCATAAAAAGCACACACCTCTATTTGAAGTATGTGCTAATTATTATTTTTTATTCATTTTGTTATTTCCATTCCATCTTTTGTATCTTTTATCTTATATCCTTTTGAAATAATTATATCTCTTAATTCATCAGATTTTGCCCAATCTTTATTTTCTCTTGCAATCTTTCTTTTGTTAACTAATTCCTGTATATCTTGTGGAATATTTAGTGTATTATCATCTTCTTTATCAATTTTTACTCCTAATACTGTATCAAATTTTAATAGTAATTTTGCAACTTCAGGTGATTTTTTTTCAAATCTTGCAAGTTCCCATACAAAACTCATTGCAAGAGGCATATTTAAATCATCATTTATTGCTTCATGAAATTTTTCTTCAATTTTAGCTAACTTCTTAAGTTCTATATCTGTTAGTTCATCATTTCCATTTAAATTTATCTTATAACTATTACGCAATCTTTCTAAAGATTTTGCTGCAGCATCTATTCCTTCCCAAGTAAAATTTAATTTATTTCTATAATGGCAAGAATAGCTAAACAATTTATAAACTAATGGATCATATCCTCTTTCTATTATGTCTTTTAATAGGTAAACATTTCCCAGTGATTTTGACATCTTTCCGCCATTTATTAATAAATATTCACCATGTAGCCAATAATTTGCAGGTATTTTTCCACACATTCCTTTGCTCTGTGCAATTTCATTTTCATGATGTGTTGGTACTAAATCAATTCCTCCTGTATGTATATCAAATTGTTCTCCTAAATGTTTTCTACTCATTGCAGAACATTCTATATGCCATCCAGGATAAGATTTTCCCCATGGGCTATCCCATTTCATTAAATGATTTTCTGGTGCCTTTATCCATAGAGCAAAATCATAAGGATTTCTCTTTTCTTTATCTACTTCTACTCTTGCTCCTGCTTTTTGGTTTTCTACATCAATATTTGTAAGTATTGGATATTTATCTAATTTTGAAACATCAAAATATATTGCAGTAGACGTTTCATATGCAAATCCTTTTTCTACTAATTTTTCTACATATTCAAGCATATCTTGTATATAATCTGTTGCTTTACAAATAATTTCTGGTTTTTCTATATTTAGTAATTCTAAATCTTTAAAAAATAATTCTGTATAATATTTTGCAATCTCTAATGGAGATTTATGCATTTCTTTTGCTGATTTTATCATTTTGTCTTCTCCTTCGTCTCCATCAGAAACTAAATGTCCTACATCTGTAATATTCATTACATGTTTTATTTTATAATTATTATATTTTAAAACTCTTCTTAATACATCTTGAAATATGTTTGTCCTCATATTTCCAATTGTTGCATCTTTATATACAGTAGGACCACATGAATACATTCTTATCTCCTCTGTATTTATTGGTATAAATTTTTCTTTTTTTCTTGTTAAAGTATTTTGAAAATATATATCCATGTTTATCCCTCCTTATATCCTATATATTTATGGTGTTTTCTTTTTTTCTTTTTCCTTATTATCTCCGGAAGTTTCTGATGACTTAGTCGTTGGTGTATTTTCTTCTGGTTTTTTTGTTGGTGTAACTGGAACTTCAACAATTTCTGTTCCGCCTGAAGGTGTTGGTGTTGGTTCTTCTTTAACTACTATTTTAGGCTCTTCTGGTTTTTTATGAATTGTACATATATCTTCTATCTCACCACTTGATGATGAAGTTGGATTTAAATTTTTCCATAATGTTAATTTTTCTTTTGGTAATACTCCGCCAAAACTTCTTTCTTCTACCTCTGGACAATATTCATTTGCAAGCAATTCTGATTCTGTACATACTCTTTGTGTTCCATGTCCTTCGCATTTTTCTGGCATATTATCAGATGTAAATATTTCTTTATATACATCTGTGCAAGTTTCTGATGCTAAACATCCTGTTTTTCTACACACTGTTGCTTCAACTATTCCGTCTGGTCTTTCAAATGATGCATTATCAAGACCTTTGTGTATTCGTGTCATAACAGAATCCCATAATTGCCCTGCAGGGTTGGTTCCACTATATCTTACTTCCTCATTTCTATCATATCCAAACCAACAAGCTGCTGAATAATAAGGTGAAAATCCGCAAAGCCATCTATCATAATCATCATCTGTTGTTCCTGTTTTAGCAGCAATATCTATTCCTGGTATTGCACAATATGTTGCTGTTCCTCCTGATTTTACAGGTTCTTGAACTATAGTTTTTGTTATGTAAGCATTTTGTTCTGAAATTACTCTTGTGTTTTCTTGCTTTGGCTCTAATACTACATTTCCTGAAGAATCTACAACTTTTGTATAGAATGTTGGCGTAATATATACCCCATCATTTGCTATTGTTCCATAAGCTACTGCCATTTCTAGAGGTGTTGCACCATTTGTTGTTCCTCCTAATGCTAGAGATAAGTGTGCATCTTCTTCTTGTTTTAAAGATTTTATTCCCATTTTATTTAAATATTCTATTGATTTTTCAGGTGTAAGTTCTGCCATAATTTTTAGAGCTGGTATATTTTGTGATGTAGAAATAAATCTTCTTATATTTGTTATTCCTGTAAAATAATTATAGTTCTTTGGTTTATAATTAGTTCCAAATTGTACAGAACAGTCATCATATGCTGTTGATGCAGTAATAACTTTTTCTTCTAATCCTGGTGCAATTGTTGCTAGTGGTTTCATTGAAGAACCACATTGTCTTATACTTTGTGTTGCTCTATTTAAACCTCTTGTTTCTGTTTTTTCTCCTATTCCACCTGATATTCCTTTTACTTGACCTGTTTTATAATCTACTACTGCTATAGCTGCTTGTGAATGTTCATTTTTTAATGTTCCGTCTGGATTTTTGTCTCTTCCATTTAAAATCAATTTGCTATTTTCAAATACATCATCTATTTCATTTTGCACATTATCATCAACTGTTGAATAAATTGTAAGTCCACTACTATAAATATAGTTTTTTGCTAATTCTTCTGATATTCCTTTTTCTTCCATTACTTGATTTATTACTTGATTTATTACAGCCTCTGTATGATATGTATAACCATTATTTGAATTTACATTTCCTTTTTCAAAAGGAAGCCCTGCTTCAGTTTTTGCAACTGCCTCATTATAAACATTTTCATCTGTTACTAATTTTAAGTCTTTCATCTTTTTTAGAACTGTTAGAGTTTTATTTTTTATTCTTTCTGCTCTTTTTTCTTCTGTATCATTATCATTATATAATCTATATGGATTGTAATAATTTGGTGAACTGTTTATTCCTGCTAAATATGCACATTCAGCCAAATCTAAATCTTTTGCACTTTTATTAAAATAATATTCAGCACCTAATTCAACCCCATGTAAGTTTCCTTCTTGACCCACATATATAATATTTAAATATAATTCTAGTATTTCATCTTTTGTAATCATTCTTTCTACTTGATATGCTTTAGCCCATTCTCTAATTTTTCTTTTTATACCGCCCATTCCATCTGTTGTATCATCTTTAGTAATATTTTTTACTAATTGCTGAGTAATAGAACTTCCTCCAAAAGATTTTTTTCCAATTAAAGTTTTAAAAATTGCTCCTGCTGTTCTTTTTATATCAACTCCATCATGTTCTCTAAATCTTTCATCTTCAATTGCCACATAAGCTTTTGGTAAATATTCTGACATTTCTTCAAATGTAATTATTTTTCTTTTTTCATCTCCACTTAAATCTGCAATTTTTTCTCCTGCTTGATTAACTATTACTGAGTTTGAAGCACCTACTTTTAATTCATCTTTTGTAATTTCAAAATCATCTCCAAATGCTCCAAAGAATATTCCCGCTACTATTCCTGCTACTATTACAATAGCTAAAATTAGCAATATAAAAAATACTTTTATAGCTAAAAATAGTTTTGGATGTTTTCTATTTTTCTTTTTATTCTTTTTCTTGTCCTTTTTTGAAGTATAATCTCTTTTTTCTACCCCATCTTTTTTCTTACTGATTTCACTTGATTTTTTTGATTCAATATCTTTATATATATTTTTTGTATTCCCTGTTCTTGATTTTTTACGTTTATTAGGCATTTTTATTCCTCCTTATAAAATCTTAATATCATAATTATATTATATTTTTATAAAAAAGGAAAGTAGTTTTTATAAAATATTGTTTAAACTTTCCAACAGTCTATTATCTTTACCTCATCTTCTTCTATTTTCTTTTTTACATACTCAAAACTTTGCTTTTTGAAAAATTTTGCTTCATATAGTTGATTAGCATTATATTTTTCATTTTCATCTATATTTATTTTGAAATCATTTATTATTTTTCCATTAAATCTTTTTGAATTTATTTTTATATCTCCATAAGAATCTATTATAAATGCTTCATCATAAATGTAGAATTTATTTACTAATTCATTTGGAAAGTCGTAATTTACTATTATTTGAGATTTTAATAAACTTTTTTTCTTGTTATTACTTACTACAATTATTATTCCTAATTCTTTTGATATTTTTTGTTCTAATTTTTTGAATTTTTCTATATGATTTGTAACTATATTTATTCTTTTGTATTCATTTGCAAACTCTTCAATTTGCTCTATTTCTATGCTAGTTAAATCATTTAATAATAATGATATCTCTATTTCTTGTTTTTTTAAATTGTTTTTTTCTATAACATAATCTAAAATATTAGGAATCATAACTTTAAAAAACCATTTTCCGCTTACTATTTCTATATTTTCTGAATATAAATAATTTTTAAAATATTCATAATTATTTATTTTTTTACTTAAAACCACCTTATTACTATTTGTATTTTGTAATATCTTATATGTTTTTTTTGCTAACTTTTGCTGATATATTATACTTAATTCCTCTCCTTGTACTGGTAATAAAATCTTATCATCTTCTACTTTCACTGCCTTTAATAATTTGGCTATTTTACTTTGCTTGTCATTTTCTTCAACATAATACATAAAAAAATCACCCATTTAAATATATTGGTGATTTTCTTATTTAGAACTATAAAATTATATCTCTTTTTAATAATTTTGCTTTTAAAATTCCTGTTCCTATAAATTTATTGTTATTGTAAATTCTATATATTGCATCTGAATTTTCTTTAGTTAGCATTACTCCATTCAAGAAAAGTTTTAATTCTCTATCATTCAAAATAATTTTATTACAATCAATAAACATATTTTCAACAGAAATAAAGTATTTATCCATAAATTGCTTGTCATCAATTTTTTCTTTTAATTCCTCTATTGTAATAGCATTTTTTATATTAAAATTTCCAACTTTGGTTCTATTTAAATTTTTCATAAAACCGCACTGTTCCTATTTTTTTTGCTATATCTTCACATAAACTTCTAATATATGTTCCTTTAGAACAATTAACTTTAAAGAAAATTGTTTTATTGGCTTTATCTATTTTCATTAACTCTATTTCGTATATTTCTATACTTCTTGGCTCTATTTCGACATTTTGTCCTTTTCGCGCATATTCATATAATTTTTTTCCATTTACCTTTATTGCAGAATATACAGGTGGCACTTGCTTCTGTTTTCCTATAAATGTTTTTAAATGTTTTTTTACATATTCCGAATCCAATAATGAATCTTTTACTTCTTTTTCTTCTATTACATTTCCTTCTATATCACCTGTATTAGTTTTTATTCCTAGTTGCAATTCAACTTCATATTCTTTATCATGATTTATTAAATATTTAGAGCATAGTGTTCCTTTTCCAATTAATAATGGTAAAACCCCTGTTGCCATTGGATCTAATGTCCCAGTGTGTCCTACTTTTTCATTAAATATTTTTTTTGTTGTTCTTACTATGTCATGTGAAGTACAGTTTTTAGGCTTATTTATAACAATTATTCCATCCATTTTTTCTTCCTATTATTTTAAAACTTTTTTTAACTCTGCTAGTATTTTATTTTTTACTTCCTCTACTGTTCCTTCTATTTTTGCCCCAGCAGCCCTTGGGTGTCCCCCGCCTCCAAAAGGTATGCAAACATCTGAAACATTAACATATTCATTTGATCTCATAGAAACTTTAAATACATTTTTTTCTTCTTCTCTTATAAAAATTGATACTTCAACACCTTCAACATCTCTTCCAAGTTCAACTAAACCTTCATGATCTCCGAGCTTCGGCATTAACTTTTTTTACATCATCATTATTAATATATGTAAAAGTTACTTTGCCATCTTCTAAAAACTCAGTTCTATCTAAAACTATTTTTGTAAGCTCAAAATTTGCTTTTGTTTTTGTGTCTAATACTTTTTTATAAATATCTGATACATTTATTCCTTTTTGCAAAAGTTCTGCTGCAAACTCAAAAGTTTCTGCTGTTACACTAGCATATTTAAAACCTCCTGTATCAGTTATAATTCCTGTTAAAATACATGTACCTATTGGCTTTGTTATTTCTATATTATAATATTGAAATAGCTCTGCTAAGATTTCACAGCACGCAGGTGAAGCTGGATTTACAAAATTTAAATCTCCATACATTGTATTACTTCCATGATGATCAATTACAACTTTAGTTTTAGCATTTTCAAAATATTCATTTTGTGCTAATCTTTTAAAAGTAGCACAATCTAAAGAAATTGCTAAATCATAGTTTTTTACATCAGATTCTTTTTTTATATTTTTAGCTCCTGGTAAAAATTCAAATATTCTAGGATATTCTGGAATAATAACATCTACATTTTTTCCAAAGTTTTCCATCGCCAAGCTCATAGCAAGTGAACTTCCTATAGCATCACCATCAGGCGACTCATGTGTTAAAATAACAATAGAGTCAGCTTTTTGTACTTGTTGTACAATTTCATCTAAAGTCATAATAAGATTACTCTCCTTCTTCTTTTTTTGTATCTTTCATAATATCTTTTAAAATAGCATCAATTTTTGCACCATATTCTAAAGAATCATCTAATTCAAATATTATTTCTGGTGTATTTCGCAAATTAATAGTTTTTGCTAATTCTGTTCTAATAAAACCTGCAGATTGTTTTAGACCTTCTAAAGTTTTATTTATATCTTTTGAGTTTAATATACTTACAAAAACTTTAGCATATTTTAGATCACTTGTAACTTTAACTTTTGTTACACTTATCATGCCTGTTATATTAGGGTTTTTAACCTTATAACTTATAATATTGCTTAATTCTTTTCTATATTCTTCATCAATTCTTCCCATACGGTTATTATTTTTATTAGCCATTTTTTCCTCCTTTTTATCTTGGAAAATAATTAACGCTTAATTTCTTCCATAACATAAGCCTCAATGATATCTCCTTCTTTAATATCATTATAGTCTTCAATTTGAATACCACATTCAAATCCTTTTGATACTTCTTTTGCTTCATCTTTAAATCTTTTTAATGTTGCAAGTTTGCCATCATGTATTACGACATTTTCACGTATTACTCTTACTCCTGCATTTCTTTCAACTTTTCCAGTTAATACATAACATCCAGCAATTGTTCCAACATTTGATATTTTAAATATTTGTCTAACTTCTGCTGTTCCGATAACTCGCTCTTCAAATTCTGGATCTAACATTCCTTTCATAGCAGCTTCTACATCTTCTATCGCTTGATAAATAATTGAATATTGCTTAATTTCAACTTCATCTTTTTCTGCTATTTCTCTTGCAGTATTATCTGGTCTAACATTAAATGCGATTATGATTGCATTTGAAACTTTAGCTAGTGTTACATCTGATTGGTTAACAGCACCAGCGGCACTATGTATAACCTTTACTTTAACTTCATCATTTGATAATTTTTCAAGTGATTGTTTTACAGCTTCTACAGACCCTTGAACATCTGCTTTTACTATTAAATTTAATTGTTTTAATTTTCCTTCTTCCATTTGTGAGAATAAATTATCTAATGTAACTTTTGTTACAGCATTTATAGATTTTTCTCTAGCTTCTCTTTTTCTCTTTTCAATTAAATGTTTTGCCGTTTTTTCATCTTTTACTTCATAGAAAGTATCACCTGCTTCTGGTACATCTGTTAATCCCATTATTTCAACTGGTGTAGATGGTGTAGCTGATTTTACTTTTTTACCTTTATCATTTACCATTGCTCTTATTCTACCTATAGAAGAACCAACAACAACAGTATCTCCTACATCTAATTTTCCTCTTTGTACAAGCATAGTTGCTATTGCACCTCTTGTTTTATCAAGTCTTGCTTCTATAACAACACCTTTGGCTTGTTTTGTTGGATTAGCTTTTAATTCTAGCATATCTGCTTGTAATAAAACCATTTCTAGCAATTGATCTATATTTTGATTTTTCTTTGCAGAAATTGGTACATATATTGTGTCTCCACCCCATTCTTCAGGAACTAGTTCATATGCCATTAACTCTTGTTTTACTTTATCAATATTACTATCTGGTAAATCAATTTTATTTACTGCTACAATTATTGGTATTCCTGCTGATTTTGCATGATTTATAGCTTCGATTGTTTGTGGCATAACACCATCATTTGCAGCAACTACTAATATTGCTATATCTGTAATTTGTGCTCCTCTTGCACGCATTGCAGTAAATGCTTCATGACCTGGTGTATCTAAAAATGTAATCAATCTATCATTTATTTTTACTTGATATGCACCTATTGCTTGTGTTATTCCTCCAGCTTCTCCTTCTATTACATTTGTTTTTCTAACAGCATCTAGAAGTGAAGTTTTTCCATGGTCAACGTGTCCCATTACAACTATAACTGGTGGTCTTGCTACTAACTCTTCTTCTTTATCTTCTGAATCATCAAATAAAATATCTTCATCTGTTACAACTTCTTTTTTGATTGCTGTTATTCCAAATTCTTGAGCAATTAAGTAAGCTGTATCAAAATCAATTTCATTATTTATTGTTGCCATAATTCCATAGCCTAATAATTTCTTAATAACATCTGCAGATGTTTTTTTCATTTCTGTTGCTAAATCTTTTACAGTTATAGATTCTGGAATATTTATTTCTGTTAATTGGAATATTTTTTGTTTTGTTTTTTCTTCTTGCGCTTTATTTTGTTTTTTCTTTCCTTTTCTATTTCTTTGAGTAGATAAATCATAATAATCTAACATTCCACCATCTTGGTCATTAAACATTTTTGATAAAGATTTAGATTGTTTTAAAGATTTTAATTTTTCTTCATCAAAACTATTATTATTTGATTTTCTAGATTTGTTGCTTCCTTTTTTAGTATTTCTATTTTCATCAAATTTATTATTATCTTTTTGTTTACTTTTTGAATAATCTCTAACATTTTCTTTTTCTATTGTCTCACTGCTCATAATGTTTTTTATATTTTTTTCTATTCCTTTTTCATCTAATGGACGTTTTTCAAATTTATTATTTCCATTAAAATTATTTCTATTTTTATTATTAAATTTGTTAGAGTTTTGATTATAATTATTGTTGTATCTATTACTTTGGCTATTGTTTTGGCTATTATTTTGGCTATTATTATCTCTGCGATAATTATTATCTCTACTATAATTATTTTGACGATTAAAATTTTTATTATTAGATTCTTTATTTTCTTTTTTATAATTTACCTTTTTATCATTAAAATTATTAGATTCTTTATTAATTTCAACTTTTTCTTCTATTTTATTAGCTTTTTTTATTTCTTCTTTATTTTCTACTTTTTCTGCCATTTTCTTTTCTTCTTTAACATCCTCTTTTTTATTATCTTTTTTTATTCCAAATAATTCATTAACTGTCATTGGTTTATTAGGTTTATTTCTATAAACAATATTATAGTCATTCTTGCTTTTTCTTTCAACAAAACCAATATTATTTGATTTTTTCTCTTCTTTTTTTTCTTTATCTTTCTTTATATTTTCTCCATCATCTATTATAACTTCTCTTCTAATTATAACAGGTGTTTTTTCTTCTTTTGTCTTAACTTCTTTTTGTTCAACTTCACTTTTCTTTTCTTTTTTAGATAAACTTTCCTCTATTTTTTTAGCATCTACTTCATCGATTGAACTCAAATGACTTTTAGCATCAATTCCTAATTTATTTGCTTTTTCTAAAACATCTTTACTGGCTAAGCCTAATTTTTTTGCTATTTCGTGTATTTTTATCTTACCCAATAATTTCACCCCCATCAAAAATTCTTTTTATTTCGTTTGCAAAATTAATATCTTCAATTCCTATTATTGCTTTATTCAATTTTCCAATAGATTTGCTTAAATTATCTATATTACTGAATATTATTAAATTCTTACCATATTTTTCAGATAATTTTTCAAATTTTTGCTTTGTCCTGTAAGAAGCATCCTCAGCTATTATTACTAGCCTTACTTTATTTTTTATTATTCTTTCTTCAACACTGTCAGCCCCAAAACAAATTTTACGTGCCCTTGTAGCTAATCCAATTAACCCTAATATCTTATTATTTTCCAAGTATTACACCTCTTAAATTTTCATAAACTTCACTTGAAATTTCTATTTTAAAAATTTTTCCTATCTTATTGTTTTTTATTAACTTATTTACACATTCTGCATTATTACATACATATGCGCCTCTTCCTTCTTTTTTACATTCTTTATCTATAAAAATTTCATTATCTGCTTTTTTTACAATTCTTATTAATTCATCTTTATTTTTCTTTTGGTTACACCCAATACATGTCCTTTGTGGTATATTTTTCATTTTTTCATCCCTTTTATTCTTCTGAATCTTGTTCTTCCTTCTCTAGCATTTCTCTAAATTGTGTTTCAGATTTTATATCTATTTTCCAATTTGTAAGTCTTGCAGCTAAACGCGCATTTTGACCTGATTTTCCTATTGCTAGTGAAAGTTGATCATCTGGTACTATTACTTGCGCAAATTTTTCTTCTTCTTTTATATCAACAGCAAGTATTTTTGCTGGTAACAAGCTTGAAGCTATATATATTGCTGGGTCTTCATTCCATTCTATTACATCAATCTTTTCACCATTTAATTCATTTATAACATTTTGAATTCTAACACCTTTTTGCCCTACACATGAACCAACTGGATCTATATTTTCATCTGGTGAATATACTGCAACTTTACTTCTATATCCAGGATCTCTTGAAACACTCTTTATTTCAATTACACCTTCATATATTTCTGGTATTTCAAATTCTAATAATTTTCTCACAAAATCTGCGTGACTTCTTGAAACAATAACTTGTGGTGCTCCTTTTGTACCTCTTTCCACATCTAGAACATATCCTTTTATCTTATCATTTACTTTATACTTTTCTGTTGGAATTTGTTCTTTCAAAGGCATAACACCTTCTAATTTTCCTAAATCCATTACAACTATATTATGATCTGCTTTTTGAATAATTCCAGAAACTATTTCGCCTTTTCTGTTATTAAATTCTTCAAAAACAATATTTCTTTCAGCTTCTCTTAATTTTTGAATAATTACTTGTTTAGCAGTTTGAGCAGCAATTCTACCAAAATCTTTAGGTACAATTTCTACTTCAACCATTTCCCCCACTTTAGCAGTTTTATTCACTTTTTTCGCATCCTCTAAACTTATTTCTGTATTAATATCTTCAACTTTTTCTTTTACTTCTTTTACACTATATACATGTGTAGCACCAGTTTGTCTATCCATTTCTACTTTTACATTTTCTAAAGAATCAAAATTTCTTTTGTATGCTGTTACTAACGCAGTTTCTATTGATTCTAATAAATAGTTTTTTTCTATTCCTTTCTCCTTTTCTAATTCTTCTAAAGCTAATATTAATTCTTTATTATCTATAGCTTTCATTTTTTATTCCTCCTTTATTTTTACCATTTAAATATTGTTTTTATTTGTGATATATTTTTTCTTTCAATATTTACCTTATTATCCAATTCTATATTGTTTTCATTAAAATTTGTTAATATTCCTTGATATTCTTTTTTATTATTTTCATCTTTTTTAAATAATTTTAAAATTACTTCTTCTCCAATATTCTTTTTTAAGTGTTTATCTTTTCTTAATACTCGCTCCACTCCAGGCGAAGAGACCTCTAAAAAATATTGTTCTTTTATGTAATCTGCCTGATCTAAAATATCATTTATTTCATTGTTTACTTTTTCACAGTCATTTAAATCAATCCCTTTATCACTATCTATAAAAATTCTTAAAAAATAATTTTTTCCTTCTTTTGTATATTCAACATCATACAATTCATATCCAATGTCTTCAATTTTTTTTTGAATTAATTTTTCAATTTTTTCTTCTATATTTGCCAATTATGTCCTCCTTTTAAATTTAAAGAGTGGGATTTGCTCCCACTCTTTAAGTATTCTATTTTCTTTATTATTATAAACAATTTATTAAAAAAAATCAAGTATTTTACAAACTTTTTATACTTTTTCTACTGTTTTTTCTGTTTTTTCAGATACATCTGATATTTTTATTGTTCTTACATGATCAATTTTTTCCCAACTTGTTTCTCTTTTAAACAAACATTTAAAGTTTATCAACAACCATGATCCCATAAAAAATGGATAAGTGAATAATCCTTTTATCATAGGTCTTATAGGTTTTTTATCAAGTGCCATAACTATTACTGCTGTTATTGATGGCAATACAAATGTTGGAATTAAATATTTTAGTAAATTGATAATAAGTTCTGTCTGAGTCATTCCATCCATAGCATATAACACAAAGTTTGATAATAATAAAACTATTGTAAGTATGAACATTGGTATACTTCCAATTATATAGAAAAATCCATCAATATTCATCATTGTTTTCTTTTCTATTGCTTCATTTAATAATTTTCCTGTATATTCTTTCATACATTGCATATGTCCAACTGTCCATCTGCTTCTTTGAGACCAACTTTGTTTAAATCCCGTTGGCTGTTCATCATAAACTATAGCTTCAGTTGACCAACCTAATCTTTTTCCTTTTAGTATTCTTTGTAATGAAAATTCTATGTCTTCTGTTAATGTAACTGTTTTCCAGCCGTTATTTTCTTTTATTATATCAAAACTTACCATAAATCCTGTTCCATTTAATAATGGTGACAATCCTAAATTATATCTTGCTAAATGATAAAATCTATGCATTGTCCAATAAAATAGTGCATATCCAGATGTTATCCAATTATCTGTTGGATTTTTTATATCTCTATATCCTTGAACAACTTCTTCTCCTTGGCATAGTTTTTTATTCATAGCTGTCATAAAGTTATTGTCTACAATATTATCTGCATCAAATATACATATTGCATCATATGGAGCATTTTCTTGTATTTTTTGTTGTAAAAACCAATCTAATGCATATCCTTTTGTTTTTTTAGTATTATCAAATCTTTCATATACAATTGCGCCTGCTTCTTTTGCTATTTTTGCTGTATTATCTGTACAATTATCCGCAATAACATATATGTCATAACATTCTTTTGGGTAATTTTGTTTTTTCAAACTTTCCACTAAATTTCCAACAACTGTTTCTTCATTATGTGCTGGTATTATTGCCATAAATTTGTGTTTTTTATTTACTAATAATGGTTTATCTTTTAATTTTACTAATGAGCATAAACTTATTCCTATTTGATATAGCCAAAATATAGTTATAAGCCAAACTAAAGCTTCTCTTAGTATATATATATATTCCATCTTTTACCTCTCTTTTTATTTTTTATACTATATTATTTTACCATCCATTTTATTATACTATTATTGGAAAAATTTTGCAACTTTTTTCATAAAAAAAATTATTTTGCATAAATAGTTTTAGAGGTGAATTAAATATGAAAAATACTTACAATATCGCTATTGTTGGTGCAAGTGGATTGGTTGGTAGGACTATTTTAAAGGTTTTAGAAGAAAAAAATATTGAATCTGCTAATTATTTTTTGTTTTCTTCTAAAAAATCTGCTGGAACTTCTGTTAATTTCTTAGGAAAATCTTATATTTTTCAAGAGTTAACTGAAAATAGTTTTGAATATAATTTTGATTTTGCAATATTCTCCGCTGGCTCTGAAATTGCAAAAAAATATGCTCCTATTGCTGTTTCTAAAGGTTGTACAGTAATAGACAATAGTAATGCTTTTAGGATGAATCCTGATGTTCCTTTAATTGTTCCAGAAGTTAATATAGACAGAGTCTTCAAAAATAATGGAATTATCTCTAATCCTAACTGTTCAACAATTCAAGCTGTTCTTCCTTTAAAAATTTTAGACAAAAAATATTCAATAAAGAGAATTGTATATTCAACTTATCAAGCCGTTTCTGGGGCAGGAAAACAAGGAATTTCAGATTTAGAAAATGGAATGAAAGGTATTTCTCCTCAAAAATTTCCTTATCCTATTTTTAATAATTGTATTCCTCATATTGATATTTTCATGGATGATGGTTATTCAAAAGAAGAACATAAAATGATTAATGAAACTCGAAAAATTTTAGAAAAGCCGAATTTACCAATTACTGCTACAACTGTTCGAGTTCCTGTTTTTAATTGTCATTGTGAATCAATAAATGTTGAATTTGAAAAAAAATTTAATCTTTATGATATAAGAAATTCTCTTCAAAATTCTCCGGGTATTATATTGATGGATGATTTAGAAAAAAACAAATATCCTATTCCAACTATCGTAAATGGTAATGATGAAGTGTATGTTGGAAGAATTAGGCAAGATTTTAGCGTTTATAGTGGATTGAATTTGTGGGTTGTTGCTGATAATTTAAGAAAAGGTGCTGCTAGCAATGCTGTACAAATTTTAGAATATTTAATACTAAAAAAAGAGCAATAATTGCTCTTTTTCGATTTTTTTAATTTGTAATAGTAGTTACTTGATTTGTTGTAACAGTCGTATTTGAATTCACATTTGTGTTTGTTGTTACATTTGTTGTTGTGTTTGTCATTGTGTTTGTTGTTGTATTTGTTGTTTCTTCTTCATTGTTTTCATTATCAGAATTTTTACTAGTATTTTTTGCCCCTATCCTATCCAACTGTTCTGCAGCATCATAACTTTTTCCATTTATAACTATTGTATATTTTTTCTCAGTAGAACTTGCTTTCATATATACATCATCAAATTTATAACCATTCCATAGTAATGTACCTAAAGAATTTATTAATACATATTTTTTATCTTTACATACAACAATTACATTATATCCTTCAATAACTAGTAAATTGTCCGTATCTTTATTGCTTGTTGCTACATATCCTAAACTGTCATATTGAAAATCAACTAACATTTTTCCGTTTTTATCAGCAAATCCCCAATAATTTCCTCTTTTTAAAGGAATCAAATTATCTGCTATTAAATATTTATTTTTTATATCATTTTTAGGAAATTTACTTAAATCTGCACCTATTTCATCATAATCTAATTTAATTATATATTGTCCACTATTATTTACAACTCCAAATTTTTTATCTTTTTCAACAACATATAATTTACTATTTGAATCTAATAAATCTATATTATCATAATCTATTTTTATTCTTCTTTCACCTGTACTAGAAAGTAATCCTACTTTTTTGTTATCTTCAACTAAGAAATCACTTGTATCAGGAAGATATGAAATATTTGTATATTTTGCTTCTAAAACACTCTCACCATTGTTTTTAACATTAACTACTCCATATTTCTTATTTTGATCTTGTTCTTTCCCTTTTTTTACAATTAGCATATCTTTTAAAATAGTTTTTTGATCATTAAAATTCTTTGATATTTCTATATATCCCCAATCTAAAATCTTTTTTTCATAATTTTCAATTAGATATGGCATTGTATAAATATTTATTCTTTTACTTTCAGGATTATATGAGAATTTTACATTAAATCCTTTTTCTATTCCATCTATTGTTGTGCATAATTCTCCATTAATTGATTTTACAGCTTTATCAATATTATAATAACTATAAATAGCTCCTTTTTTTTCATCGTTTGTTACTTTATACATACTCTTTGAGTTTAAAGAATAATTAGAAACTTCAGCAGATGTTTCTTTTACTTGTACATAACATTTATTAATTTCTTCTGATTTATTAACATAATCTCCATTAAAGCTGTCATATCCCAAATAAGATGCTATTTTCTTTATTGGCACATATACGGTTCCATCTTCTTCAAATATCAATATATTCTTTATACTTGTACTTGCTTTTCCATTTAAATTAACTACTAACTCATTTTTTCTAATAATTGCTAGTCCTACAATTAATCCAACAACTATTATTACTAAAAAAGCTATTATTATTAATATCGTTTTTCCCATTTTTTTTGAACTACCATTTTTTGGTACATTTCCCATATTTTCTTCAATCAAATTCATTCGTATATTCCTCCCTTATTTGGTATAACCGTATTTTTTGTAAAATTCATCTCTAAATCCTAATAGGTTATCATTCTCTATTTCCATTCTAACTCTTTCCATTAAATTAGTCAAGAATCTTAAGTTATGAATTGATAATAATCTTATACCTAATATTTCTTTTGTTTTTACTAAATGTCTAATATATCCTCTTGTGTAATTTTTACATGTATAGCAATCGCACTCTTCATCAAGTGGTCTCCAATCTCTTTCATAAGTTGCATTTCTTATAACAACCTTTCCGTTCCACGTCATAGCAGTTCCATTTCTTGCAATTCTTGTTGGTAATACACAATCACACATATCTATTCCAGCTAGTGCTGCTTCTATTAAATAATCTGGTGTTCCTACTCCCATTAAATATCTTGGTTTGTTTTCTGGGAGCATTGGCGCTGTATATCTTAAAATGTCCAAAAATTCTTCTTTAGGCTCTCCAACACTAATTCCCCCGATAGCATATCCTGGAAAATCTAAATCTACTAAATCTTTTACACTTTGTGTTCTTAAGTCTTTATAAAATCCTCCTTGAACAATTCCAAATAATGCTTGTCTATCAGTAGTTATATGTGCCTCTTTACATCTTTTTGCCCACCTTGTTGTTCTTTCCATTGATTTTTTTGTGTATTCATAAGTTGATGGATATGGACAACATTCATCAAAAGCCATAATTATATCAGCCCCTAAATCTTCTTCTGTTTTCATTACTGATTCAGGTGAAAAAAATAATTTTTTCCCATCTAAATGTGATTTAAATTCTACCCCTTCTTCATTTATTGTTCGTAAATCTCCTAAACTAAAGACTTGAAATCCTCCACTATCTGTTAATATCGGCTTATCCCATTTCATAAAACTATGTAGTCCTCCTGCTTCTTTTACAATGTCTTGTCCTGGTCTTAAATATAAGTGATATGTATTTGCCAATATGATTTGGGCTTTTACTTCTTCTTTTAATTCTTCAGGTGTCATTGATTTTACAGTTGCTTGTGTTCCAACTGGCATAAATATTGGTGTTTGTATATCTCCATGTAATGTATGTATTACTCCTCTTCTGGCTCCTGACTTTTTATCAATATGTAACAATTCGTAACTTATTGGATTACTCATATTTTTACTCCTGCAATTTTATAATTTTTTAAGCACAAAAAGAGTATTAATACTACTCTTTTTATGCTGTTTCTTTTTTATTAGGTGTTTGACGTTTTTTATTTTTTATTTGTGTTATTTCATCATTTTCTTTTATAATTAGTTCTGGACCTTTTTCTCCTAATACTGTTTTCTTGTCAATTATACACTTTTTAATATTTGGATTTGATGGAATATCAAACATTATATCTGTCATAATTTCTTCTATTATAGAACGTAATCCTCTCGCACCTGTTTTTCTTTCTATACCTTTTTCAACAATTGCTTCTAATGCTTCTTCTTTAAATTCTAATTCTACTCCATCAATTTCAAATAATTTTTTATATTGTTTTACTAATGAATTTTTAGGCTCTACTAATATTTTTATTAATGTTTCTTTATTTAAATCCTTTAAAGTAGCAACTATTGGAAGTCTTCCTATAAATTCTGGTATTAGTCCAAATTTTAATAAATCTTGTGGTAATAGTTCTTTAAAAATTTCATATTTATTTATATCTTTTGAACTTTCTATTTTTGTTCCAAAACCTATCGATTTTTTTCCAGTTCTATCTTTTATTATATTTTCTAATCCTTCAAATGCTCCTCCACAAATAAATAATATATTTTCAGTATTTATTTGCAATAATTCTTGGTTTGGATGTTTTCTTCCTCCCTGTGGAGGAACAGAGGCTATTGTTCCTTCAACAATTTTTAGTAGTGCCTGTTGAACTCCTTCACCGCTTACATCTCTAGTAATTGAAGGGTTTTCAGATTTTCTTGTTATTTTATCTATTTCATCTATATATATTATTCCTTTTTCAGCTTTTGCTATATCTCCATCTGCTGCTTGAATAAGTTTTAACAATATATTTTCAACATCTTCTCCAACATACCCTGCTTCTGTTAGGGTTGTTGCATCTGCTATTGCGAATGGAACATTTAAAATTTTAGCAAGTGTTCGTGCTAAAAGTGTTTTTCCACATCCTGTTGGTCCTAATAATAATACATTACTTTTTTGTATTTCCACATCATCTTTATTTGATTCTTCTTCATGTGAAATTCTTTTATAGTGATTATATACTGCAACAGCTAAAATCTTTTTAGCTTCATCTTGGCCTATTACATAATCATCTAGTATTTTTTTTATGTCTTTTGGACTTGGTAACTCTTCATTTAATGTATATCCTGCATTTTCTTCTTCATATAATTCTGATTCTATTATACTATTACATAATTCGACACATTCATCACAAATATAAACACCTGGTCCTGCTACTATTTTTCTTACACTTTCTTGTGCTTTTCCGCAAAATGAACACCTTACATTTTTTAGCTTATCATTCTTTCCCATATATTACTCCTTTATTATTTTCTTTTGTCCATAATACCATCTATTAATCCATATTTTAAAGCTTCTTCTGCTGTCATATAATTATCTCTTTCAGTATCTCTTTCTATTGTTTCTATTGATTGCCCTGTTCTATCGCTTAAAAATTTATTTAATTTTTCTCTTGTTTTTACTAAATGATCTGCATGGATTTTTACTTCTGTTGCTTGACCAGATATTCCTCCACCACCAATTAATGGTTGATGAATTAATATTTCAGCATTTGGTGTTGCAAATCTTTTTCCTTTTTCTCCTGCAGCTAAAAGTGCAGCTCCCATACTTGCTGCCATTCCTATGCAAATTGTAGATACTGGACATTTAATGTAATTCATTGTATCTATAATGCCCATTCCATCTGTAATTGATCCTCCTGGTGAATTTATATATAAATATATTTCTTTATCTGGATCTTCTGATTCTAAGAATAATAATTGTGCAATTATTAAACTTGATGTTGTTGGATTTACATCTTCTCCTAAAAATATAATTCTATCTTTTAATAATCTAGAAAATATATCATAAGATCTTTCTCCTTTGCTTGTTTGTTCAATTACATATGGTACTAAACTATTTTTTTCTAACATATTAAATTCCTCCTTAAATTTACGCTTATTATATAATAAGTATTTGTTTTGTCAAGTATATTTAAACTATTGACTTTAGCTCTTCTCTAATAAAACAAAAAGCTAGGGTATTTTTATTATCCCCCTGGCTTTTTCGTTTTTTACTTCTTTTTTGCATTTTTTACTAAAAATTCAATAGCTTTTTCAGATTCTACACCTTTTTTGATGTAATTTTTGATATTATCATTTTTTATAAGTTCATCTTCTGATTTGCCATAATTTTTAGCCATTTCTTTTATTTTTTCTTCTATTTCTTCATCTGTAGCTTCAATTTTTTCTGCTTTTATGACAGCTTCTAATGCTAATCTAGATTTTATTCCTTCTATTGCTTGAGGTTCATATTCTTTTCTAACTTCCTCTTCAGTTTTACCCATCATTTGGAAATATTGCTCTAATTTTAGTCCTTGATATGAAAGTCTTGTTTCTATGTCTTTTAACATATTATCAACTTCTAGTTCAATCATTCCTGATGGAATTTCAACTTTTACATTTTCACAAACTGCTTTTATAACAGCATCTTGTGTTTCATATTTTTCTTTTTCGCTATTTTGTTTTTCTTGTTTTGCTTTGATATCAGCTTTTAATTCATCAAGTGTATCAAATTCGCTAACGTCTTTTGCAAATTCATCATCTAATTTTGGAAGTTCTTTTTTCTTGATTTCATGTAATTTTACTTTAAAAGTTGCATCTTTTCCAGCTAAATCTTTTGAAAAATATTCTTCTGGAAATTTAACATTTATATCTTTCTCTTCATCAATTTTCATTCCTATAATTTGATCTTCAAATCCTGGTATAAAGCTTCCACTTCCTATTTCTAATTCATAGTTTTCGCTTTTTCCACCATCAAATGGTTTATTATCTACAAAACCTTCAAAATCAATAATTGTTATATCTCCTTTTTTTACTGCTCTATTATCAACAGTTATTAATCTTGAATTATGTTCTTGCATTTTCTTTAATTCGTTTTCTACGTCTTTTTCTTTTACATTATACTCTATTTTTGGTATTTCTATTCCTTTATATTTTCCAAGTTCTGCTTCTGGTTTTGTTTGTAATACTGCTGTAAATATTAAGTCTTTTCCTTTTTCTATTTGAGTTATATCTACTTCTGGTCTGCTAACAGCTTCTATATTATTTTCTTCTACTGCATGTTCTAGAGCTTCACCTGCAACTTCATTAAATGCATCTTCATAAAAAATTTCTTTTCCATAGTATTTTTCTACTATTTGAATTGGAGCTTTTCCTTTTCTAAATCCTGGTATATTAAAATATTTTGCACTTTTGAAATATACCTTCTTTATAGCTTCATCAAATTTTTGAGCTTCTATTGTTATTTCTAATTTTACTTCATTTGCATTTTCTGTTTTTTCTACTTTACAATTCATTTAAATTTCAACCCTTTCTCTTTTTTTTAAGCTTTTATATTATATCATATTTTTGCTAATTTGCAAGGTTTTTTCGATATTTTTTAAAAAATATTATGATTAATTTATGATAATGTCTTAAGTAGTAACTTTAGAAAATGTCCCAACTAATAAATAAATGTTCCCTAAAAATCAAATAATAATTTTATTATTAAGATTTTTAGGAGGATATATGAGAAAGGTTGAGTTAAGAA
>JAFRDD010000010.1 GCA_017404025.1 Clostridia bacterium
CTTAACTCAACCTTTCTCATATATCCTCCTAAAAATCTTAATAATAAAATTATTATTTGATTTTTAGGGAACATTTATTTATTAGTTGGGACATTTTCTAAAGTTACTACTTAAGACATTATCATAAATTAATCATATTATATAGGGCTGTTTTATTAATAGCCCTTGTATTATGCTTAAAAAAGTAGTATAATAATATAGCAAATTAAATTTAAGGAGAGTTTTATGTTTGATAAATTAGAAAGTGTTGAAAAAAGATATGAAGAACTTACAAAATTAATAAGTGACCCGGAAATTATTGCAAATCAATCAGAATGGCAAAAAATGATGAAAGAACATAGTAGTATAGAAGAAGTTGTTTTAAAATATAGAGAATATAAAAAAACAAAAGAATCAATGCAAGAAGCAGAGGAATTAATGAAAGACCCAGAAATGAAAGAATTAGCAGAAGCAGAATATTATGAAAGTAAAGAAAAATTACCTAAAATAGAAGAAGAAATAAAAATATTATTAATTCCAAAAGATCCTGATGATGACAAAAATATTATTTGTGAAATTAGAGGAGGAGCAGGAGGAGAAGAAGCAGCATTGTTTGCAGGAACACTATTTAGAATGTATTCTATGTATGCAGAGAAAAAACATTGGAAAGTTGAAGTTTTAAATGAGAATGAAACTGGACTTGGTGGATATAAAGAAGTAACATTTATGGTTACAGGAAAAGGTGTATATAGTAGATTAAAATTTGAAAGTGGTGTTCACAGAGTACAAAGAGTGCCAGATACAGAAAGTAGTGGAAGAATACACACATCAACTGCCACTGTCGCTGTTTTACCAGTTGTAGAAGATGTAGAAATTGATATAAATCCAGCAGATATAAAAATGGAAGTATTCCGTTCTTCAGGAGCAGGTGGACAACATATTAATAAAACATCATCAGCCGTAAGATTAATACATGAACCAACTGGAATAGTAGTTGAATGCCAAACAGAGCGTTCTCAATTCCAAAACAGAGATAATGCTATGAAAATGTTAAAAACAAAATTATATGATATTGAAAAACAAAAACAAGATAGTGAAATTGCAAATAGTAGAAAATCTCAAGTTGGTTCAGGAGATAGAAGTGAAAAAATAAGAACATATAATTACCCACAAGGAAGAATAACTGACCATAGAATAGGAATGAGTATTTTCCAAATGGAAAATTTCCTAAATGGTGATATAGATGAAATGATTGATAATTTAATCGCAGCAGATAGAGCAGAAAAGTTACAAGGTGAAGATGATTAATAATAATTAAATAATAGCATAAGCTTAAAATGAGGTGAAAATTAATTGGAAATATTAAAAACATTCATTTTAGGCTTATTTTTTGGAACTTTTGGAACTACTTTAGGTGGAGTTATAGGAGTTGTAATAAATAGAAATTCAAAAAGATTTATAAGTTTTGTTTTATCATTTGCATCAGGTTTGATGATGTCGATAATATGCTTTGACTTAATACCTGAAGCATTTAAAATATCGAATTTAGCACTAGTTATAATTGGAATAATATTAGGGATAATATGTATGATAATGTGTGATAATATTGTAAAAACAAAGTTTAGCACTGATAATGAGAATAACATGTTAAGAACAGGGATTATAGTAAGTATAGGCCTTGCAATACATAATTTTCCTGAAGGATTAGCAATAGGCTCTGGGTTTGAAGCTTCTATAAAATTAGGGTTAAGTCTAGCTATTGCAATTTGCTTACATGATATACCAGAAGGAATATCAATGGCAGTCCCTATGAAAAGTGGAGGAATGAAAAAAAGTAATATTATTTTTTATATAATTATGTCTGGAATAACGACTGGAATAGGAGCTTTTTTTGGAGCGATTATTGGAAATATATCAGAAAATATTATTGCAATATGTTTAAGCTTTGCAGCTGGATGTATGCTTTATATTGTATCAGGAGAATTAATACCTGAGTCGAATAATTTATATAAAGGAAGAGCAAGTAGCATTGGAAATATAATTGGATTTCTAATAGGAATGATTGCAACATTATTTTGAAAAAATTTGTTTGTTCGCTTGTTTTAAAAATAAAAATAAAGTATAATTATACGGAAATACGGAAATATGGAAAAGAAAGGAATAAAACAAGTGCAAGAAATATTAGAAGGATTAAATAATAAACAATATGAAGCTGTAATAAATACAGAAGGACCATGTTTGGTTATAGCTGGAGCAGGAAGCGGAAAAACTAAAGTTTTAACACACAAAATAGCATATTTAATACAAGAAAAAAATGTTAAACCATGGGATATTTTAGCAATAACATTTACAAATAAGGCTGCAAACGAAATGAAAGAAAGAATAGCAAGTTTAGTGGGTGATGATGCGAAAGATATATGGATGGGAACATTTCATTCAATTTGTGTAAAGATATTAAGAAGATTTATAGATAGAATTGGATTTGATACATCATTTATTATATTTGATACATCAGATCAAAAATCACTAGTAAAAGCATGTTTAAAAGAATTAAATATTGATGATAAAATGTTTAATGATAGAAGTGTTTTATCAGAAATTAGCAATGCAAAAAACGAAATGTTAGAACCATCTGGATATATGGGAAGAGCAAATGGAGATTTTAGAAAAGAAAAAATTGCAACAGTGTATGAACTATATCAGAGAAAATTAAAAGAAAATAATGCAATAGACTTTGATGATATTATAAATTACACTATAAAAATTTTAATGGAAAATCCAGATGTTTTAGAGTATTATACAAATAAGTTCAAATATGTTTTAGTAGATGAGTATCAAGATACAAATAAATCACAATTTACTTTAGTAACAATGCTTGCATCAAAATATGGAAATATAACAGTTGTAGGAGATAATGACCAAGGAATATATAGTTTTAGAGGTGCGGATATTTCTAATATTTTGAATTTTGAAAAAGATTTTCCAGGAACAAAAATAATTAAATTAGAACAAAATTATAGGTGTACAGGAAATATTTTAAATGCAGCAAATGCAGTAATAAAGAATAATGAAGTTAAATATGAAAAAAAATTATGGACTGAAAATGATATTGGTAATTTGCCCAAATTCTATAGGGCAAGCAATGAATATGATGAAGGAATATATATAGTAGAGCAAATAGAACATTTAAGAAGAGAAGAATATTACAAATATTCTGATTTTGCTATTCTTTATAGAATGAATACACAATCAAGAGCAATAGAAGATATTTTAAGAAGAGAAAATATTCCATATAAAATCATAGGAGGACTAAAATTCTACGAAAGAAAAGAGATAAAAGATATTATTTCATATTTAAGACTTATCCAAAATCATGCAGATAATTTAAGTTTAAAAAGAATAATAAATGAACCTAAAAGAGGAATTGGAAAAACAAGTTTAGACAATATTGAGGCTTTGTCAAATACTAACCAAATTTCAATGTATGAAATTATAAAAAATGCTGAACAATATGGTTTAAATAGAGTATTTTTAAATTCTAGAGAATTCATAAATGTAATAGAAGAATTATCTGAGAAGAGCAAAGAACTTTCAATTTCAGAGTTAATAAAATTAACTTTAAATAAAACAGGTTATACTAAAGCATTAGAACAAGAGAATACAATAGAAGCGGAAAATAGGATAGAAAACTTAGAAGAATTCTTAACAGTTGCAATAGAATTTGAAGAAGAATTTGCAGATAATAAATTAAGCGATTTCTTAGAAGGAATAACACTTTCAAGTGATATAGATGATATGGAAGAAACAGAGGAATCTGTTACACTTATGACATTACATAGTGCTAAAGGTCTAGAGTTCCCTGTTGTATTTTTAGTAGGAATGGAGGAAGGAATTTTTCCAGGATTTAAATCAATAGGAGAGCCTAAAGAATTAGAAGAAGAACGACGTTTATGTTATGTAGGAATTACAAGAGCAAAAGAAAATTTATATTTAACTTGTAGTAAACAAAGAACAATATTTGGTTCAACAAGTTGTAATCCAGTATCTAGATTTTTAAAAGAAATACCACAAGAATTATTAGATGGATATAGTGAAGAAGAAGTAGCAAATAAAGAATCAGTATTCGGAGATTCAAAATATAGTTGGACATACGGAAGCAAAGATAATGGTAATATAAAAACATATAAGGTTTCTGATGAAATTAAACCAAAAGTTGCTGCTTCAAGTGCAAATAATAATTTTATGTTTAGAACAGCAGAAAGTTTTTTGAATACATTAAACGGAAATAAAAATAAAGAAAAGGTTGATTTGGCAAAATATGAAGCAGGTGTAAAAGTATTTCATAAAAAATTTGGAGAGGGTACAATAAATTATGTAGAACCTGAAGGAGATGACTTAAAAGTTGATATCAATTTTGATAAAGTAGGGCATAAGAGACTTATGGCTAAATTTGCAAATTTAGAAGTGATATAAAAAATTTTGATAAGAAAATAAAAGACTGAATTTTAATTCAGTCTTTTAATATAAATAATTTTGTGGATTATAAGCTACGCCATTGACTCTGATTTCTAAATGTAAATGTGGTCCTGTTGAATTTCCTGTAGAGCCAACTGTAGCGATTATTTGCCCTTGAGAAACAGTTTGTCCAACTGAAGCATATAAACTATTGCAATGTCCATAGTAAGATTGGACGCCATTTTCATGTGTTATTATAAGTAAATTCCCATATGAGCCTTTCCATCCTGCAAAAGTAACTGTACCTGATGCAACAGCTGCAATAGGAGTTCCTGAATGAGTTGCTATGTCTAAACCAGTATGAGAAGAACTTCTTATAGTACTTCTGGCTCCGAATCTTGATGTTATAATTCCTGAAACAGGTCTTATTAAATCTATTCCTAAATTAACTTTAGAATTTGAAACAGAGTATGATGTATTTGCTGTTCCTGAAGATTTCTTTGCAACTGTTTTTATGACTTTTACAGGCTCAACATATAATTTTGCAACAGTTTCATCAACAGAACTAAAAGTTTCTTTTGATGTTTCATATTTTTCAATAATTGAAAGTTTATCAATATTTGAACTATCTTTTTCTTTTAAAGAATTTATTATATTTTCGGCATCTTCAAATTTTGCTACATAGGCTTTTTCTTCATCGCCTTCTAAAATTGCATAATACCTATAATAAGCAACACCTTGTTCTTTTATTTTTTTAAAAATTTCTTCATCATTAGAAACTATATTTTTTTTCAATAAGCATAATTCATATTGTGGTAGGTTTTCTACTTGAACGAAAGCAACATTATCATCTTCACCTTTTTCTAAGTATTCATTAATTCTTTTTTGCAAAATACGTTTGTTTTCTGTGTACCCTACATGTTCACCATTTATTGTAACACTATAAGTTGGTTTAAATACGAAGTTTACTATACCTGTAATTGCTAAAATGGATACTAGTGTTAAGACTATTATCTTTAGTGATCTTCTAGTGTGAATTACTAATTTTTTTAACATAATATTAAAATATCTCCTTTGTATATTTTTTAATATACTATTATATTTTGTAAAAAAAATCAAATTAAAAAGAATGTTTCTTCCGTAAGATTTTAATCATTTTCATATGTTTTTTTCTATTTTTCTTTTATTTTCTAAATTTTAAAAAAGAAGGTAGTAGTACCTTCTAAATAATTATTGTTGTAAATCTGTTTTTACAGTTCCAATTTCAGTTGTTGAAGCTTTTGAAGCTGGTTTGTAATATCCTTTATTTTGAGCTATTTTGAATAATTCATATTGAAAACTTTCATCATTGTTTCGTATTGATTGAAAAGTTTGTCTTAAAGACATATTTTCACATTCACTAATAGCTGTTTGATATGCTGTTAAATCTGATTTTACACTTGACAGTATATCATTAACCATTGTTTTTTCATCCATAATATAATCCTCCTAATCATTTAAAAAAGTCATTAATTTTTGTTTTGTATTTAAAGAATCTTGTGCAGCTTTTGTAAATACTTGTTTTATTTGCGGATCAACTGCTTGCGAAGAATAAGTATTTAATTTTTGGTATGAAGTTTCATGCGCACCAATTAAATGTCTTAAATTTTGTAATTCTGATTGATTTAAGTCAGCCATATTATCATTCCTTTCTGTTTTTTAATTCTTTTTGTAGTATTTACTAAATTTAAAATTTTATACAAAAAAGACGTAAGTTTTTTCTTACGTCTTTAAAATAATTATAAATTTAACCAGTCAGGATGATTGTCTGCAATTGATGAATTTTGCTTAGCTGCTAAAAATCTTCTTAATTTTAATACATCTTGTAGATTTATTTCGTTGTTTGAATCCATATTAATATTTGCACTTACTAAAGCTCTTCCACTTAAAAGCCAATCATCATTAAGATTTGTAGATTTTTGTGCTGCAATATGTCTTCTTAATAATAGTAAATCTATTGAACTAATTTTTGTATCATTATTTATATCACCTAATAAATAAATTTTAGATACTGTAAATGTTTTTTCTATAGGTTCACCATTATTGCTTGAAAAATACATTGTATAAGTTCCATTTTTATCAACTTCAAATGTTCCAACACCATTAGTTAGTGCTATTGTTTTACCATTATATTCTATACTTGTTGGTGCAGATTCTGCTGGTGTTATTTTTAAAGTTATAGTAGCTTTATCTCTTGTATATTCGTCAGGTACTATTATTTCATAAGATAAATCTGCAGGTGGTGGATCAATTTGTGATATTGTAACTGTTATTAAAAGTGCATATTCATTTCCATTTGTGTCTTTTGCATAAAATGTATAATTACCAGATTCTGTAGGTCTAAATGTATAATTTACAGTTTTTCCAGATGTTATTTCTAAAGGAGTTCCATTATTTGCAAAATATGTTTTGTAGTTTCCGCTATAATCTCCTTTTGCGTATTTTAATGTTGTAATATCATAAGTAGTATCTGTTGCAGTAACATTTACAATAGCTGATTCTGTACCTACATTTGCTGAAGTTATTTTTAATGGATTTTCAATATGTTGAACATTTATTGTTGCTGTTATAATTTGTTCATTATTCTTAGAATCTTTTAAGTAAATATTTAATATACATGATTCTGTAATAGTATATTGTGCTGTAACTGTTTGTCCAGGAGTAATTGTTAAAGACTCACCATTTGCTTTTAAGTCTTCTTCACTAACATTGTCTCCTTTTTTTACTTTCATTTCAGTAATATTATATTTATCATTAGTAGCTGTTATTGTATATTGTGTACTATTAACTCCGTTTTGACTTACTTGTAAATCCATAGTTGGCTTATCTTCTTCAACAACTACAGGTAGATTTGTATGTCTAAATTTATTTCCCATTGTATCAAGAGCATAAATTACAAAAGTTGTATTTTGAGATACAGGATATTCAAAAGAACATTCTATACCAGTAACTTGTGCAGAAGCAATTTGGAAATTTTGGGATTTTGAGCGTAGCTCTTCTAAATCATCAATATTAGTAATTAAAGATTTATCTACAATTCCTACTTCTGCTAATGGTGCTGCATATGTTGTTATAGAGAATTTTAATTTTCCACTATTATCTGTTATTTTATGAGTCTTAGAATCAATATTTTGGGTTTCAAAAATAAATTTAGTTCCAGCATAAATTTTAAATGTAGAGTTTGCAGATGCGTTTTTTGCATTAACTGAATAAAAACCATCTTCTAAAACAGTATATGTAGCAGTATATAAATTATTGTTATTTGTATCTTTTGTAAAAGTTATAGAAGTTCCTGTAGTATTAAAATCAACTTCATCAGAAACATTTGATATTTTTGCTATTTTTAACCATGTAAGGTCTATTGGGCTAGAAACTGAAATATTTAATGTTTTGTGAGTTGCGGTATCTGTTGAAATATTTATTGTTGGTTTAAGAGTAGGGTCAGTATTAGTTATTGTAATAAGACGTACGTAAAAGTCTGTATGAGTAGAATCTTCAGTTTCAATAAATATAGTATGATCACCATATCCAGATACTTCAAAAGAAGTTGATATTTGTTTTGATGGAGTAATAGTTAAATTACGAATATCATCATGATCTTCTAAAAAATATTCATATTCTTGTTCAGTTATTTTTTTATCAACATATTTTATTGCAACAATAGTATTTGTAGTATCACTAGCTGTTAGATTAATTTTTTTATCATTATTTGGATCCCAAGAGGCATTAACTGTTAAAGTACTTCCATCTGCAAATGATAATATTGGTATAAATAATTGCATTGCTAATATAATGCTAATGACAATTAATAATAATTTTTTTTGTTTTTTCATTTTTCCACCTCTATTTTATAATTTTAATCTATTATATATTAGTAAAAAAAAAAATACAATAGTTTAAAACTTATTTTTTGCGAAAAAATTTATACCTGTAATAATAGCATTGTTTTTCATAATTAATTCCCCATGTTCTAATAACTTTGAATTAAAATTATTAGAAGCTGAAGCTAAACTTGCAAATTCCGATAAATAATAGAAAAAAGTTTTATTATTTTGATTATCTTTATTTATATTTGTAAAAACTAAATAATATGTACTGTTGTAAAGGTATAAAGAAATATTTTGAGCAATTTTTATTTTTTTGTCTATTAGATTTGTAGAATCAATAGATTCACAAAAATAACAGAATTCATCAAAAGTATTAAATTTATAAACTAAATTGGAATTAGAAAAATCCATTTGTTTTCTTTTTACTTTAACAGTTTTTTTCTTGTTATTAGAAATACAGGAATCCTTAGCAAATTTGGTTATTGTAAAAACTAAAATTTCTTCAGAAGATGAAAAAGATTCTATTAAAAGCTTACAATCTTTAGTTATAAAACCTAATTCTCTTTCTGCTTTATCTAGCATATGTACAAAAAAAGATTGAAAATTTATGGCGTTAGAAGCAAAATCTTCAAAGGTTAAGTCATTTTTTTCTAAGTCTTCTAAACTTAATATTACACGTATTTTATTTTCTGTAAGTTTTTCAATTTTCATAAAGTTACTCCTCTCATTTAATAATGCTAAATTTATTATACTACTATTTTTATTATATTTAAAGACACAAATTTTGGTAATTATTTTTTAAATTAATGTATAAATTTACTTGAAAAAAAACGAAATACCATATATAATACTTACATGTTAAAAAGTAAAAATCCGTAAGAAAGAAATTAAAATTGGAGGTAAAAAAATGGCAGCAAAAGATAAAAATGCATGGATACTAGTAGTGTTTATATTTGCAGGTTTAGTAATAGGGGGATTATTAGGAGAACTAACAAAGTCAATATCTTGGCTTAGTTGGCTTGGATATTCAGGACAATTTGGATTAGAAAGTCCGTTAGTTTTAGACTTAAGCGTGATAAAGTTAACATTTGCATGCATGATAAGAATTAATATAGCAAGTATTATAGGTTTAGCTATAGCAATATTTATATATAGAAAAGTGTAGGGGCAAATTTATTTAGGAAAGGAACAGCAATTTGTCAATAAAAATAAAAGAATTACCAATTTCAGAAAGACCATATGAAAAATTAGAATTATATGGAGAAAAAACATTATCAAATGCAGAACTATTAGCAATAATTATTAAAACAGGAACCAAAGAAGAAACTTCTGTTCAAGTAGCGCAAAAGCTACTATCACTTTGCGAAAATACGAAAGATGGAGAATTAAACAATTTAAAAAATATGACACTAGAAGAATTGATGGCTTTAAAAGGAATAGGAAAAGTTAAAGCAATTCAGATTAAAGCTTTATGCGAACTATCAATTAGAATGTATAAGCCATCAGATTACAGAAAAATTGTTATAAGAAAACCAGAGGATTTAGCAAAAATTATGCTTGAGGAATTGAGATTTGAAAAAAGAGAAATAGCAAAACTTGTAATTTTAAATAATGGGAATGAAATTATAAAAATAAAAGATATTTCTATTGGTGGAGCAAACTTTGTGAATATACCATTAAAAGAAATATTATCTGACCCAATAAAAATGAAAGCACCAAAAATTATATTAGTTCATAATCATCCTAGTGGAGATTCAACTCCAAGTGTACAAGATATTAATTTCACTAATAAATTATATTCTGCTGCATTAATATTTGAAATACAATTATTAGATCATATAGTTATCGGAAACAAAGAATATACAAGTATATTTTCAGAAATAGCTAAAAAAGAGAAGACAAAGAAAGGAAATGATTTAAAATGAGTTTATTCACATTTGGATCAAAAGATATTGGAATAGATTTAGGAACAGCAAATATTTTAGTAACACTAAAGGGAAAGGGAATTGTACTAAAAGAACCTTCTGTTGTGGCCATAGACAGGAAAACAGGCGAAATATTAGCGACAGGCAATGAAGCAAAAGAAATGTTAGGGAGAACTCCAGAAACAATCAAAGCAGTAAGACCATTAAAAGATGGTGTTATTGCTGATTTTACTGCTACCCAATTAATGTTAAAAAATATAATGAAAAAAGTAGCTAAAAAATATAGTATAGGAAGACCTAGAGTTGTTGTAGGAGTGCCATCAGGAATAACAGAAGTAGAAGAAAGAGCAGTAGAAGAATCTGTAATGCAAGCTGGAGCAAAAGAAGTATATTTAATTGAAGAACCAATGGCAGCAGCTATTGGTGCTAATTTAGATGTTGCAGAACCAAGTGGAAATATAATAGTAGACATTGGAGGAGGAACAACAGAAGTTGCTGTTATATCATTAGGCGGAATAGTTGTTAGTCATTCCATAAGAGTTGCTGGAGATGAATTAGATGAAGATGTTGTAAACTATATAAAAAGAGAAAAAAATTTAGCAATAGGAGAAACAACAGCAGAGCAAATTAAAATACAAATAGGGTGCGCAACTCCTTTAATGACAGATATGCCATTAGAAATAAGAGGTAGAGATTTAACAGATGGCTTACCTAGAAATATTATAATTACATCTTTGGAGATTCAAAGTGCAATGCAAGAATCAATTCATAAAATAGTAGATATAGTAAAACAAACATTAGAAAAGACACCACCAGAACTTGCTTCTGATATAATGGAAAAGGGAATCGTTTTAGCTGGTGGAGGAGCATTAATTAATAATTTAGATAAACTAATAAGTAATGAAACTGGAATGCCAGTATTTATTGCTGAAGAACCACTAGATTGTGTTGTTAGAGGTACAGGTAAAACATTAGACGATTTAGAAAGATTAAGAACGGTATTAATAAACGCTAGAAAAAGAAGATAGGAAGGAGAAAATAAATGTATAGGGATAAAAAAGTAGGATTAGTAGGAATAATAATAACAATTGCTATTTTAATTTTGGTAGTTATACTATCAAATAGAGAAAATAATATATCTTTTTTTGAAAACATTATTAATAAATGTGTTATGCCTATACAAAATGGATTAACATATGCTAAAAATAAAATTAGTGGTAATACTTCTTTTTTTACAGATGTAAATAATTTGAAATCTGAAAATGAAAAGTTAAAACAAAAAAATAGTGAATTAGAACAACTTTTAAGAGAATTAGAAAAAATAAAAACAGAGAACCAAACTTTAAAAGAATATATGAATTTAACAGAAAAATATGGTGAATACAAAACAATACCCGGATATATTATAAACAAAGATATAAGTAATTATTCAAAAACTGTAACAATTAATATAGGAACAAAAGATGGAGTACAAAAGAATATGACAGTAATAGCAGACCAAGGATTAGTAGGACATGTGGTTTCCGTAACAGAAAATAGCTCTAAAGTAGAGATAATAGTAGATACTGCAAGTTCCGTAAGTGCTACTATGAGTACTTCACAAGATAGTATAATTTGTAAAGGAACACTAGATGCTGCATCAACGCTAAAGGCAATGTATATTCCAGTTGATGCTAAAGTTGTGCAAGGTGATACAGTAGAAACATCAGGAATTGGTGGAATATATCCAAAAGGAATTAGAATAGGAACAGTTAAAAAGGTAGAAAATACAAAAAATATAACAGATAGATATGCAATAATAGAAACTGCTGTAGATTTTAATAAATTAAATTCAGTTCTTGTAATAACTACCGAATAATTAGGAGGTAAAATTGAAAAAGTTTATTATTAATCTTAGTTTAATTGTAATTGCAATTTTTGTATATATTTTACAAGAAAATTTTTTTAGTTGGTTTACAATAAGTGGTGTTATGCCTAATTTATTTATAATATATGTATTATTTATAGGTCTATTTGCTAAAAAGACAATGGGAACAGTATATGGCATATTTATAGGACTTATCATAGATTTATTAGTTGAAACGAAAATAGGAGTAAATGCATTTCTTTTGGGCGCTGTTGGATTTTTAGCAGCAACTTTTGATAAAAATTTTTCAAAAGACAGTAGAATTACTATAATGCTTATGGTATTAGGAACAACAATTGCTTATGAAACTTTAAGTTATTTTGTAAATTTTGCTATCTACAATTTTAATATTGAAATAATAAGTTTTATGAGAACTTTAGCAATAGAAGCAATTTATAATGTAATTCTTACAATCATATTCTATTCTGCAATAAAAAAATTAGGATATTATATTGAAGAAGAATACGGAAAAAGCAAAATATTAACAAAATATTTTTAATAAGGAAGGTGAAAAAAACGTCTAAACAAATAAATAAACAAAATATAAATTTAAGGTTTAATATTACAACAATTTTAACTTATATAGTTGGTTGCATTTTAATAATACAATTATTTAATTTACAAATTGTACATGGTAATGAATATAGAGAACAGTCAAATACTAGATTGACACGAGAAAGTGTATTAGAAGCTACTAGAGGAGAAATATTAGATAAAACAGGAAATATATTAGTAACTTCACAGATGTGCTTTTCACTTGAATTATATAAAAGTAAAATTGACAATCAAGCGCTTAATGATACTATTCTAAGAATGGTAAATGTATTAGAAAAATATGAGGTACCATATACAGATAATTTTCCAATAAAAATAGATCCAATAGAATATAAAATTTCTAATGAAGAATTAGCTTCTTGGAAAAAGAACAATGGATTTAGTGATGATACTCAGGCAGAAGATGCTTTTAATGTATATAAAACCAAATATAAAATAACCAATAATGATATATCAGAAATTAGAAAGATTATAGCAATAAGATATAGCATAACTAAAACAGGTTATAGTAGTACAAAAGCATTAACAATAGCAAAGAAAATACCAAGAGAAGCGGTTGCAGAGTTTACGGAAAATAGTGATTTGTACCCAGGTATAAATATAACTATAGAACCAGTTAGAAAATACACTTCAGGAAATTTAGCTTCACATATTTTAGGATATGCAAGTAAAATAAATGATGCTGAATACCAAGAAAGAAAAGATACATATAGTCCAAATGATATTATAGGAAAAAATGGGATAGAAAAAGTTTTTGAAGAATATTTAAAAGGAAAAAATGGAGTAAAGCAAATAGATATGGCTGTTGATGGTACTATCACAGCTGAATATACTGCTGAAGAAGCTATTTCAGGTTCTAATGTGATTTTAACATTAGATTCTAATTTGCAAAGAATAACAGAGAATGCATTAGAAGAAAATATACAGAAAATACGAGATGGAGGGTTTGGCAAGTATTATGAAGCAAAATCTGGAACATGTGTTGTAATGAATGTTAAAACTGGAGAAGTACTTGCAATGGCAAGTTATCCCAATTATAATCCACAATTATTTGTAGATGGAATTAGTACAGAAGATTGGAAGAATTATACAGAAGATAATTTAAAACCATTAGTAAATAAATCGGTACAAAATTCATATGCACCTGGTTCAATATTTAAAATGGTATCTGCAATTTCTGCTTTAGAGTCAGGAGTTGTTTCAACAACAGAAAGGATAAATGATGTTGGTGTATATACTAAATATAAACCATATAAGAATTGTTGGAAATTTACGGATTATGGTAGTGGACATGGATGGTTAAATATCTCAGATGCTATAAAACATTCTTGTAATTATTTTTTCTATGAGGTTGGGGACAGAATGGGAATATCTAATTTAGAAAAATATGCAAAATACTTTGGACTAGGTAAGAAGACAGGAATTGAACTTCCAAGTGAAACTGCTGGAGTATTAGCAGGAAAAGAAAGTTCAAGTAAAATGAAAAAAGGATGGAGTGCAGGAGATACATTAAATGCTGTAATAGGACAAGGAGACAATGAGTTTAGTAGTCTGCAAATGGCCAAATACATAAGTATGGTTGCTAATGGCGGAAAGAAAATAGATGTTACAATAATAAAAGGTATACAAAATGCAGATGGAACAGAAGTACCACGTGATGAAATAAATAAATTTGTTAATAAAAAATTAGGACTTGAAGAAGATAATGAAGAAGAATTAGAAATAAGTCAAGAAAATTTAGATGCTGTATTAGAAGGAATGAAGTCTGTTACAAATGAAACAGGAGGAACAGCTTATAGCATATTTAGAGGATTTGATATAGAAGTTGGTGGAAAAACAGGTTCCGCAGAAGCAGGAGAAAATGTAAATGCCTGGTTTGCCGGATTTGCACCATTTGATAATCCGGAAATTGCAGTAGTTGTTATGGTTGAAAATGGTGGACATGGATATTATACAGCAGAAGCTGTAAGAAAAATTATTGCAGAATATTTTGGAATGAATACAGAGGATATTTCTGAAGATATGAAAGCTATACCTTATACAGAAATATTAGAATAATTTAGAAAGGATGTAAAAATGAAAAATTGTATAAATATAAATCTAAAAAAAGATAAAATATTAATGAAAATAAATGAAGATGCAGAATATAATGAGATAATAGAGAGTCTGAAAAAAAAAATAACAGAATTAAAGAAATTGTATAAAGATGAAAAAACACCAATAACAGTTACTGGAAAAGTACTAAAAAATAAAGAAATAGACAAAATACAAGAAATGATTAAAGAAAAAATAGATGTTGAGATAGAATTTGATATGCCTAAATCTCTTGGATTATCAAGTATTACAAGAACATTTGAACAAAATATTGCCACATCAGAAACAAAATTTCATAGGGGATCTTTAAGATCAGGACAAAAAATGGAAGTAGAAGGCAGTTTAGTTGTTTTAGGAGATGTAAACTCTGGTGCAGAAGTAATTGCTTCAGATAATATAGTAGTTCTTGGAAATTTAAGAGGGTTAGCACATGCTGGTGCAAAAGGAAACAGACAAGCTATAATTGCAGCAGGAAATGTAGATACTGTTCAAATAAGAATCGCAAATATTGTAAAAGAAATTGATAGAGATGAAGAACCTATGCATAAACAAGCTTGTGTTTATGTAGTAGATGATAAAATAATTATAGAATAATTAATTAAGTAAAAGCATTAATAAAGCTATAAAAAGAAGTTCATCTTTTACATTTTCTTCATAAAGAAAAAATAATAAACACAAAATTAAAATATCATCCATATAAAGTTTTAATCCAAATATTTCAAAAAGAGGTTTAAAATTAGAATCAGTTGCCAAATTGTTATTTTCAATTTGGCAACTTTGTTTTTCATTATTAGAGTTTTTACTTTTGAGAGGTATAAATCTTTTATTATAATAGTTATAATTATTATATGGATAATAGTAAGGAAAACTTGGAAATATTGGCATTATTTAAAACCTCCGTTTTTATCATTTTTCATGAGCTCTGCAACATTTGCCATTTTTAATAGATTTGCATATTGGTCAATTTTTTCTTTTTTACTTTCGCGCATGTACGGTTTTAATGATTGCAACAAATTTGAGCGAGCATCGTTTGAGTTATTCATTTGCTCTATAATAGATTTCATTTTCATAATAGTATTCATATCTAGATTACTAAAGTCAAAGTTTGAATTAGAATTTTGTCCTTTATCATTAGAATATGTATTTTGTTTTTGATTGCTTTTTGAATTATTCGAAAGCATTTTAGAAAAGTTTTGAATCATGTCAGGAGAAATTTGTGATATAGCATCAGAAATATTTCCTTTATCAACCATGTTTTTAATTTTATTCATAGTATTTTCATCTAAATTATTATTCAAAAAAATCACCTCTTAAAATTAATATATTAATATTATATGTTTAAAATTAAAAAAGTTGTTATAGTTTAAGTAAAAAGCAAAGCTAAGTAAAGAATCCTTAAGGAAAATTAGTATTTTTTACTTTAACTGTAACAAAAAGTTAGTAAAAAATATCTTGAAATATTGCTTTTTTTTACATTGTATAATAAAATAGACCAAGAAAATTAATATAAAAAGTAATAAAAAAAAAATAAATATCACAAAAGGTAAAAAACTTTTTAATATTCTCTTACCAAAAAAGACAAAAAATACAAAAGATAAGTAGTAGAATAGGACTATAAAAAGTTTAAGAGGTGATAAGGATGTTTCAAAATATAGAAAACGATATATTTAAAGAAGGACAAGCTAAAATTAAAGATTCAAAATTTAATGTTTTTTCAAATGTTTTGGATAAGAAAAATTTGGTAGTATATTTATTAGCATTTGGAGTGTCATTTATAGGATTGGGTGGAGAGATGTCTCCATTTAGCATAAGTATGCTTGCTGCATGCTTTGCAAATTCCATTCCATTATTAGGGATAGTAGCAGTAAGCTTACTTGGAAATATAATAAAATTTGGAGTAGGGCGGATCAGTAGGTTATATATTAACTACACTTGTAATGGTTGCAACATTTTATATTATTAAACCAAAATATAATGAAGAAGAAAGAAATGAAAAAATAAAAGTATCTAAAAATGTGTTTATAGCAACAATTGTAATACAACTTGCCAAATGTTTTATATCTGGTTTTACAGTATATGATCTTTTAGCAAGTATAACTTTTTCTATAATAGCTGTAGTTTTCTATAAAATATTTGTTAACTCATTAGTAGTATTTCAAGATATTAGAGAAAAAAGAGCATTTTCAATCGAAGAAGTTATTGGTGCAAGTTTAGTATTATCAATAGCAATTAGTAGTTTTTATAGTATAAACATATTTGGATTTAATATTTGCAATATACTTAGCATTTTTATAGTGCTATTACTTGGATGGAAACAAGGAATATTAGTTGGAACTACATCTGGTGTTACAATTGGAGTTACTTTAGGGATTATTACAGGATCAGAACCTATAATGATAGCAGCCTATGCAATTTCTGGTATGGTAGCAGGGATATTAAATAAATTTGGAAAAATTGGAGTAATAGTAGGATTTTGCTTAGGGAATATCATACTTGCTTATGTTTCAAATGGATATACAATTGAATTGATTCATTTTAAAGAAATACTAGTTGCTTCAATAGGATTATTTTTAGTTCCAAAAAATATAAATATAAATATTGAAGATGTAATTGGTAAATCTAAATTACTACCAGTTGCTCCAGATAGAGCTCTAGACAATAGTGAAAAAACTGCAGAAAAATTAAATAATGTTTCTAAAACTATACAAAAAATGGCAGATACATTTAAAGAAGAAAATAATAGAAGTGCTGAAAATAAAATAAATAGTACAAGCAATAAGCAAATATTTGTAACTGAGCTATTAGATAATATGGAACCATATAAAGATAATTTGTTATATGATGATATCAATGATATTGACGGAAAAATAGTAAACGACATTTTTGAGAAAGTAATAGATAAGCAAGAAATAACAAAAGCAGATTTATTAAGAATATTTGCTGTAAATAATAGTTATGTGCAAGATATAAGTAATAGCGATATTGAACAAGTTGTAAGAAGTATAAATACTGCATATAAAATAAGTAAATCCAATTTTGTATGGCAGAAAAAATTTGAAGAAAATAACAAAAATATAGAAACGCAATTAAATGGAGTTTCTAAGGCGATTTCTGGAATTGCAGAATCAATTCAAAAAGAATTTGAAACAGATAAAAGATTTGAAAAAGAAAGACAAGAAATAATTTATAGATTAGAACAACATGAAGTAAAAATTGATGATGTATATATTAGAAAACCAGATAGATATTTTATTGAAATATATTTAAACAAAGATCAAGAAAGTTTTAGTGTACCAATAACTCAAAAGATACTTACACAAGTATTAGAAGAAGACATCATTTATAATGAAGAAACAAGCATAGGTAGTAAAATTAGCTTTATGTCTGATGATAAATTTGTTATGGCTTTAGGGATAGGTACAAAATGTAAAGCAAATAACGAAATTTCAGGTGATAGCATATTAAATATAAGATTAAAAGATGGCAAATATTTAATTGCAATTAGTGATGGAATGGGAGCTGGACAGGAAGCTAAAAATAGCAGTTTACAAGCATTAAAAATGCTAGAGAATTTGCTGATATCAGGATTTGATAGTAGACAATCTATTGATTTAATAAATAGTAGTTTATTGAATAATAGTCAAGAAATATTTGCAACATTAGATATTGCAATAATTGATTTATATAAGGGAAATATTGAATTTATAAAATCAGGAGCTTGTCCAACATATATTAAAAACAACAAAAAAGTTCAATTGGTTAAATCAAACACATTGCCAACAGGAATATTACAAAATGCAGATTTACAAATATATGATAGAGATATATTTGATAGAGATATTATACTTATGTGCACCGATGGCGTGGTAGATTCTAATGTTGAGTACAAAAATAAGGAATTATGGATAAAATATGTTCTTGAAGATTTGGATACAAGTAATACTTCTAAAATTGCAGATTTAATATTAAACGAAGCAATTGATAACAATTATGGAATAGCAAAAGACGATATGAGTGTTGTAACTTGTAAATTTTTAGCAAAATAAACGAAAGATCTAGGGAAAATTCAATTAGCAAAGATTTAACAACAATTTTGTATTATTTGAAATAAAAAAATAATAAAAATGTAATATTAAATAAAAAAAGTCCTTCCGTAAGGGCTTTTTTTTAAGGGCTGTTAGTGAAGAAAAAAACGTATTTACATTGAAAAGCAATTTTTATATTATATATATAGAAATTTCTAATTAAGGAGAATTTGGTATGAAATCTAAAATTAAAATTATTATTTGTTGTCTTATAACAGTAGTTTTTATGTCTATGTTGTATATAGGACTTGGAAAAATTAAAGAAAACATTAGGATTAGCAAAATGTCTATAGAAGACAAAAGAGCTTTAAACTATGAGCAATTAACTGAAGAAGATAAGCTTGTAGAAGGTACTAAAAATGTAGAATTTAGTGCTTTTTTCACACGTGATTTAAATGGTGATGGATATGCAGAAAAGTTAAAAGGAACATGTAAAAGAATAAACGAAAAGGATACTTTATATGCAGAATTAAACGTATTATCACAAGGGTATTTAAAAGATGGAGAAATAACTTTAAATGCTGAAAATTTTAATTGGACAACTGCTCTTGTAGAAGATAATATTGTAGATCATGATTATATAGGTGTTAATAAAAGCATTAAACTAAAAGAAAAAGTAAACAATGGAAGTCAAAAACTATTTTGGGGAAGTATTGACTCAAATATAGGTAATAATATCAATAATTATAGTAAAATTAATAGTATTACATTAACAGGAACTTATATTATTGAAAATGAAGATGGAACAATAAAAACTGAAGTACCAATTAGAAAAACAGTTTATTTTACAGTAGACTGGTATGGAGAAACTGAAACAAAAGTTAATAAATATTATTATGAAAAAGACAAATTTAAAACTTTTGATAATCAAGAATGTGAAATAGAATCATTAATAAGTGAAGAAAATGTACAAGTAAAATTCACAGCAGCTATATCAGAAACAAATAAAGAATTGATTTTACAAAAACAAATTTTAGATATAACAATACCAAAGTTAAATAATTACGATGCAACTTCTGTAACAGTAACAAATAAAAATGTTAATTACAATTATGATGAAAATACAGGAATATTAAGAATAATTAAAGAGTCAGAATTAGATGAAGAAGGAAATGTAAATAATACAGTTCCAAGAAGTAATTTGTATAATGTTGAAATAGAATATCCATTAGAAAGTTATACAAGTATGAATGCAAATACATTTAATTTAGATATTTTACTAAAAGGTTATAACTATGGATATAATAATCAAAATCAGGAGTTTGAAGCAATTCATGAATCTGATACAGAAGGACTTTTAACATTAGTATATTCTAATCCAAGAGGCGATGTATGGAATTTACAACCATACATAGGAAATGCTGATATAAAAGATTTTAAAATACGACATGTTGTATCAAAACAACAATTAGCAGATTTATATAATCAAAATGTTTACGAAGAAGCTAAAGAATTATATCCAGTAGAATGGAGAGTTTTTATTAACAATAATGAAGGAGTAGATAAATTAATATTAGAAGAGAAAAAAGAAGAAGAGGACAAAAGTGATGAATTTCTAGATGCAGACGGAAATTATGAAAGTATTAGTCAATATATTAATACTGTAGGAATTTATTTTCAAGATGCAACAGGATTATTAGGAAATGATGGTTGGATAAAATTATATGATGGAAAAACAGGGTTATTATTAGAAACTTTTTATAAAGAAGATTGGGAAAAATATGATAAAAATAATTTATATAATGTAAATTTAAAAACAATAAAGATAGAAACAAGTAAACCTATAAACAGAGGAAGTTTAGGAATTTTCCAAATAAAAGAAATAGACAATAATGCGCTTTTAAATAAATATGATTATAATCAATTTGAAAAATTATTATATATGTATACTTATTTAAAAGGTACTCTTGAATTAGCAGAAGGATATGTAACAGAGACAAATGAAACAACATCTATTATAAGTAAATCTAATTATGCATATTATGAAATGGATGAATCTGTACAAGAATTAACAATTATACCAGAGAATATTTCAAATCAAAAGACAGAAAATGTTAATTTGAAAATTGACACTAAAGTTGTAAGTGGAAATCAAAAGGCTTGGAAAAATGGTGTATTTTTAATAGAGATGCCAGAAGAAATAATAAATTTAAAAATAAATGATATTGAATTAACAAATGAAAGTGTAAAAATTAATAATTATTATACATATGAAGAAAATGGAAAACAATATATTAAAATATTTACAAAAAATATACAGCCACAGACATTTACTATAATAATAAATGCAGACATAACAGCTAATCCATTAAACCCAACTAAAAATTCTAAAATAAAACTATATGGATTTAATGAAAATTGTAATAATTATAGTAAAAAATCTGCAGATATATTTGATTTAGATAAAGATGGAAATGTAGCAGATAATATTGGATGTGTAGAAGATGATTTAACAATATTAGCACCTTCTGGTTTATTAACAGCAGAATATGTATCTAATTATGATGATAAAGAAAGTATTACAATAGCACCAAATATTGCTGATATAGAAAAAGCTGATGAAACAAGAACTGCAACAATTAATGTTAGTGTAACTAATAATTACAGTGGAACAATTAGTGAGACAAAAATTTTAGGAAAAATACCATTTGAAGGTAATACATATATATTAACAAATGATAGTTTAAATTCTAAATTTAATACAAGCATTGTAGGCAGAATAAAAGTTCCAGAGACATTAAAAGATTATACAACAATTTATTATTCTGAAAAAGAAGATACAACAAAAGATTTATCTAATGCTAATAATATGTGGAAGACAGAAAGCGAAGTAGAAGATTGGTCAAAAATAAAAACTTATTTAATACTATTAGGAGATTATAAATTACAAAAAGATGAAACTGAAGTATTTTCTTATGAAGTAGAAGTGCCAGTAGGGCTTAATTATAATACAGCATCATATAGTGATCATGCAGTATATTATTGCTTAGACACAGAAAATGGAAAATTAGAAACACAAACAGAACCAAATAAAGTTGGAATTGCTATAGTATCTAAGTATAAATTTGAATTAACAAAAAATAAAAAATCTTTTGATAATATACTAGTAAAAGATGCAACATATAAAGCAACAACATTAGATGTTGAAGGAAAAGAAATAAGTGTAATTGCAACAACAAATGAAGAAGGAAAATTACTATTTAAAGAATTATATTTTGATAGAGAATATACATTAGAAGAAGTTGACTCACCAGATGAATACATGATTAATAATGAAATTATAAAATTTAAAGCTGTAGTAGATGAAGAAGGAAAATTAAAAATAATTGTTACAGAAGGAAATTTTAAAGAGATACCAGAAGTTATAGAAAATGAAAATTTAATAAAAGCAAAATTAGAAGATGAAGTAAAATTTATTTTAAATATTAACAAAAAAGATAGTGAACAAAATAATTTAGAAAATGTTAAATTTAGAATAATAAGTGAAAATATTGCTCAATCATATAAAACAGATTCTAATGGAAAAATAGAAATAACAGGGCTAAATATAAATGAAGAGTATGAATTAGAAGAAATAGAAGCCGAAGGATATTATGTAGATACTAATAAGCATAAATTTAAAATTGTGAGAGATAATGAAGGGAATTTAAAAGTAGATTCTGAAGATGCAATTTTAAATGCAATGATAATAACAGAAAGAGAAGTAACTCCAATTGTAGAATTGAATTTAGTTAATGAAAAAATACCAACATACAATTTAGAAGTAATAAAAGTTGAAGAAAATTTACAAGAAGAAGATACTCAAAATTTAATAAAATTGGCTAATGCTAAATTTTTATTAAATAGCATAGATAAAGGAACACAAGAAGAATTTATAACAAATATAGATGGAAAATTTGAGGTAAATGATTTATTTTTACATGTTGAAAATAAACCAATAACAGGAGAATACACAATTAGAGAATTAAAAGCTCCAGAAGGATATTCAAATAATATAGAAGAAGTAAAAATAAAAGTAACAAAAAATGAAAACAATGACTTAGAAGTAGATGTACAAAATAGAGATAATTTAAAATCTTTTAAAGATGTAAAAGTAGAAGGAAATACAGTAAAATTATATTTACAAGATAAACCATTATTCAGATTAACAAAAGTAGATTCTAAAACAGGAGAACCGCTAAAGAATGTTAAGTTTATTATATATGAAGTTGACGATTATGGTAGAAAAATAGATTATGCAAAAGATGTTAATGGAAATTATGTTGGTGAATTAAATGAAAAAGGACAATATATAGTTGTAACAGATAATAATGGTAACATTAATTTACCATTAAGAGGTGGTAAATATAAAACTGTAGAAGTTGAATTTTTAGATGGATATGAAATTAAACAAACTGAAGAATTGTTTGAAATTTCAAATGGAGATAATATTGAACCAAATGAAAAAGAAAAAATTTACAAAAATGTAGAAATTAATACAATAGAAGATTTGGTAGATTTGTCTATAGAAGTAAATAATTCAGAAGAAAAAAATTATTATTACGTAAAATTAAATAAAACTTTGGATTTTAATGAAGATAGTTCTTATAGAAATCCAAACATAAAAACAGAATTAACAAGTGGTATTGGATTTACGCCAATAGGAAATAGAGAAAATTTAAAAGAGTTTAGAGGTATTTTCGATGGTAATGGTAATGAAATAAGAAATATCTATATAAATTCATCTAAAGTTAGTGCTGGTTTATTTGGATATATAAGTGATGCTACTATTGAAAATATAGGAGTTACAGGAGAAATAAACGGAAGAAATTATGTAGGTGGTATAGTAGGATTAGTTGATTCAAATTGTATTATAAACAAATGTTATAACAAATGTAATTTAACAGGTAAAGATGTAGGTGGAATTTGTGGTGCAAGTGTTTATGATGCAATAAGAAAAATTAATTCATGCTATAATACTGGAAATATTACAGCTGAAAATAATGCTGGGGGAATAATAGGAAATGCTTCATCCAATAGCGATACTTCTGTAATATATAGTGGAAGGATAGCAAATAATATTTTTACATATGATATTACAAACTGTTATAATAGGGGTTCTGTAACAGGAAATGTTTCTGGAGGAATAGTAGGATATGCATATTCAGCAAATAAATATGATGATGGAATTAATAGAATAACTGCCAATATTAATAATTGCTATAATACAGGAGACATTACAGGAGTTTCTGGACAAAAAGAAATATCTGTTGGAGCGATTATAGGAAATGTAAGAGAAGATGTAGAAGGTTTAACAAAAGTTGAAAACTGTTATTATTTAAGTACAATAACAATTAGTGGTGATAATAAAAATAATTATGGTGAAAGAAAAACCGCAGCTAATATGAAAAGCGTTGATTTTGTAGATTTATTAAATCCTAATGAATATGCAAAAGATACTGGAAATATTAATAATGGATATCCTATACTAAATAAGCAAAGATATATAGAGAAAATAAATTATGTAGAAGATTTATTAGACTTATCTATTGATGTTGATTTAGGATATACATATGAAGGAAGAACAGTTATACTTAATAATAATTTAGATTTTAATAATATATATTCATATAATGATTATCAAACTAAAAAATATGGAGACTTAAATGAAAATGGTACAATTGAAGATTTAAAAACAGAGTTAACCACAGGAAAAGGATTTTTGCCAATCGGAAACAATGAACGAGGTTTTGCAGGAATATTTGATGGACAAGAAAAAAATATTAATAATATTTATATTAATAGAGAAGATGAATATACTGGGCTATTCTCCAAAACCACAAATGCAGAAATTAAAAACGTAAAAATGAATAGTGGTGTAATTAATGGAGCATCTAGTGGGGGAATAGTTGGATATGCAAAAAATAGTAATATAAGTAATTGCACTAATAATTGTGAAATTAACGGAAAATACCAAGCAGGAGGAATAGCAGCATATACATATAATGGTAATATAGAAAGATGTTATAATACAGGAGATGTACATTGTTACAGTGCTAGCAGTGGATATTCTGAAAATAGCGCAGGAGGAATAGCTGGTGATTCAAGTAGTACTATTACAGAGTGTTATAATACTGGAAAAATTACTTGTGAGAGTGTATCAAATACTTATACAGGAACACATATAAGTGATAATACTACTAAAAGTAATGCAGGTGGAATAGTAGGAAAACAGAGTTACGGAAGCATAAAAAATTCCTATAATAATGGAGATATAGAGTGTAATGCATTGTGTAATGCAATTATAAATAATAATAATAATGCAATTTCCTATTTAGGAGGTATTGCCGGATATACTAGTGGTAATATATCAAATTGTTACAATACAGGATTCTTAAATGGTAGAAGTAATAGCAAAAATGGTAATACCTATGTATATGAAGGAGGAGTAGTAGGAAATGTAAGAGGAAACGCTGCTATAGTAAATAATTATTACTTAGATTCAATAAAATTATCAGGAATAGTTAATAGCTATGGAGATAAAGTAACAAGCGAAGAAATGAAGTCTCTAGAATTTTATAATGATTTGAATACAGATTTAGTTTGGAATTATAGAGGAACAACTTACAATCCAGTATTAGCTACACCAACTCAAATACAAGTTAATGAAAGTACACAAGTAACAATAGAAAATGATTTAAAAGAATTAAAAATAACAACAGATGTTTATGAATTAGATGGAGTTAAAGGTGGTTCTATTACTGGTGAAGATATGCAACCATACGAAACTGTAGATTATAATGGAAATAATACAAAAGAAATAATAATGATTCCAGACGAAGGATATAATATTATTAGTATAACAGTAAATGGCGAAGAGATTGAATATACAGTTGATAATAATGGAACTTATACTATTGGACAAAATTATTTTACAAATATGAATGAAAATAAACATATAGTAGTAGCTTATGCTCCAAAAGAACAAATTTTAAAACTTAAAAAGATTGATAAAGATACTGAAGAAAGTTTGGAAGGCGCAACATTTAAAATAGAACGTATAGATGACGGAACATTGAAAAATGATGAAATAAAAGAAATGAAAAATAGTTCAGATATTGTATATTTAAATCCATCATTTATATACTATTTTGAACCAGTAAATGAAGGATTTGTACCAAATAACTTAAATGTGCAAGATACTCAAGCAAATTCATTTTTAGAAATAGATTTATCAAATGATACTGATAATTATGAACTTACAGTAAATATAGAAGGAAAATCAAAAGATGCTTTCTGGGGACTTATTTCAGAAAGAACTGCATATTCATCAAAACCAGAAAGAACAAATAACAATTTAGTATATTATATTGATGAAAATGATGGAAATGTAGAGGCAAAAGATTATAGTATTTATTTACAAGGAGGAAAAAAATATTATTTAAATTTAGGCTATAAATGCAGTGATTCAGAAGATACTATTAAAATCAATAAAATTAATTTTGATAAAGTTAAAAATGGTAATGAAATTGAGTTAGTAAATAAAAATATAGAATTAGTGCCAGGAACTTCAAATATTAATAATACTTTTGAAAAAGTTGATGGAAAATATGTACCAAAATCAGAATATGCTTGTTCAAAAATAGAAATAAATTTAGAAGATTATGATGGAAGTTATGAAGTAATTGTTAATGCAGGGGGAGAAGAAGAAACATATGGATTTAATGGGGAATTTGAATCTTATATAGTTGAAGGAGAAAATACTCCAGCACAAGTACAAGAATCAGATTATATATTTTCTATAAAAAAATCTGGTGATGATAAGAGAAAAGATTATTCAAAAATTCTTCAAGGTGGAAAGAAATATACTTTATATTTTGAATACAGTAACTTTAATGAAAATACTCAAAACACTGTTAATGCAAGAATTAATAGTATAAGAATTAAAGCTAAAGAAAAAAGTAAAGAAAATAAAGATGAATTAACACCTAGTGGTCAATATTATTTTATAAAACAAGATGGAGTATATATTCCAAATAATTTAAATTTGAATAGATCAACAACTGCATTATCATATAAAGAAATAGATTTAACAAATGAAGAAGGCGATTATCAAATTATAGTAAGTGCTGAAGGAAAAACATATTTACCATTTTGGGCAGTAGTTACAGAAAATGAACCAGGAGATAGTAATTCAGTAAGTAACAGTGCAGGTAATATTTTTAGATGTACAAATAGTACTCAATTAGAACGATACGATTACAGCTATTATGTAAAAGGTGGAAAAAAATATTATGTAACTATAGGGTATAATTCTTCTTCAAGAAATAATGTTGCAAAAATTTATGATATAAGATATGAAAAAGTAACATCAGAGCTAATTCCAAATGGAAGACATAGTTTTACTGATATGGGAGATTATTATTCACCAAGTAATTTAAATACCAATAACAATTTAACTGCATTGGCATATAGAGAAATTGATTTAACTAATTCAGAAACAGATTATGAATTAATAGTTAATGCAGAAGGAAAAACAAATGCTCCATTTTGGGGAGTTGTAACAGAAAATACACCGGCAAATGCAAATTCTCATAGTAGCAATACATTATTCTATATAGTAAACAATACAGAAGTAACTGCAACAGACTATAAACAAACATTAACAAAAGGCAAAAAATATTATTTGAATTTTGGTTATATTGCTGTAGGAACAGATGACAAAGCTAAAATAAACGCCATTATATTATATAAAACAAATGATGGATTGATTTCAAATGGAGAATATTATTTTGTAAATGACAATGGTGCTTATATACCTAATAATTTGAATAAAGCTAATAATACATGTGCATTATCATATAAAGAAATAGATTTAACAAATGAAGAAGATGATTATGAAGTAATAGTAAATGTTGAAGGAAAAGCAAATGCACCATTTTGGGCAATTGTAACGCAAGATGAACCAACTAATAGTTCTTCATCTTCAAGTGATAAGAGATTTATATATATACAAGGACGAGATCAATCTGCAAAAAATTATAGAACATTTTTAGAACATGGAAAGAAATATTACTTGAATTTTGGATATTTTGCATCAGGAACAGGAAACACTGTAAAAATAAATAGAATATCTATTAAAAAGGCACAAACTGATTTACAAACAAATACACCAAATTATTTTATAAAAATAAATGGAATATATGTACCTTCAAATTTAAATGGCGATTTTACATCAAAAGCAATATCATATAAAGAAATAGATTTAACAGATAAGTCTGGATATTATAAATTAACAGTAAATACTGAAGCAAAAGTTACAGCAAATTATTTGGCAGAAATAATAGAAGATAATTTATCAGGTAATAAGAAAACAACTTTATTCTCAACAGGTGGAAATAACACAATCAATGGAGATTACAGTAGTTTACTTGAAGGAGGGAAAAAATATTATTTAAGACTTGAATATATGGCTGTTTCTAATACAGATAGTGTAAAAATAAACAATATAAAAGTAGAAGACCTAGGTAATATTATAAATGATAATTACTATTTTGAATATAATAATGGAGGCTATGTTCCAAACAATTTAAATATGAATAATAATTCAACAGCATATACACACTTTAAAATTGATTTGACTAACAATGTAGGAAATTACAAGTTAACAGTAAATGCAAGAGGCAAATCATATAAAAATTGTTGGGGAACTGTTACAGAAAATGCTATTTCTAAAGAGTACATTGAAGATAAAGCTTTTATGAATGTAACTAGCAATGAAAATAAGGACTATAATGTAATATTACAAGGTGGAAAAATATATTATTTGAATTTAGCATATAAAACAAATTCAACTACAGATGAAATTAAAATAAATAGTATACAACTTCAAACTATGCAAGATGAAATATTAAAAACAAATGCAGTTGATTATTTCTTAAAGAAAGATGGATATTATGCACCAAGAAATAATAACGCAGGTATAGAAACAAAAGCAGAAGGAAACAAAGAAATAGATTTAACTGATAAAGAAGGAAATTATAAATTAGTTGTAAATGCAGAATTATCAGGAAAAATTAAAGGATATGTTGAAGAAGAAAATTCAAGTAATACAAAAATATTATTTGATGATATAATAAGTACTTCGATTCCTGCAAAAGATTATAGCGTAATTCTACAAGGTGGAAAGAAATATAATTTGAAATTTGAATATATTCCAAAATCAAATGGTGATATGAAAATAAATAGTATAAATTTATATGAAGTTGAAACTACTTCTGACAAGTACTATTTTAGATTAGAAGATGAAAAATATGTATCAACTAATAAATTAGATAATACAGTGTCACATTCATATATTCCTTTAGATTTAAGAAATACATCTGGAAAATTCAGATTAAAAGTAAATGCTGAAATTTCAAGTGAAGATGCAGACTATGGTTATGCAATAGTTAGTGAAAAGTTAATACTTGCTAATTATAAAGATGCAAATGAAAAATTAATTAGTATTTCTGGAGAAGTAGAAGCAAAAGATTATGAAACTGTATTAAATGGAGGAAAATTATATTATTTACATTTAATATATGATAAAAATTCAGAAGTAACTGCAGGAGAAGATATATTTAAAATAAATAATATAGGATTAACAGACTATTATACAGGAGAAGTAAAGACTGATAAAAATGGAGAGGTATCAAAAGTTTTATATCCAGGAAGATATAAAGTAACAGAAATAAATGCTCCAAAAGGATACTCACTAAATAACGAACCACAAGAAGTACTAGTAGAAGCGGGAACAGAAAATGAGACTTTAGTATTTAGAAATGCAAAACAACCAAAAATAATTGTACATCATTATTATAAAGATAAATTAGCTCAAACACCAGAAGAGATGTATACAACTAAAAAGGTTGCAGAAGATGAAATTTATACAGATGAAAAAGGAGAAAAATATGAAACATCACCAAGAATAGATTTACAAAATTTAAGTCTTCAAAAAGATGAAAATGGTAAATATATAATTCCAGAAAATGCAATAGGAGTATATGGTGATGAAACAATAGAAATAAGTTATTATTATGAATTAGAGCCAATAGAATTAACAATACATCATTATATAGAAGGAACTCAAAATAAATTGGCAGAAGATAAAGTAATAAAAACAGATTCGACAATATCTTTTGATGAAAATGGAAATTATGAAATTACAACGCAAAATGAATATTCATTAAAAGATAACGAAGATTATATAAATTTAATAGATGCATATAATTTAACATCTGTTGAGAGCACCATAAAAGAAGATACAACAATAGAAGATATATTACAGTATAATAAAAAATCTGAAATAACATATTATTATATACAAAAAGAATATGAATATACTGTTCATTACTTCTATGATGGAATAGAAGATGTAAGCAAATTGGAGCATAAAGTAGTAGACAACAAAGATCCAATAAGTGAATATGAAGACAAAATTGAAAATGGTTATAGATTTGAAAAAGTAAAAGCTTTAAATTCAGAAGGTGAAGAGGGCGATATGCCACTTCAATTAACTGATAATAAAGAAACAAATGTAATAAATGTATATTATGTAAAAGATAATTATAATTACGAAGTACGTTATTTCTATGATGGAGATATGGATAATACAAAAACTGAAAAATATATAGCAGAAAATGGAAGTGTAATAACAGATTATAAAGATAAAATAGAAGATGGTTATGTATTCCAAAAAGTAAGAGCTTTAGATCAAGAAATAGATGGAGAAAAAGATTTACCATTAATAGTAGGTTCTGATAAAAATAAAAATGTAATAAATGTATATTATGTAAGAAAACCAGATGAATCTAAAGTGCATATTACAACAAGTGTAATAGAACATACAGAAGTATCAAAATCTGGAGTTGAAAAGACTGTAAAAGGAGGAACAATTTCAGGAGAGGATGAAGCAATATATGAAGAAGTAACCAAAAATAATGATAGTACAAAAGAAATAATTATTACACCAGATGAAGGATATCAAGTGGCTAAGATAATAATAAAACAGAATAAAGAAGATGAAGAACAAAATGAAATTGATTTTAAAGATTTAGTAGAAGATGATGGAAAAGTTGTGTTAAAATCAGATAATGGATTCTTTAAAAATATGGAATCTAATAAACATGTTGAAGTAGAATTTAGGAAAAATTCTAAAGTTATAGTAAAATATTTATCAGCAATAGAAGTAGATGAAGAAGGAAATCCTAAAGTTTTAGCCGAAGAAGAGACAATAGAAGGATATGAAGGAAAAGATTTTAATACATCTAGAAAAACAATTCTAAATTACATAGCTTCTGATAAAGGAGTTACAGATGAATTAGAAGATAGTCTTGAAAAATATAGTAGAATCAGTTTAGACAGTTTTAATAATGCAAATGGTAAAATGTATTCTGATACAGTAACAATTATATATTGGTATGATAAAATTTTAAGTGGAATAATTATAAAACATATTGAAATTACAGAAGAAGATAGAGAAAATGGTTTAACACAAGAATCTGGAAAATTATTAGATTTTGAAACTTTATCAGGATATAAAGATGAAGAAGAAATAACTACAAGAAATACATATGATGGTTATGTTTCTGTAGATGGATATATAAGTGAAGACGAAAATATAATTAGTGTTAAGAAAGAAGAAGACGAAAAAAGTGTTCATTATATAGAAGACAGTGTTGTAGAAGTTATTTACTATTATGAAAAACAATTTAATATAACAACAGAAGTAAAATTACATAATGAAGATGGGGAGCAAGTAAAAGGTGGAACAATTTCTGGAGAAAATGCTGGAGTATATGAAAAAGTTTATAATATGGGAAGTAACAAAAAAGAAATAAAAATTACACCAGATGAAGGATATAGAGTAAAATTAATAACAATAAATAATAGAATAATAAGTGAAAGTTTATTAGCAGAAGGCGAAAATGGTGTTATAACTATAGATACATTAACAAAAATAGATGAAAATATTCATATTGTAGTTGAGTTTGAGGCTATTCCTAAAGAAATTGAACCAGAGCCTGAACCTGAACCTGAAAAAGATGATAATAATGAAAAAGAAGAGCCTAAAGACGAAATTGAAGAAAGTACAATAGAAAATAACGAAGACACAAGTAATTTAACAGAAGAGACAAATGAAAATGAACAAAGTGATGTAGATACTACTAAATTAGTATATGCAAAAAATGTAAAAACAGGAGATACAATATTTAGTTATGTAACATTATTTATATTATCTATCTTTGGAATTATAATTAGCAAAAAAAATAAAAAATAATAATAAGACGACTTATTGAAGTAAATTTTACATCAATAAGTCGTCCTTTTTGTGAAATAAAATTCCCTATTGAAATAAATGCTTTTTTATGATATAGTATAGCATAATAAATCAAGGAGGAAATGTATGAGCAGAGGAAAAAGATATGATGATGAGCCCAAATTAAATATGAAAAAAGTATTTGCGGTTGTAATAGCAATTGTAGCAATAATAATGTCTATATTTGTTATACAAGGTATAATATCAAAAGATAATACAAAAGGAAAAATAAGTAGTGAAAGCTATTTTACAATATATAAAAATGAAAAATATGGAGTAATAAATTCAAATGGAGATGTTATAGTAGATCCAGCATATAAAGAATTAATTATAATTCCAAATAATAAAAAAGATGTTTTTATTTGTACTTATGATGTTGATTATGATAGCGGAGTATATAAAACAAAAGCTTTAAATAGTAAAAATGAAGAAATTTTTACTGAATATTCAAACATAGAAGCATTAGCTAATAATGATATAAATAATAATATTTGGTATGAAGATAATTGTTTAAAAGTGCAAAAAGATGGAAAATACGGGTTAATTAATTTGGATGGAAAAGTTTTGTTAGAACCACAATATGAAGATATAGCCGCATTAGATGGAGTTAAAAATTCTTTGAAAATAAAAAAAGATGGAAAAATTGGAATTGCCGATAAAGATGGAAAAATAATAATTGAACCTAAATATTTGGATATAACCAATTTAGGTAAAGACAACAAATCTGGATTTATTGTAAAAGACCAAAATGAAAAATATGGAGTTATAGATTATTCTGCAAATAAAGTTTTAGAAAGTAAATATAATTCAGTTGAAAAAATATCTGGAGATAATCTATATGTTGTAAAAGAAGATGGAAAAACCAAGGTTATAAAACAAGATGGAACAGACTATATAACAGAAGGTTTTGACAAAATAAAAACAATTTTATCAAGTGCAAAAGATGGTGTTATCTTTTCTAAAGATGGTAAATATGGAGTTATGAAAGAAAATAACGAAATAGTAATTGAACCTGTTTATGAAGATTTAATTAAAGCTCAAAATACAACTCTTATAGCAAAAAAAGATGGAAAATATGGTGTTATTGACTTTAGTAGAAATCAAAAAATATTATTTGATTATACAAGTATAAAATATGACGAAGTTGCAGATATATTTATAACAGAAAATAGTAGTTATATAAATACAATAATAAATAGTGTTTATGAAACAAAATTATCTGGAATATTAATAAAAATAGATACAGAAAAGGGGTATATGAAATTAAGAGTTGGGGATGAATATAAATATTTTAACTTTAAATTCGAAGAAAAACCAGTTACTGACATATTAGTTTCTAATACACTATTTTTAAGTAAAAAAGATGGAAAATATGGTTTCGTAGATAAAAATGGAAAAGTAGTAGTAGATTATATTTATGATGATGCAACAGATCAAAATAGTTCTGGCTTTTGTGCAGTTAAAAAAGATGGAAAATGGGGAAGTATTGATATAAAAGGAAAAGTTATTCAAGAGCCAACATATAATTTAGATGATTATTTAGAAGTAGATTTTGTAGGAAAATGGCATTTAGGAAAAGATATAAATATGAATTGCTACAATCAAGAGTAAATAGAAGAGCTGGGTTGTTTATATAAGATAATCCAGTTCTTTTTAGTAATAGTCTAATAATTTGGAGGTAAGTAATGGAATTCTTTGATTCTCATGCACATTTAAATGATGAAAAATTTAATGAAGATAGAGAAAATATTATTAAAAGCATAAAAGAAAATGATATAACAAAATTTGTTTCAGCTGGATATAGTTTAGAATCAAGCAGATTTGCAATAGAATTAGGAAAAAAATATGATTTTATTTATCCGACTTGTGGTATTTCACCTAATGATATTCCACAAACTGAAGAAGAATTGTGGAAAGAATTAGAACAAATTGAAGAATTATTGAAAACAGAGGACAAAATTGTTGCCGTAGGAGAGATTGGTTTAGATTACTATTGGAATATAGAAAATAAAAATCTGCAAAAATTAGCTTTTATTGAGCAAATAAAATTGGCTAATAAATATAATTTGCCAATACAGATTCATACAAGAGAAGCTGTTATGGACACTATTCAAATTTTAAAAGAAAATGAAGTAATGAAAAAAGGTATTTTTCATTGTTGCCCTTTAAATAGAGAATTAGTAAAAGAAGCATTAAAATTAGGTTTTTATATTTCTTTTGCAGGGCCTGTTACATTTAAAAATTCTAAAAATGCAAATGAAATTATAGAGATGGTACCAATTGAACAAATGTTAATTGAAACAGATAGTCCGTATTTGGCTCCAGAGCCAGTAAGAGGAACAAGAAATATACCTATAAATGTAAAATATATAGCACAAAAAATTGCTGATGTTAAAAAAGTAGATATAAATGTAATTGCAAAAAATACATATAAAAATGCTACAAAAATATTTGAATTATAAAATATAAAAACACTTACAAAATTTAAGGTAAGTGTTTTTCTTTATAAATTTAATTATTAAAATCTACTTTTACATTATTTCTTGCTTCAGCACTTTGAACTTGGAATAATTCTCTTGCTGTAAAATGAAACATACCAGCAACTATATTTGATGGAAATACTTGGATTTTAGTATTATATATAGTTACAGTGTCATTATAAAATTGTCTAGAAAATGATATTTTGTTTTCAGTATTTCTTAATTCTTCAGATAATTCTGAAAAGTTTTGATTTGCTTTTAATTCTGGATAACTTTCAGAAACAGCCATAATTGTCTTTAATGCAGTTGACATTTGGTTATCAAGTTCTGCTTTTTCAGATATGCTTGTTGTATTTGCCCATGCAGTTCTTAATCTTGCAATGTTTTCAAAAGTTTCTGATTCATGCTTCATATAACCTTTTACAGTTTCAACAAAGTTTGGAATTAAATCAAATCTTCTTTGTAATTGAACATCAATTTGGCTCCAGCTGTTATCAACTTTCATTTTTGCTTGAACTAATCCATTGTAAGTAGCGATTATTGCAATAATTAAAGCTATAACTATTATAGCAAGAATTATAAATGGTAAAGCCATAATATTAAATCCTCCTTCAATTAATTTTATAATATAATACCATATTATAAAAATTTAAGCAAGAAAAAATAAAAAAAACTTAAAAGTTAATTGATTCCGTAAGAAAAACTATTTAAACTGCAATTACTGTAATTATAATGTAATACAAATTTAAAGAAAATTTAAAAATAATAAATGTTTGTATTTCCGTAAATTTATAGTTGCTAACGTTAAAAAAGACTGAATTTCTAGTATTTACAAAGCATTAATATAAGATATAATTATAATAAGGAAAAAAGCGTTTATTGAAGGGAGAACAAAAAAGTATGAGGCAGTTAAGGAAAAAGCCATATTTGATATTGATTTTAGCAATATTAAATATTATTCTATTTTCTACGATATTTTCAAAAGTAAGTGCTGCTGAAAATGAAATAGATAATGACATGTCAATAGAAAAATTTAAACAAGTTTATGGAAATAAAATTGCAAGTTATAACTATGGACTAAGTCCTAAGTTTGCAAGGCTTCAAGTGATTCCAGCATCATTTAATTTAAAAGATGAAAATGATTTTGAAGTAGAAAGTCAAGGTTCTGAAGGGTTATGTTGGGCTTTTGCTGCGTTAGGTTCTTTAAGAACACATTTGGCATTAAAAAACGGTGTAAATTATAATTTTTCAGAATGGCATATGAATTATTTAACATCTAATTTATATAGCCAATATGGGGGATTAAGAGAATTAGGCGATGGAGGAAGTTTTAGGAATGCATTAAGCTATTATAGATATAATAATGGACCTGTGTTTGAAGAAGATTGTCCATATAGATCAACTACAAGTACAAGTCAAGATACATTAAATGGATTAGATAGTTTAAAGCCCAAAATATATGTGCATGAAACAATAAAATTTCCTGTAGTATATAAAGTTAGACAAACTGATGGAAGTACAAAGTCATACAATAAAGTGAATATGTCTATATCAAATGCTATTAGTGATACAGAAGTTTTAGAAGTTAGAAACTTAATAAAACAACACATTATAGAAAATGGAGGAGTAGACTCAGGAATAAATAATGGAGCAGATTTTAGAAATAACTATAATTATTATAATACAAAAGGAATAACAGCATCACATGATATAACGATAATAGGGTGGGATGATAATTATAAGAAAACTAATTTTAAGAGTAAAGATAAGAATGGAAATTATGTAACACCATCGAAAGATGGAGCATATTTAATAATGAATAGTTGGGGAGAAGATTGGGGCAATAATGGACTTGGATGGGTATCTTATGAAGACTCAACAATTGAACAAGCAGTATATGGATATTTGTCAGCAGATACAACACCTAATTATGTAACATATACATTTAGTAATATATCATCTTATAATAAAATGAAAGAAGCAATAATTAAGCAATTTACACCAAATCAAGCGCAGTATTCTGCAAAAGAGAAAGTATTAATAGATAACGAAGTAATGAAGTTAACACCTTCTCAAAAGAAAATACAGGTACTAGATATAGTTATTAATGAAATGACATCACTAGATATGTCAAATTGTAATTTAAGTCAAAGTGATTTCGAAATGATTGCAAAAGCTTCAAATGCAAAATATCCTAAATTAGAGACACTTAATTTTAAGGGAAATCATATATCTAATGTTAATAATTCAATACTAAATTATTTTAGTGCAAAAGATACAATGAATTTTGAAAACCAAACATTTACTGTGACCAGTAATCAATATAGTACACAAGAGTATAGTAATATATTTATTCAAGCAAAAATAAATGGAAATGCATTTTATTCAGAAGATGGATTTGCATTTACTGGATGTACGGAAAAAACAGATGGAAAGGGAGTTACATTAATGGCAGATACTGCAATAATAAAGATAAATAGTGGTATAGCCCAAGGAACCAAGATGACTGTAAATAGAAGTAAAACGTACAAAAAAGGAGATATAGACGGAAATGGACCAGTAAATTTAATGGATCTATTGAAGTTAAGAAGATATATAGCAAATAAAAAAAGAACACAAAAAATAACAGAATGGGAATTATCAGAAGAAGAAAAATCAAGAGCAGATGTTCATGAAGAGGGAAAAGAAGAAATTAATTTAATGGATGTATTAGTTTTAAGAAGATATATAGCAGCAGATAAAAGTGAAACTGTAAAGCAAAACCATCCAAATTGGTATTGGGAGGATTAAGATATAATTATAAAAAAGTTTTAGTTGGAGGAGAAAAATATGAAATATTTAAAAAAGATTTTAATTACATTATTGATTTTAGCATCATTTAATATTGTCTTATTTTCTACGATATTTCCGGTAGCAATTGCTGCGGAAAATGAAAAAGAGAATGATATAAAAAAAGAGAATAATGTAGCTTATAATACACAAGAAGATGAAGATTATGAAAAGTATAGCGAAGCATATAAAAGGTATTTAGCCCTTTCAGAAGAAGAAAAAGCTAAAGTTTATGTTATACCAGATAAGTATGACTTATCAATAGAAGATTTTGAACAAGTATATGGAAAAAAGCTAAAAAATTATAATACTGGATTAAGTCCAAAATTTGCAAGAGCAACAACAATTCCAACATCATTTAATTTAAAAGATGGAAATGATTTTGGAGTAGAAGACCAAGGCTCTGAAGGATTATGTTGGGCTTTTGCTGCGTTAGGCTCTTTAAGAACACATTTGGCATTAAAAAATGGTGAAAATTATGATTTATCAGAATGGCATATGAATTATTTAACGTCTAAATGGTATAGTAAATATGAGTTTAATTCTATTCCGTATAAAAGAGAACTAGGAGGTGGAGGAAATTTTATTCATGCACTAGGATATTATAAATATAATAATGGTCCAGTTTTGGAAGAAGATTGTCCATATCAATCAATTACGAGCACAGATCAAGCAACTTTTGATAGACTAGATAATTTAAAGCCTGACATATATGTACATCAAACAATAAGATTTCCAACAGTATTTAAAGTTAGGCAAAGTGATGGAACAGTTAAAGTGTATAACGGAGCAAGTAGTTCTTCGCCAGAAATGACAGGTGAGAAAGTTACTGAAATAAGAAATATAATAAAACAACATATTATGGAAAATGGAGGAATAACGACATACATTAATGCTAGTTATAGATATAAAAGATATAATATTTATAATCCAGATAATATGGAAGACGGCCATACTATTACTATAATTGGATGGGATGATAATTATAGTAAAGATAATTTTAAAAGTAAAGACAGTAATGGAAATTATGTAACACCAACACAAAATGGTGCATATTTAATAATGAACAGCTGGGGAGATGATTGGGGAAATAATGGATTTGGATGGGTATCTTATGAAGATTCAACAATTGAAAGATATGTATATGGATATTTATCAGCAGATACAATGCCTAATTATGTAACATATACATTTAGTAATACATCATCTTATAATAAAATGAAAGAAGAAATAATTAAACAATTTACGAGAGTCCAATCAGAATATTCTGCCAAAGAGCAAATATTAATAGATAATGAAGTAATAAAATTAACACCTTCTCAAAATAAGATACAAGTACTAGATATAGTTATTAATGAAATGACATCACTAGATATGTCAAATTGTAATTTGACCCAAACAGATTTTGAAAGGATTGCAAATGCATCAAAAGCTAAATATCCTAAATTAAAAACTCTTGATTTTAGTAGCAATCACATATACAATGTTTCTAATTCAATTTTATCAAAATTTAAAGCTAGAAAAACACTACATTTTGAAAATCAAACATTTACTGTAACTAGTAAGGCGGATGGAACTCAAACATATAGAAATATAATTACTCAATCAAAAAATTCAAGTTCTGTATTTTATTCTTCAAGTGGACTTACATTTACTGGATGTACAGAAAATTTGGATGGTAAAGGAGTTACATTAACACAAGATACTGCAACTGTAAAGATAAATAATGGTATAGCACAAGGAACTATAATGACAATAAAAAGAAAAAATGTTACTAAACCAACTGTAACAATAACAAGTAATGCAGGAGAAAATGATGAAACAACAAATTCAAATAATATTACATATATTTTTACATGGAATGAAGCAGTAACAGGATTTACATCAGATGATATTGTAATAAAAAATTCAGAAGGTACAACTGCAACGAAAGGTGCATGGCAAGAGGTATCTCCTGGAACAAGATGGATACTAGTTGTACAAAATAGTGGAAGTTGTACACAGGCAGTAAGTGTGCCTGCTGATGTTTGTACAAGCATTGAAACAAATGCTTCAAATGATGAGTCAGAAGAATTTACCATAAATATTGATAGAACAGCACCTCAAGTAACTATAACAGCAGATAAAACAAATCCTACAAGTGCTGATACAGTAATATATACATTGCAGTGGAGCGAGGATGTAGAGGATTTTAATGTAAATGAAGATGTAACAATAGTAAATGGCTTTAAATTAGCTGTAGCTTATAATAATAATGATGGCGATGGAAAATATATTATAGTTGTACGCAATTCAGGAACTTGTACGCAAACTGTAAGTGTTGATGCTAATGTATGTACAGATAAAGTTGGAAATGGAAATACAGCTGCAAGTAAAACGATAAGAATAGATAGAACAGGACCAATGTTAAATTTTATTAATGTAGTAAATCCAAATTCAGGAACATATACAGAAGGACAAGAAATAAATATATATGTATCATTTAATGAATATGTATATGGGGAAAAGAATGCAGTTAAAATGACTTCTACTACAGCACCAAAACTAAAGATAAAATTTGGAACAGGAGAAGAAAAAGAAGCAGAATTTGATGAGGTTCAATTTGGTTTAATCAAATACAAATATATAATTGCTCATGGAGACAATGGAAAACTAGAAACAACAAGTTTTACAGGAAAAGTATATGATTCTATAGGAAATGAAACAATTGTAAGTAATAGAACTCTAGGGGGAAATGAAATAATAGCAGATACAACACCACTAGATACAACACCACCGACAGTTACAATAACAACAAATCCAACAGAAGAAACAACAAATGCAAGTAGTATAACATATACATTCACATGGAGTGAAAATGTAGAAGGCTTTACAGTAGAAGATGTAAAAGTAGCAAATGGAACAAAAGGAGCATCTAGCAGAGATGGAAATACATATACATTAGTAGTGACAAACAGTGGAAGTTGTACACAAACAGTAAAAGTAGAAGCAAATAAATGTACAGATACAGCAGGAAATGGTAATGTAGAATCAGAAACAATAACAAGAATAATAGACAGAACTGCACCAGAGTTAGAGAGTATAAAAGTAACAAGCCCAGCTAGTGGAACATATAGAACAGGAGAAGATATAACAATAGTTGCAACATATAATGAAAACATATATATAAATGCAAGCAAAGAAGCAGTAGGAGCAGAAACAACAGTATTAAAATTAAAATTTGGAACAGGGGAAGAAAGAAGTGCAACATTTAGTGGTGCAGGTGAAAAAACAATAACATATACATATAAAATCCAAACAGGAGATAGTGGATTATTAACAATAGCAGGATATACAGGAACAGTATATGATGCTGTAGGAAATGCTAAAGAACTAAGTAAAATAGACAATACAGGAAATGCAATAACAGCTATGACATACAAAAAAGGAGATATAGACGGAAATGGACCAGTAAATTTAATGGATCTATTAAAGTTAAGAAGACATATAGCAAATCAAAAAAGGACACAAAAAATAACAGAATGGGAATTATCAGAAGAAGAACAAGAAAGAGCAGATGTCCATGAAAATGGAGAAATCGATTTAATAGATATATTAGTTTTAAGAAGATATATAGCAGCAAGTAAAAGTGAAACCGTAAAACAAAATCACCCAGGTTGGTATTGGGATGATTAATATATAAAGGGTTATATCAGTAATGATATAGCTCTTTTTTTTGAAAGTATTTACAAATTTTAGCAAATGTAGTATAATTTTATTTAAAGTCGTTATGTAAATAAGAAAGGGGTTTGTAAATATATGAACAAACTGAAAAAATTTTTTACAATTTTTTTAGGTTTCATTTTTTTTTATCTAATTTTTTTATCAATATCATTTAACGAAGTTTATGCAGAAGAAAATGATTTTACAAAAGAATCTGAAGTTTCAATAGAAGAGTTTTGGAATAAATATAATAATATATATAATAACAAAGATTTAATTAATGATGCTTATGCAAAGAGATTTGCTAGGGCAAGTTCATATCCAGTTTCATATGATTTAAGAAAAGATAATCCATTAGGATTAAGTGCACATGGTAATATAACTATTACAGCCGAAAACCAAGGGAGTGAAGGACTATGTTGGGCTTTTTCTTCTTTAGGAGCTCTTAGAACATATTTATCGGTAAAAGGTTTTAATAGTTATAATAATATTGATTTATCTGAATGGCATTTAAATTATTTAGAATCAAAAGTATTTCAAAATGAATATGGTTCAACTAGAGAATTAGGAGATGGGGGTACATTTGATAGAGCTATAAAATATTTTAAATATAATAATGGTCCAGTGTATGAAAGCAAATTAAAATATGGTACAAAAATAGATTTATCAGACACTACTACATTAAAATCAATTGATAATTTAAGACCTAATTATTATGTACATAATATACTTAACTTTGCAGATTTTACTAAAATTAGAAACACTGATGATAGTTTTAACGTATATAATGGAAATAATTCAAATGATGTAACTGAAAGTGAATTGATAAATGTTAGAAATAAAGTTAAAGAACACATAATGAATAATGGTGGATTATACGCATCTGTTACTATATTAAAAAGTGAAAATACAATTTCAAATGTTAGAACAACAGAATCAAAAAATGGAAAGCATTATTATAATTCTGGATATATATGCAAAAATAGGAATTCAGTTAATAATAGTTTAAAATCACAAAATATTAAATTTTACACTTCTGCACATGCTGTAACAATTATTGGATGGGATGATAATTATAGTAAGGAAAATTTTAAATGTCGAAGTATTGATGATAAAGGAAATTTGACTTATGTAACACCTAAAAATAATGGAGCCTATATTGTTTTAAATAGTTATGGTACAAATGGAGGTTCTACAGACAAATATGGTATTAGCTATATATCATATGAAGATTATAAAGTTGAATATGGTCTATATGGTTATATATCTGTAGATGCAATGCCAAAATATAAAACATATGTGTATAGTAATCAAAGTGATTATTTGGCTATGAAACAAAATATTACAAAAAGCTTTTTAAAATATTCAGAAAAAAGGGATCAGACAAAAATAAATGAAAAAGAAAAAGTATTAATTAATAACGAAGTTTTAAAATGTACGGATTCTGCTAAAAAATTGGAAGTATTAGATATAGTTGCAAATGATTTTCCAGAGCTTTACAGTATAGATGTAACTAGTCCTAAAAATGGAACATATAAAGAGGGTCAAGAAATAACTATAGTTGCAATATATGATAATAATATTTATGCAAATACAAATAAAATAGAAATAAAAGAAAATACTGCACCAATTTTGAAATTAAAATTTGGAAATGGAGCAATTAGAACTGCAACTTTTCAAAGTGTTAATGGAAAAAATTTAATATACAAATATAAGATTATTTCAGGAGACAATGGTAAGCTAACACTAGAAAGCTATTCAGGAAGCGTATTTAATTCTACAGGAAATGAATATGTAATTATTAGTAAATCATTTGGAGGAAATAATATAAATGCGTCAACTAGCATATATAAAAAAGGTGATACAAATGGTAATGGTGTGGTAGATTTAAGTGATTTATTAAAAATAAGAAGATATATAGCAAATCAAAATAAAAAACAAAAAGTTTTAGCATGGGAATTAACAGAAGAAGAACAAAAAAGAGCAGATATAAATGAAAGTGGAAAAATTGATTTAATGGATATACTAGTTTTAAGAAGATATATAGCAGCAAGTAAAAGTGAAGCAATAAGGAGGAAAAATCCTACTTGGTATTGGACTAATTAGAAATGTAATAAAAATGTAACAAAGCTATAAAACATACTGTTTCAAGATGTTAGAAAGCTTAGAAAAAATAATTTTGCAGAAAATAACGTTTTTTTGTTGAAATTAAAATAATTATATATTATAATAATGATGAATAGTTGTAAAAAAGTAAAGGAGAAATGGTTTATGAAAAAATACGTATTTATAGTAACAACATTAATAACAATGCTGACTATATGCTTAGCATTTACAAATATATCTAATGCAGGAGGAGTAGGGTGTACTATAGAAGTTACAACCTCAAATACTTCTTTAAATCCTGGAGATGAGTTTACTGTGACTGTAAGAATGAAAAATGTTACAGTTACACAAGGAATTGAAGCTATAGGTTTAACAAATTTAGATTACAATTCAAATGCTTTTGAAATAGTTGGTTCAGAATTGAATACAGCAAAGTGGAAATGGAATAGTGAAGATGTACACAATAAAGTTATTACAGTAAGTGGACAAGGAGAAACAACAGATCAAGTTGTAGGTACAATAACATTTAGAGTAAAAGCAAATGCATCAGCAGGAAGTTATACAATAAAATCTGTAGGAGCTTATACAAAACCAGTAGAAGCACAAGTTAATCAAGAATTTCAAAATCAGATAGAGGTTCCATTAACAATAAAATCAGCAGTAGTACCACCAGTAACACAAACACCAGTAACACCAGCACCAGTAACACCAACACCAGTAACGCCAGCACCAGTAACACCAACACCAGTAACACCAACACCAGTAACACCAACACCAGTAACACCAACAACAGTAACACCAACAACAGCAACACCAACAACAGCTA